>NZ_JBXAMS010000001.1:0-326644 GCF_058800905.1 Pseudomonas sp. GW822-FHT04C11 | reverse complement strand
GGCGTTTTGCTGGTCGTATCGGGATTGCTGATCGCGGTGCCGTCGGAGTCTTTCACTTCGCCGATTGCGGGTTTCACCACAGCAGCTGCCTTAACGGTATAGCTTCGCACCTCCGAGAGGTTCGCCTTGCTCTCGTCATCGACCTGATCAAACGCAACCTTGTACTGAAGCGTCGCGTCTGTTCCATCGCCAAACAGCTTCAGCTCACTGAAAAGAACAATCACCTCGATGTAACCAAGGGTGATCAAGGCCTGATCGACCGGCCCCTCGAACAGGGTTAACTCGTAGGAATCACCGTTCTTGTCCTCGCCCTTCAGCACGATCCAAAGCAATTGCCCTTCGGCAATCAGCGGCCAGATATCAACGCGCGCCGTCCGGTCGTCGGTGTCGGTGGTCAGGTCCAGTTCTTGCCCGGTACCGTCGTCATCCTTCCCGAAGATCACCCCCTTCGTCAGATCCTCAAGCTTAAAGCCGAGCACGTTCAATTCGAGCTCGTCGGAAGTGACCGACGTTTCACCATCGCGATTGACGGTGTATTCCACCTTGATCTTTTTGCCCAGATTAAAAGCAGTGAGCTTTGGTTCCAGAAACAAGGTCCTGAGAGCGGGTGAGCTGAACTTCAACACAGGACTCTCATACGAACCGCGTGGATCGGCACTCTCGCCCGTGACTTTGACGGAGAACGAGTCGGTCTCCAGCAATTCCTGATCCTCCCGTTTGATTTCTGCAGTCAGCCGGCCGGTGGTGTAAACCTCCATCGGATTAAGCTCGCGGCTACCCAGCGCCTGCTTGATGCTCGGCTCTTCAAGAGACTCCGGGAGGTCAACGTGTATTTTGGGAGCGTCTTCTTGAGCAGTCATGAGCAATCTCCATCTCGCAAGAGTCGCCGCAACATGAGCGGCAGGGCTGGCGCTCATCTAACACCCGCCCCCGAGACGCTGACCACTGTCAGAAATAACAGGTAGGCCGTGGTTTCCGACCAGCGGTAGGAATTACATAGCCAGAGCGCTGAGCGGGTTTGGCCCGCGCATAAACGAAAAAACGCCCCGGAGGGGCGTTTTTCATGACGGCTGGACCTGCCTGATTACTTCAGGACAACAGCGCCTTTCATCATCGAGTTGTGGCCCGGGAACGAGCAGAAGAACTGATAGCTTTCGCCAGCGGTCAGCTTCGATACATCGAAGGTCACCGAGTCTTTCTCGCCGGCACCGATGATTTTGGTGTGGGCGATGACGCGAGCGTCACCTTCTTTCAGGTAGTTCTTGTCGATGCCGGCGGCCATGCCATCGGTAGTGATGCCAGCCATGTCTGCGGTTTTGCTCAGCACCCAGTTATGACCCATGACGTTCTTCGGCAAGCTGCCGGAGTGGGTCAGGTTGACGGTGAAGGTCTTGCAGCTCTTGTCGATGGTGATTTCCTTGGTGTTGAAGGACATCTGATCGGTGGAGTCGACATCGACCTTGCACTCTGCAGCCATCAATTGGCTGCTGGCCAGTGTCAGCAGGGATACCGCAACGAGTTTGGCAAACATGGTGAATCTCCAAGGCAGGGTTAACAAAATCCATAGGGCATAAAGACTGCCTGAAATTTCTGCAAGTGCCTATGACCTGAATCAAGAATTGTATACAACTTTCGGGCTATGACATTGATCGAAACAATTAACCGGCCAGACCTCTGGCGCGCACCTATGATCGGTTTGTCATCCCACTCTGGAGCGCCTGTCATGTCCTTCAATAGCCTGTTGTGCAGTTTGCTCGCCGCCTACGCCTGTGGCGCCAGCGGTACCTATGAAAGGCCTCGCTGCGAGGAATAGCCCTTGGAACACCCAAGGTCTGCCATTACTCTGGGGTCATCACTGACCATGGAGTAAGGCATGTCTTTAGCGTCTGTTTGTGTATTTTGCGGCGCCAGCACCGGCACTGACCCGGCGTATCGGCAAGCGGCGATCGCCCTCGGCCAGGCGCTGGCCCGGCGCAAGCTGACGCTGGTGTATGGCGGTGGTGCTGTCGGCTTGATGGGTATCGTGGCCGATGCGGCACTGGCGGCGGGTGGCGAAGTGATCGGGATCATCCCCGAAAGCCTGAAGAACTCGGAAATCGGCCACACCGGCCTGACGCGTCTGGAAGTGGTCGACGGCATGCATGCACGCAAGGCGCGCATGGCCGAGTTGAGCGACGCGTTTATCGCTCTGCCGGGCGGCCTCGGCACCTTTGAAGAGCTGTTCGAAGTCTGGACCTGGGGCCAGCTCGGTTACCACGGCAAACCGCTGGGACTGCTGGAAGTGAACGGCTTTTACAGCAAACTCACTGCATTTCTTGATCATGTCGTCGGCGAAGGCTTCGTTCGCGAGCATCACCGTGACATGCTGCAAATGAGCGAATCGCCGCAGGATCTGCTGGATGCGCTGGATGCCTGGCAACCGGTGGTAGCACCAAAATGGGCCGGGCAAAAACCCAGCTAACCCTTGACCCCGGTTTAAAGGCAGAATACGCGCCGCTCAACCTCACCTTCGACCCCAGAGGATCGCCCATGGCTAAACCTAATTACTCCTTCGCCAAACGTCAAAGAGACTTGGCCAAAGAGCAGAAGAAAGAGGAAAAGTTGCAACGCAAGAAAGCTGCCGCCGATGAAGAAACCGGCGCACTGAACCCCGATGCAGAAGGTGAAGTGGTTGCTGATGACGCTGTTGAAGCACCGAAAGATCAGGCGCCCGACGCCTGAGACCCACAGGGTTTGATGTTCTGATCAAACCCACCGGATCTGTGTCCAGGGTCGGCAGTCATGCTGCCGACCCTCACAGCCTCCACATTCGATTTGCACAAATCCCCAAAGCACAACCCACCCGACATTGGTCTTCAGAGAACCTGTGGCGAGGGAGCTTGCTCCCGCTCGGCTGCACAGCAGCCGTAAAACCAGCGAATGCGTTTTACCTGATACGCCGCGCGTGCAGGTTTTGGGTCCGCTGCGCGGCCCAACGGGAGCAAGCTCCCTCGCCACAGGAAACCTGCGCATTCAAGAACCGCGTTCATCCAATGGCATCACGGTCACCTGCACTTCCGGATCATGGCTGCCGCCGCCCAGTATTACTCCACGCAATGGCGAGACATCGGAAAAATCCCGGCCCCAGGCCAGCGTGATGTGCTCCAGCGCCGGTTGCACGTTGTTGGTAGGGTCGAAATCAACCCAGCCCAGCACCGGACAGAACACCGAAACCCAGGCATGGGATGCGTCGGCGCCGATCAATCGGGGCTGGCCCGGTGGTGGCTGGGTCAGCAGATAACCACTGACGTAACGCGCCGCCAATCCGCGGGAACGCAGGCAAGCGAGCATCAGGTGCGCAAAGTCCTGACAGACCCCGCGCCGACGTTCCAGCACTTCCACCAGTGGCGTCGCGACCTGAGTTGCCTCGGCGTCAAAGGTGAACTCGCTGAAGATTTTTTCCATCAGCGCCTGAACGCCCAGCATCAATGGACGGCCCAGCGCAAAACAGCTTTCGGAGAACTCGACGAAGCTGCTCTTCAAGTGCACATACGGCGACTCAAACCGATAGCGGCACGCATCCATTAGCTGCGGCGCAATCGGCTGACTGCTGTAGGTCAACGCGCTACGGGTCATGTCCCAGGCCGGCGATTGATTGAAATCGTGCACCGGCCGGGCCAGCACTTCGACGGTCAGCCGGGCATTGACCAGCAGTTCGTCGTGAGGCCTTTCAAACGCCAGCCGGGTCAGCGGATTGCCAAACACGTCCAGCTCATCGCGGCGCGAAGTCGGCTCCGGGCTGATCTGCAATTGCTGATCGATGCAACGCTGCCAGGCGCAATGCCGTGGCCACAAATGAGCGAGTTGCTGGGCCAGCGAGACCGGGCTGTCATAGTGATAATGGGTGTCGTGGAGAATCTGGTAACGGGCGCTCATCAGACGGACACCGTGCGCTGGCTGACATCATCGACATGGGCGAAGTGCCGCAACGCGAGACGATCAGACACCTGATTGCTGACATCGGCGATTTCTTGCAGCAGATCCGCCAATCCACTGAGGGCTGCGCGGACGCTGGCTTCGCCGAACAACCCGTTCTCCAGGCAACCGAGATCGAATCGCGCCAGACGCTCGACCAACGAAGGCAACGCCAGATCGCGCGGCAGACCAAAATCATCGTTCAGGCGTTTGAGGGTCCGGGTCACCAGTTTCAACTGGAACAATACGCCGTGAGGGTTCTGCTCATCGAGCAGCAACACATCGAGCACCGGAATCAATTGCGCCACCGCCAGGTAGCGGGAGCGGTAGGTGATGCTGCTGTTGCCCAGCTCCAGCAGCCATTCCAGCCCGGCTTGATCGAAAGCCCCGGCGCCGCGCAGGAACGCGGCCAGGCTGCTACCAAGAAACTGCAATCGCTCGATCCGCCGCCCGATCATCAAAAAGCGCCAGCCTTCATCGCGGGTCATGTCGTCCAGCGCAAAGCCCGACAGCGCCGCGAGCGACATGACCAGGCGGTTGAGGAAATCCAGCCGCTCGCCAAAATCCGGCTCTTCGGTTTCCAGCTCGATGGCATCGCGCTGCAACTCCACCAGCGCCTGCCAGTTTTCTCGCGAGAGTTTGCCGCGCACCTGGGAGGCCGCCCACTGCAAGCGTTGCAGGTTGGAGCGCAGGCTGAAGGCCCAGTCATCACCGCACAATGCCGTCAGCAAACGCTCGGGCAATTCACCTTCGTCGGGCAATAACAACAGGCTTTCACCGAGATCGACCGCGGCCTGCAAGGCTTGCGGATCGTCGCCGTCGACGTAACGCGTGAGCATGATCCGCAGCAGCCGCGCACTGTCGTCGCAGCGCTCGCAATAGCGGCCGAACCAGAACAGGTTTTCGACCACCCGCGACGGCAGGTAGGGATCACGTCGCACCAGATCATGCACGCCAAGGGTTCGCTGGGTTTTCCATTGCTCGCCGATCGGCGCTCGCTCACCCAACACCCAGGTGTCCTTGCTTGCGCCGCCGCGCTGCATCGACACCACCTCGGCATCGGGTTCCGCCGCAACCCGGGTCAAGCCGCCGGGCAGCACCCGATAGCCGTCTTGACTGGCCACTGCGTAAACGCGCATGCCAATCGCCCGGTGCTGCAACTGGCCGTCTTCGGCTTGCCAGATTGGCGCCTGCGACAGCTGCGCCAGTTCTTGCGCCACATAGGCATAAGGCCGTGCCTGCATGCGCTCAGAGAGATCCTGGCGCTGTTTTTCACTCAAGTCACGGCCCAATACCGAGGCAAAACTCTGCGAGGGGAACGCCGGTTTGATCAGCAGTTCAGGCATTTTCTCCAGGGCCTGCGCCAACACCGGAGGCTCGCCGCACCACCAGGTGGCAATGGACGGCAGGATCAGTTCTTCGCCGAACAGGAATTGATTGATCTTCGGCAAAAAGCCCAACAGCCCCGGCGACTCCAGTACGCCACTGCCCAAGGCATTGGCCACCAGCACCCGCCCCTGTCGAACCGCGTCAAGCAGGCCCGGCACACCAAGCGCCGAGTCGGTGCGCAACTCCAGCGGATCGCAGAAATCATCGTCGAGCCGACGCATGATCGCGTGAACCCGACGCAGGCCGCTGAGGGTTTTCAGGTAGACCGTGGCATCGCGTACGGTCAGGTCACCGCCCTCAACCAATGGATAACCCAGTTGGCGAGCCAGATACAGGTGTTCGAAATAGCTCTCGTTGAATCGTCCCGGCGTCAGCAACACCACCAGCGGCACTTCATCGGCACTCGGTGCCTGACGTGCGAGGGTTTCCTGCAAGGTACGGAAGAACCCGGCCAAATGCTGCACCTGCAAATCACGGTACAACTCCGGAAAGGCCCGCGACACGATGGTGCGGTTTTCCAGCGCGTAACCGGCACCGGACGGCGCTTGAGTCCGATCCGCCGTGACCCACCAACGCCCATCGGGCGTGCGCGCCAAATCCACCGCGTACAGATGCAAAAAGACCCCGTCCGGCGGTTGGATGCCCTGACAGGGCCAGAGGAAATTGTTATGGCCGAACACCAGTTCTGCCGGCAGCAGGCCTTCGGCAATCAAGCGCTGCGGGCCATACAGATCCGCCAGTACCGCGTTGAGCAAACGCGCACGCTGGGCGATCCCGGCGGACAACTGCTGCCACTCATCAGCCGCCATCACATGGGGCAGCAGGTCCAGTTCCCATGGACGATCAGCGCCTTTGGGGTCGGCGTAAACATTGTAGGTGACGCCGTTTTCCTGAATCTGTCGTGCCAGCAAGGCTTGCCGTTGCAGCAGTTGCGCGGGCGTGCTGCGTTGCAACTGATCGAACAGCCGTCGCCAGTGCGGGCGCACGGCACCGCTATCGTCGAGCAATTCGTGATAGGTGCCCGGCGTAAGCGGGTAACGGTCAAGCAGGTCAGGCATGGAAAGCTCGGCAGCCAGCAATGAAAAGTCAGATTAACGCAGACCTTTGACGCCCGGATAGACGAATAATCCGGACGTCGTGTCTGATTCAGAAACGTCGCAAATCAAGCGTCATCGGCAGCTCGTCGTTAAGGGTCAGCGTTGGCACCGGCAAGGTTCCCGGGCTGTGTCCGAGACGGAAGAACCGCGCCATCCGCCGGCTCTCGGCCTCATTGGCGTTTACCGGCAGGCTGTCATAGTTGCGTCCGCCCGGGTGGGCGACGTGGTACTGACAACCGCCCAGCGAGCGTTGCATCCAGGTGTCGAGCAGGTCGAACACCAGCGGCGCGTGCACCGGGATGGTCGGTTGCAGGCAGTTCGCCGGTTGCCAGGCGCGAAACCGCACGCCGGCAACAAACTCGCCGACCCGCCCGGTCGGTTGCAGCGGTACCGGGATGCCGTTGCAGGTCAGCACGTAACGTTGCGGCGCCAGGCCTGTGAGCTTGACCTGCAAACGCTCCAGCGACGAGTCGACATAACGCACCGTGCCGCCGGCCGAGCCCTCCTCACCCAGCACATGCCAAGGCTCCAGCGCCTGACGCAGTTCCAGCTCGATGCCGCTGACCGCGTAATCGCCAACCTTGGGAAAGCGGAACTCCAGATGCGCGGCAAACCACTCGGCGCGCAACGCATAGCCGGCGGCGTTAAGGTCGACGATCACATCGGCGAAGTCCTGCTCGATGAAGTGCGGCAGCAGGAAACGGTCGTGCAACTCGGTGCCCCAACGCGCCAGCTTGGCCGGTGCATACGGTTCGCGCCAGAACCGCGCCACCAGCGCCCGCAACAACAATTGCTGAGCCAGGCTCATGCGCGCATGGGGTGGCATTTCAAAGGCGCGCAGTTCCAGCAGACCGAGGCGCCCGGTGGCGCCATCCGGCGAATAGAGTTTATCGATGCAGAACTCGGCACGGTGGGTGTTGCCCGTGACGTCGATCAGCAGGTTGCGCAGCAAGCGGTCCACTTGCCATGGCGCGCACTCTTCGCCGGGTTTTGGCATCTGCGCGAAGGCGATCTCCAGCTCGTACAACGCATCGTTGCGCGCTTCGTCCACCCGTGGGGCCTGGGAAGTCGGGCCGATGAACAGACCGGAAAACAGGTAGGACAGCGACGGGTGGTTATGCCAGTAGCTGATCAGACTGCGCAGCAAATCCGGGCGACGCAGAAACGGTGAGTCGGCCGGCGTCGCGCCTCCGAGTACGAAATGGTTACCGCCGCCGGTGCCGGTATGCCGACCGTCGATCATGAATTTCTCGGTGGTCAGCCGGGTCTGGCGCGCCTCTTCGTAGAGGAATTCGGTGCGCTCCACCAGCTCGTCCCAACTGGCAGACGGCTGCACGTTGACTTCGATGACGCCGGGGTCCGGAGTAATACGGAAGTTGCTCAGGCGTGGATCACTCGGCGGTTCATAGCCTTCCAGCAACACCGGGCAATGCAGTTCCTCGGCGGTGGCTTCGATGGCGCTGACCAGTTCGAGGTAATCCTCGGCGCGTTCCAGTGGCGGCATGAACAGGTACAACCGCCCTTCCCGAGCCTCGGCGCAGAGTGCGGTGCGGGTCAGCCAATCGGCGGACTGGTCGATTTTCGGTGTGCGCTCATCGGCTGTGGCCGGTTCGCCATGGGCCTGCAAATTGGCGGCGTCGGGCAGCTCCGGCAAATCCTGATTCGGATCGACCGGGTGCACGAACGGATACTCCGCGGCCGTCACCCACGGTTGCGAAGCCAACGGCAAGCGATAACCCAACGGTGAATCTCCTGGCACCAACCGGCAATGGCTGTCACGCAGGTACCAGCGGCCGCTCTGCCATTGATCGCCCTTGGCGGTGCGCGCCAGCGGCAGTACTTGGCCAATCACCTTGTCCAGACCTTGGCTGAAGACCTTGTGCAGGCGCGCGCGCTCGAGTTCGTCGCTCAGCCGTGAGTCTTCAGCGCTGACGTTGACCGGCAACGCACCTTCGCGCCAGAGGTAGTAGAGGTTGTCTTCGTAGGCCGGAAACACAAAGCTCGCAGGCAGTTTCAAACGCTCGGCGACACTCGCCAGAAAACGCCCGGCCAACTTGCCATCGGCGCCGTAGTCTTGCTGCTCATCGGCAATCAGCGCGCTGTTGTTCCAGATCGGCACGCCATCTCGCCGCCAGTAGCAGTTCAGCGACCAACGCGGCAGTTGCTCACCGGGATACCACTTACCCTGGCCAAAATGCACCAGGCCCTTGGGTCCGTAATGCTTGCGCATGCGCTGGAACAGCTCGGCGGACAGCCGCCGCTTGTCTGGCCCGAGCGCGGCGGTGTTCCACTCGGCACCGTCGGGGTCGTCAATGGAGACGAACGTCGGCTCGCCGCCCATGGTCAGGCGCACATCGCCTTCTTGCAGGTCGGCATCGATCTGCCGGCCCAGCGCCTGGATCGCCAGCCACTGGTCTTCGGTGTAGGGTTTGGTAACGCGTGGGGCCTCCCAAATCCGCTCGACCGACATTTCGTGGCTGAATTCACACGTGCACGGTTCGACCAGGCCACTGATCGGCGCCGCCGAGGACGGATCAGGACTACAGGCCAACGGAATATGCCCTTCGCCGGCAAACAGTCCAGAAGTAGCGTCCAGGCCAATCCATCCGGCGCCGGGCAGATAAACCTCACACCAGGCGTGCAGGTCGGTGAAGTCGACCTCGGTGCCGGAAGGACCGTCGAGGCTTTTGACGTCAGCGGTGAGCTGGATCAGGTAACCGGAAACGAATCGCGCCGCCAGTCCGAGGTTGCGCAGCAATTGCACCAGCAACCAGGCCGAGTCGCGGCAAGAACCCGAGGCGTGTTCGAGGGTGTATTCCGGGGTTTGCACGCCCGGTTCCATGCGGATCAGGTAGCCGATGTCGTCGCTCAGGCACTGGTTCAACGCCACCAGAAAATCCACGGCGGGCAGCGGCGTGCGGTCGATGCCGTCAAGGTAGGCCTTGAATATCGGCGTCAGCGGCAGGGTTTCCAGGTACGGCGCCAGCTCGCGCTGTTCGTCTGCGGCATAAGCGAAGGGAATTTTTTCCGCGTAGGGCTCAAGGAAGAAATCGAACGGGTTGAACACCGCCATCTCGGCCAGCAGATCGACTTCGATCCGCAGCTCCGTGGTTTTCTCAGGAAATACCAACCGCGCCAGATAATTGCCCTGGGGGTCTTGCTGCCAATTGATGAAGTGTTGCTCTGGCGACACTTTCAACGCATAGGAAAGAATCCGCGTACGGCTATGGGCCGCCGGGCGCAAGCGAACGATCTGCGGACCGAGCTCGACAGCGCGGTCATAGCGGTAATGCGTAACGTGGTGCAACGCGACATGAATCGACACGGCGGCCTCCTGCGAGCCAGGGCATGGAAACAAAGCGCGCAAGACTTATGCCAGAGCGGCGGTCATTGCGCTTTATCGTAAGACCCGGTGCAGTACAGCACCAAAGCGGCGCCAAGGTGGGTGCCGTGGTGCGAGGGTTGCACATATTTGTGGCGGGAGTGTGAGGGTGGGTGGTGAATCTATCCAGTCAACGGGCGTTGCGCTTGGCAATCACCGCTTCACGCAGACGGCGCACTTCGAGCAGCTTCTGGCGCATTTCGCGGTGGCGTTTGCTGTTGAGCAACAACAATCCCAATAACGGGAAGAGCACTGCCGAGCCATAGACCAGCACGTGGAGGTGGTACTGAATCATCGGCAATACGAACAGCAGGCAACATCCCAGGTAACCCGCCACCAAGGCAGTGGCCCACGGGCGTCCGCGCGCAATCATCACGTTGCCAAACACTATCACTGCAACCAGCACCAGTATGGCAAGCCCGGAGTAGCTTGATTTGAGCTCCGGATCAACGTCGCGCAAATATGTCACGCCCGCCAGGGAAACAGCAGACGACCCGGAAAAAATCGCCATGAAAATTGTCCCCATGAATACCGGGAAATAGCGGGTGAGATAGCGCGTCAATGGAGGAAAATCGTTCATTTCATTGTCCGGGGCTTGCGGTCGGCAAGGGCAGCCCCAGCCCAACCGCCGCCAGAAAAGAATAACGCGCACGCTCTGGATCACCGCGAAAATAGGTACTCGAGGCCAATGAGATGCTCGCGGAAAGGGAAAAGCAGGCGAGAAAGAATGCACAGATGAACGTAGGGAAATACTGAGCCAAAAAAGCGCTCAACGAACCTTGGCGCTCCATCATGCAAGCGCCTCATACAAACCTACCGCGATGGTACGAATGTTCCCCGACAAAGCGCTCCCGAAAATACCAATGGCCGCACCGAGAGAATCCCGGACTTGTGTCACAGTGGCGTGGTTGATTTCACTCTCGATGCGCTGGCGCGCCATGAACTGGGAGCGGTTGGAGTCCATGCCGATGCCGAGCAGGGGGCTGCTCATGGGTGTTCGTCCTTGAAGTGGATAGTGGCCATGCCGGCCTTATCGCGGGCAAGCCCCGCTTGTATGTTTAGACTTGAAGGGGTGGGTGGTGAAAGCACCCAGATGACGAGCCGTGGTACCTATCGTTTTTTATGCTGGGCTTTTAATGCCTGTCGAAGATGGCGGATTTCCACGAGTTTAATACGCATATCTCGCTGAACGGCACTGTTGAGTATCAATAGGCCAAACAGCGGAAAAACCAAAGCAAGGCCATAAAGAACGGCGTGGGGTTTGTATTGAATCATTGGAAGCACAAACAAAAAGCACGCGAAGTAAATACCCACCGTTACCCACACCCAAGACGGTCGCCCCCGCAAAATCATGAAATTGCTATGGACCGTTAACAGGATCAGAAACGCTCCGGCAAGCATGATTGAAAAGCCCAAACCTCCAGCGAGAGGAGCATCACGAAAATAGGTCGCAAAGGAAAGCGCGGTAGCGAAGCCCAAGGAAAAATAGGCCGCAAATACACCACCGATAAAAGTAAGGAAGTAGTGCCTGAAAAAATCACGAAGCGTCATCAGCTCGCTCATTCGCCGACTTCCTCATACAACCCCAATGCGATGGTTTTTACGTTGCCCGTATAAGCACTCCCACCAAAGCCCGCCGTTGCGCCTAAGGCATCTTTAATTTGGGTCTTGGTGCTGTGCTTAAGTTGAGTCGGGGTAAAACGCTTGGGCAGCTCGCCCGTCAATTGCTTGAGCTTGAGCATCTTCGATGTCAGGCGGAGGTCATTGATGGTCAACAGTTCGTTGTTGATTTCATTCTCGATGCGCTGGCGCGCCATGAACTGGGAGCGGTTGGAGTCCATGCCGATGCCAGGCAGGGGGTTGCTCATGGGTGTTCTTCCTTGAAGTAGATAGTGGCCATGCTGGCCTCATCGCGGGCAAGCCCGGCTCCCACATCTGGAATGCATTCCCCTGTGGGAGCTGGCTTGCCTGCGATGGCAATTAATGGGCGCCACCTTAACAAACAGGTTCTCCACCGCCTACAAAGCAAAACGCCAGCACGAGGCTGGCGTTTTGTTTTCCAGGCTGCGATCAACGCGGCACGACTGGCTTGCGCGCAGGGTTTGGCCCTTTGCCTTTGGCGGCGTCCTTGCGTTCCTTCGCAGCCTGTTGGTTGCGGGCGAACGCCGCGGCCTTGGCCTGCTCACGCTTGTCCCACGGGTTACCTCCATCGCCGACACGCGGCGGCAATCTATCCAGTCAACGGGCGTTGCGCTTGGCAATCACGGCTTCGCGCAGATGGCGCACTTCGAGCAGCTTCTGGCGCATTTCGCGGTGGCGTTTGCTGTTGAGCAGCAGTAACGCCAGCAGCGGAAACAGCAAAGTCACGGCATAAATCAGAGGGTGCGGCCCATATGCGATGGCGGGCAATACACCGAGAAAACAAATGGCCAATAGCGCCACCAGCGGCCTGACCCAATTCGGACGCCCCCGCGCGATCATGAAATTACAGTGCACGATGACCAGGGTGAGCGCGATGCCACCCAGGAAGGTGTACTTGGCACTGTCGGCCATGGAAAGGTTCTGAAAATAGCTTTCGAAAAACAACGGGACCGCAAAGACCAGGGTGAAGACGCAGGCAAAAATCGCGCCCATGAAGACCGGGAAGTAGCGGGCGAGATAGCGCGTCAATGGAGGAAAATCGTTCATTTCATTTTCCGGGGCTTGCGGTCGGCAAGGGCTGCCTGGCGCTTTTTGCGAATCATCACGAGTTGACGGCGCATTTCGCGATGGCGCTGACTATTCAGCAACAACATCCCGAGCAAGGGAAACAGCAGGCCAGTTACATAAGCCGCCATATGCGGCCGGTAGCCGTAGGTAGGCAGGACTGTCAGAAAGCACACAGCGTAGAAAGCGACAATGACCCAACTTCCCCAAGTGCGCCCTCTGATCATGACGAAATGGCTGAACGCCAAGAGCAGCCCCAGCCCAACCGCCGCCAGAAAAGAATAACGCGCACGCTCTGGATCACCGCGAAAATAGGTACTCGAGGCCAATGAGATGCTCGCGGAAAGGGAAAAGCAGGCGAGAAAGAATGCACAGATGAACGTAGGGAAATACTGAGCCAAAAAAGCGCTCAACGAACCTTGGCGCTCCATCATGCAAGCGCCTCATACAAACCTACCGCGACGGTACGAATGCTCCCCGACAAAGCGCTCCCGAAAATACCAATGGCCGCACCGAGAGAATCCCGGATTTGCGTCACAGTGGCGTGGTTGATTTCACTCTCGATGCGCTGGCGCGCCATGAACCGGGAGCGGTTGGAGTCCATGCCGATGCCGAGCAGGGGGCTGCTCATGGGTGTTCGTCCTTGAAGTGGATAGTGGCCATGCCGGCCTTATCGCGGGCGGGCCCGGCTTGTATGTTTAGACTTGAAGGGGTGGGTGGTGAATCTACCCAATCAACCCGCCTTGGCCGCCTGGCGCAACCGACGTACTTCCACAAGTTTGCGCACCATCGAGCGATAGCCTTTGCTGTTGAGTAACAACAAGCCCAGCAGTGGCCAGAACAAACATTCACTGTAGATAAACCAATGCGGGCTGTATTGCAGCGTCGGCAATACCACCAGCAGGCACACCACGAAAAACGCCACCATTCCCCACACGGCCCAGGCCCGCCCACGCACAATCAGGAAGTTGCTGTTGACCACAAACAATGCAGCGAATATCACCACAAACCAGGACACAGTGGCATTCGTAGCCATGGGCACATCGGCGAAATAGGTGCTGGCCGCTAAGGAAATTGCGCCAGAGCCACCGAGGCAACCCGCAAGAATCACGCCGATGAACGATGGGAAATGTTCCAGCAAAAACGGTTTTAACGACGGAACACCACTCATCACTCCAACTCCTCATACAGGCCTATCGCCAGGGTCTTGAGCTGCTTGGGGTTATCCGAGCGCGCCAGGCCCCAGACGCTCAGCCCTGCACTGAAGGCATCGCCCAACTGTACGATGGTGGAATGCTTGAGCTGGGTGTGAGTGAAGCGCTTGGGCAAGTCACCGCGCAGTTGCAGCAGCTTGCGCATCTTGGTCGACATCTGCGGGTCGGCAATTTTCAACAGTTCTTTGGTCAGTTTTTCTCGCTCTTGGCCATTGAGGCCTTTAAGCACCTGGCGCAGGGTTTTACCGGTGGATGCACGGGCGACATTGACCAGCTTGACCGTGGTCAGCGCAGACGCGCCCACACCGACCAAGGCGGCGCCGTCCATGATCTTGGTAGCGGCCTGGTACCACTCTTCGTTATCCAGATAGTCATTCATGCCAGGGTTGACGATTTCATTGCGGGTGCGAAATGCGCCCATCAGGCATGACGCCGTACTGGCTGTAGCACTGGCATAGCCAATGACCGTGATGACCGAACTGGCGCCAGCGGTGAACGGCACCGCGATGGTGCCACTTAACATCACCAGCCAACCCAGGACCGCGCCGCCACAGGACAACGTGGTGTTGAAAGCTTCGCTGATCAGTCGCGACTCTCGCGGGTTATTCACCACTTGGTCAGCAAATTGTGCGGGAGCGACGTATTTCTGCGCCTCACGTACGATGATGCGCTTGGGCTGGATACTGCAAATCGGCTTGAACTCACGCAGGGTAACTACGTTGAAGTCGGCGTCGATATACACCACCCCTGCGCCGACGATGCTGGGATCGGCGTCGATGGCAGCAAATATACGCGGCAGGTTGAGTTCACTTTCGATGCGCTGGCGCGCCATGAACTGGGAGCGGTTGGAGTCCATGCCGATGCCGAGCAGGGGGTTGCTCATGGGTGTTCTTCCTTGAAGTGGAGAGTGGCCATGCCGGCCTCATCGCGGGCAAGCCCGGCTCCCACATCTGGAATGCATTCCCCTGTGGGAGCTGGCTTGCCTGCGATGGCAATTAATGGGCGCCACCTTAACAAACAAGTTCTCCAGCGCCTACAAAGCAAAACGCCAGCACGAGGCTGGCGTTTTGCTTGCTAGGCTGCGATCAACGCGGCACGACTGGCTTGCGCGCAGGCTTTGGCCCTTTGCCTTTGGCGGCGTCCTTGCGTTCCTTCGCGGCCTGTTGGTTGCGGGCGAACGCCGCGGCCTTGGCCTGTTCACGCTTGTCCCACGGGTTACCGCCATCGCTGGCACGCGGCGGCAAGCCGGTGTGTTGCGTGAGGATCTTGGTGGTCTTTTCCCCAGCCACTTTATGGCTACCGGCTGGCGTCGAGTTCTTGCGACGGGCGCTCTGGTAACTGTCGGTGGCCGGCTGGTGCAGCGGGATCAGCTGGTTCTTGCCCGGCCCGATCAGGTCGGCGCGGCCCATGCGGGTCAGCGCTTCACGCAACATCGGCCAGCCTTTCGGATCGTGGTAACGCAAGAACGCCTTGTGCAGACGACGCTGCTCTTCGCTCTTGACGATGGTCACCGCGTCACTCTTGTAAGTGACCTTGCGCAACGGGTTCTTGCCCGAATGATACATGGCGGTGGCGGTGGCCATCGGCGACGGGTAGAACGCCTGCACCTGATCCGCACGGAAACCGTTGCCCTTGAGCCACAAGGCCAGGTTCATCATGTCTTCGTCGGTGGTGCCCGGGTGGGCGGCGATGAAGTACGGAATCAGGTACTGCTCTTTCCCGGCTTCCTTGGAGTACTTCTCGAACATCCGCTTGAACTTGTCATAGCTGCCGATGCCCGGCTTCATCATCTGGTTGAGCGGACCTTCCTCGGTATGTTCCGGGGCGATCTTCAGGTAACCGCCGACGTGGTGGGTCACCAGCTCCTTGACGTATTCCGGCGACTCGACCGCGAGGTCGTAACGCAGGCCGGAGGCGATCAGGATCTTCTTCACACCCGGCAAGGCACGGGCGCTGCGATACAGCTGGATCAGCGACGAGTGGTCGGTGTTGAGGTTCGGGCAAATGCCGGGGAATACGCATGACGGCTTGCGGCACGCGGATTCGATTTCCGGGCTCTTGCAAGCGATGCGGTACATGTTCGCGGTCGGGCCGCCGAGGTCGGAGATCACGCCGGTAAAGCCTGGCACTTTGTCGCGGATCTCTTCGATCTCGCGAATGATCGACTCTTCGGAGCGGTTCTGGATGATCCGGCCTTCGTGCTCGGTGATCGAGCAGAAGGTACAGCCGCCGAAGCAGCCGCGCATGATGTTCACCGAGAAACGGATCATGTCGTAGGCAGGGATCTTCTCCTTGCCATACGCCGGGTGCGGAACACGTGCGTAAGGCATGCCGAACACGTAGTCCATTTCTTCAGTGGTCATCGGAATCGGCGGTGGGTTGAACCAGACGTCGACTTCGCCGTGCTTCTGTACCAGCGCGCGGGCGTTGCCCGGGTTGGTTTCCAGGTGCAGCACGCGGTTGGCGTGGGCGTACAGAACGGCGTCACCACGAACCTTTTCTACCGATGGCAGACGGATCACGGTCTTGTCGCGGGTCATCCGCGGGCTCGCCAGAATCTGCACGACCTTGGCTTCTTCCGGATCTTCAACCGGTCCCTTTTCCTGCTCGATGGCGCAGGCCTGGGTGTCTTGGGTGTTGACGTACGGGTTGATGATCTTGTCGATCTTGCCCGGACGGTCGATGCGCGTGGAGTCGACTTCGTACCAGCCTTGCGGCGTATCACGACGGATGAACGCGGTGCCGCGCACGTCGGTGATGTCTTCGATCTTGTGACCGTAGGACAGACGCTGGGCAACTTCGACGATCGCCCGCTCGGCGTTGCCGTACAGGAGGATGTCGGCGCAGGCGTCGATCAGGATCGAGTTACGCACCCGGTCCTGCCAGTAATCGTAGTGCGCGATGCGGCGCAGGGATGCTTCGATGCCACCGAGAACGATCGGCACATTCTTGTAGGCTTCCTTGCAGCGCTGGCTGTAAACCAGGCTCGCGCGATCCGGACGTTTGCCCGCCAGGCCACCGGGGGTGTAGGCGTCATCGGAACGGATTTTCTTGTCGGCGGTGTAGCGGTTGATCATCGAGTCCATGTTGCCGGCCGCGACACCGAAAAACAGGTTCGGCTCGCCGAGCTTCATGAAGTCGTCTTTGGACTGCCAGTTTGGCTGGGCAATGATCCCGACGCGAAAGCCCTGGGACTCCAGCAGCCGGCCGATGATTGCCATGCCAAACGACGGGTGGTCAACGTACGCATCACCGGTGACGATGATGATGTCGCAGGAATCCCAGCCAAGCTGATCCATCTCCTCCCTGCTCATTGGCAGGAATGGCGCTGGACCGAAACATTCGGCCCAGTACTTGGGATAGTCAAATAACGGCTTGGCTGTTTGCATGACGATGACCGGTGTTGAGATGAAAAATCGCGGGCGCGGAATATAGCACAAAATTTAACCAATTCCGACGGCTATGGTCGGAAATTGCAGAGCCGGATTCGCAACAAGCTCCTGAGGCATGACACCGCTCTTGTGGCGAGGGAGCTTGCTCCCGCTGGGCAGCGAAGCGGCCCCCATAGTTTATCTGTGATACCGCAAATTCAGAATTTACGACTGCTGCGCAGCCGAACGGGAGCGAGCTCCCTCGCCACAAAGTCCCTGCTCAGTTACTCATCATCGTCGAAGTTATAGCTGCCCGGCGCGAGGTTTTCGAATCGGGTGTATTTGCCGATGAAGGCCAGGCGGATAAAGCCGATCGGGCCGTTCCGCTGTTTACCGATGATGATCTCGGCGATGCCTTTATGCTCGGTCTCCGGGTGATACACCTCGTCCCGGTACACGAACATGATGACGTCGGCGTCCTGCTCGATCGCTCCAGATTCCCGCAAGTCGGAGTTCACTGGACGTTTGTTCGGCCGCTGCTCGAGGGAACGGTTGAGCTGGGACAGCGCCACTACCGGACAGTTGAACTCCTTGGCCAGGGCTTTCAGGGAACGGGAGATCTCGGAAATCTCGTTGGTCCGGTTGTCACCGCTGGAACCCGGGATCTGCATCAGTTGCAAGTAGTCGATCATGATCAGACCGATCTCACCGTGTTCGCGCACCAGACGACGGGTCCGCGCACGCATTTCCGACGGGCTGATGCCGGCGGTATCGTCGATGAACAGCTTGCGATCGTTGAGCAGGTTGACCGCCGAGGTCAGGCGCGGCCAATCGTCATCTTCCAGGCGACCGGCCCGGACCTTGGTCTGGTCGATCCGGCCCAGCGAAGACAACATACGCATGATCAGCGACTCGCCTGGCATCTCGAGCGAATAAACCAGTACCGCCTTCTCGCTGCGCAACACGGCGTTCTCCACCAGGTTCATCGCAAAGGTGGTTTTACCCATCGATGGACGGCCGGCGACGATGATCAGGTCAGACGGTTGCAGGCCGCTGGTCTTCTCGTCGAGGTCGGTGTAGCCGGTCGACAGGCCGGTGATGGCGTTGTCGGTGTTGAACAAGGTGTCGATGCGGTCGATGGCCTTGGTCAACAGGTCATTGACGCTTACCGGGCCACCGGTTTTCGGGCGCGCTTCGGCGATCTGGAAAATCTGCCGTTCAGCTTCGTCGAGAATCTCGGCGGCGGTGCGGCCTTCCGGGTTGAAGGCGCTGTCGGCGATTTCGGTGCTGATGCCGATCAGTTGGCGCAAGGTCGCTCGCTCACGAACGATCTGGGCATAGGCCTTGATGTTGGCGACCGACGGCGTGTTTTTTGCCAATTCGCCCAGATAACCGAGACCGCCGACTTGCGAGGTCTGACCTTCCTTGTCCAATTGCTCGGCAAGGGTCACGACGTCGATCGGCGAGTTCTGATCGGCCAGCTTGGCGATCGCACGGAAGATCAGGCGGTGGTCATGTCGATAGAAATCACCGTCCGAGACCTGATCAAGCACGCGCTCCCAGGCGTTGTTGTCCAGCATCAGACCACCGAGCACGGCCTGTTCGGCCTCGATGGAATGCGGCGGCACTTTCAGCGCGGCGGTTTGCAGATCGTATTGCTCAGGAGCGGAGATATCGTTCATGGCCACTTGGGTTCTTTAGGAAAAGCAGGGGTTGTAAAAAATCAGGAACTGCAGAAAGACAAAGGGCACGACCTGTAAACAGGATCGTGCCCGATGTTACCGGCAAGCACCCAAGGGCGCCAGCCGACAAGTACTTCTTAAGCTGCTACCACGACAACGCGTACGGTGGCTTCAACTTCAGCGTGCAGGTGCACGGCTACGTCGAATTCGCCTACGTTGCGGATGGTGCCGTTCGGCAGACGAACTTCGCTTTTTGCAACTTCAACGCCAGAGGCGGTCAGTGCATCAGCGATGTCGTGGGTACCGATCGAACCGAACAGCTTGCCTTCGTCACCGGCGGTGGCAGTGATAGTCACTTCCAGCTCAGCCAGTTGGGCAGCGCGGTTTTCAGCCGAAGTTTTACGGTCTGCTGCGGCTTTTTCCAGCTCAGCGCGACGCTCTTCGAACGCAGCCAGGTTGGCAGCGGTCGCAGCGGTAGCTTTGCCGTAAGGCAGCAGGTAGTTACGACCGTAACCAGCCTTAACGTTCACTTTGTCACCCAGGTTGCCCAGGTTGGTGACTTTTTCCAGAAGGATCAGTTGCATGTGAAAATCCTCTTAACTTTTAACCTTCACCGTTCGCGCTATCGACGTCTTTCGGCGTCAATCGACCGCGAAAATCAATCAGGCTGTCGACAATGGCCAGGACCACCAGCAACGGATAGATCAGTTGCATAAACAGCAACAGCGTTACGTACAACCCCACCAGCCAAAACCTGGCCAGTCGCTTTTCAGCCACCAGCCCATGAATCAGGGCCAGCCCGGCGAACACCAGCGGTACGCTGCACAACGGCGTCAACATGGCCAGCTGGGAACCGAAGTTCGGCCCCAGAAGCATGCACGCCAGCAGCAACATCGCCGGCCCCAGCGGGATTCGGATGGCGCGAAACTCGCGACCAAAACCACCAGGGTTGTACAACAACGCCTGCCAGTAGCGCCCAACAATCAGGCTCAGCACACTGACGATTTGCAACAAGGCCGCTATCAGGCCGGTCAGGACCGGGGCAATCAGGGCGGCGAGACGTGCTCGCTCCTCTACCGACAATTGCTGGTAGAGGTCACCGAGGGCCAGCGGCAGGATCTTTACCAGTTCCTGCGACAGCATCTCGATCTGGGGGCGGTAAGCCGCGCCCAGCACCACTGAAAACACCAATCCCATCGCTATGCTGACCAGCAGCACGCGGTTCCAGGACTCACTTGCGCGCAAAACCAACGCAAGGCCCGAAGACCCCAGCAACACCATGAGTGCGCGTGGATCATCGGAATACAGCCACCAGATCAATGCCGGCAGTATTCCCAGAGCAAGAACGCCAAGGGCGTCCTTCAATCCGCGCCGCAGCAGCACAAGGCTCCCTGCGGCAGCACCCAACCAGTACAACAACGGCAATGCCGCGCATCCAGCCACTACGAGAGTGGCCTGCATACGACCGCGCATGATGAACTCAGCTATGGCGCGCATGCATTCAATCCTTTGCTACGTGTCGACTGCCCGGTCTCAGCGGCCGTGGCTGTCGGTGTAGGCCAGCAGGGCCAGGAAGCGGGCGCGCTTGATAGCGGTGGCCAGCTGACGCTGATAACGAGCTTTGGTACCGGTGATGCGGCTTGGAACGATTTTGCCGGTCTCGGATACGTAAGCTTTCAGAGTGTTGAGATCTTTGTAATCGATCTCTTTCACGTCTTCAGCGGTGAAGCGGCAGAATTTACGACGACGGAAGAAACGTGCCATGTAATAGGCTCCTCAAAAGGTCCGTGGATTACTCGTCAGCGTTATCGCTGTTGTCGCTGTCATCACTGTCAACGCTTTCAGCGCCTTCGTGCTCAGGACGGTCGCGACGCTCACGGCGCTCACTGCGGTTTTCTTCAGCCTTGAGCATCTCGGATTGGCCGGTAACGGCTTCTTCGCGACGGATGACCAGGTTACGGATCACTGCATCGTTGTAGCGGAAGTTGTCTTCCAGCTCGGCCAGGGCCTTGCCAGTGCACTCAACGTTCAGCATCACGTAGTGAGCCTTGTGAACATTGTTGATTGCGTAGGCCAGTTGACGACGGCCCCAATCTTCCAGACGGTGGATTTTGCCGCCGTCTTCTTCGATCAGCTTGGTGTAACGCTCAACCATGCCGCCGACTTGCTCGCTTTGATCCGGGTGGACCAAAAAGATGATTTCGTAATGACGCATGAATGCTCCTTACGGGTTGTAGCCTGCCGCTCAAAAGCGGTCAGACAAGGAGTGAATGACACTTATGGACTTGCCGGCGATGGACACATGCGTGCCTGCCGTCACAGCAAGGGGCGCAATTGTAGAGAAGGGACAGAAGCGGCGCAAGGCAATTGGTGATTATTTGAACAATCACCACAGCATGATCATTCCCACGAGCGTGGGAATGATCATTGCACCTGGCTCAGGACTTCTTGGCGGTCGCGGCGGCTTTGACGCCACGCTGGCGCAGGGCTTCGAACAGGCACACGCCGGTAGCCACGGAAACGTTGAGGCTGCTGACGCTGCCGGCCATTGGCAAACGCACCAGATAGTCGCAAAGATCACGCGTCAGGCGACGCATTCCGCTACCTTCTGCGCCCATGATCAGGATGGTCGGGCCGGTCAGGTCTTGCTGATACAGATCCTGCTCAGCCTCCCCCGCCGTGCCGACAACCCACAAGCCACGCTGCTTGAGCTTTTCCAGGGTGCGCGCCAGGTTGGTCACGGCCACCAACGGAATCACTTCCGCGGCACCACAGGCGACTTTACGCACAGTCGGAGTCAGGGTGGCTGACTTGTCTTTCGGAACGATCACCGCCAAGGCACCCGCCGCGTCGGCAGAACGCAGGCAAGCACCGAGGTTGTGCGGATCGGTCACGCCGTCGAGCACCAGCAGCAGCGGCGCACCTTCGGTACGGTCGAGCAGCTCGTCGAGCATTGCCTCGCCCCAGACCTGGCTTGGACTTACCTCTGCCACCACGCCCTGGTGCACGCCTTCAACCCAGGCATCGAGCTCACGACGCTCGGCCTGGCCGACCGCAACGCGGTTTTCGCTGGCCAGTTCGATCAGCGTCTGAACGCGCGGATCACTGCGGCCTTCGGCCAGCCAGATCTGCTTGACGCGTTTCGGGTGATGACGCAGCAACGCTTCTACGGCATGCACGCCGTAGATTTTTTCCAACTGACTCATGACTTGGCCTTAGGTTTACGCGCCCCGCCGCTTTTGGCTGGAGCCGAGCCCGCTTTTGGCGGGCCTTTACGGTGTTTACTTGGTTTGGCTGGCTTGCCGCCGGAGGCCTTTTCAGGCGCCGACCGCCCGGTCTTTCCCCCAGACGCCGCTTTACCGCCGCTCTTCGCTTCGGCCAGCAACGCCTGTTTCATTTCACGACTTTTACGTACTTCGGCGTTTTTCGCTGCGGCGTCGCTCGGGCGATAAGCCTCGACCGCTTTTTCCTTCGCCGGACCGCGACGGCCGGCTTTTGCCGGTGCCGGCTCAGCAGCCGTCTTGGCGGCAGGCGCCGAGGTTTCTGCGCCACGCTTCTTGCGGCCAATCGGCGCGCTGATGGTTTTTTCAGCCATCTCGAAGTCGATCTTGCGCTCGTCCAGGTCAACCCGCATCACGCGCACTTCAACGGTATCGCCGAGGCGGAAGCTGCGACCGGTACGCTCACCGGCCAGGCGGTGATGCACAGGGTCGAAGTGGTAGTAGTCGCCCGGCAAAGCGGTCACGTGGACCAGACCTTCGACGTAGATATCGGTCAGCTCGACGAACAGGCCAAAACCGGTCACCGCGGTGATCACACCCGGGAACGACTCGCCCACGCGATCTTTCATGAACTCGCACTTGAGCCAGTTCACCACGTCACGGGTCGCTTCGTCGGCACGGCGCTCGCTCATCGAGCACTGCTCGCCGAGCTGCTCCAGCGCCGCCTCGTCGTACGGATAGATGCGCGCTTTCGGAATGGTCATCGCCCCGGCACGACGCACGTGTGGCGTGTCTTGCTTGGAGTGGATGACACTGCGAATCGCCCGGTGCGTGAGCAAGTCCGGGTAACGGCGAATCGGCGAGGTGAAGTGGGTATAGGCTTCGTAATTCAGGCCGAAGTGGCCCTGGTTATCGGCGCTGTACACCGCCTGGCTCAACGAGCGCAGCATGACGGTCTGGATCAGGTGGAAATCCGGACGATCCTTGATCCCGGCCAGCAACGCCTGGTAATCCTTCGGCGACGGGCCATCCTTGCCTTTGTGCAGGGACAGGCCGAGCTCGCCGAGGAAGGCGCGGAGTTTTTCCAGACGCTCCGGTGGCGGACCATCGTGAACCCGGTAGAGCGCAGGGATTTCGTGTTTTTTCAGGAACTCGGCGGTGGCCACGTTGGCCGCCAGCATGCATTCCTCGATCAGCTTGTGCGCGTCGTTGCGCACAGTCGGACGGATTTCGGCAATCTTGCGCTCGGAACCGAAGATGATTCGGGTTTCCTGCGTTTCGAAATCGATTGCGCCACGCACGTGACGGGCTGCCAGCAACACCTTGTACAGCGAGTAGAGCTGCTTGAGGTGCGGCACCACGTCGGTGTATTCGCCACGAAGCTGACGAGCTTCGGTGGTTTTCGGTTGTTCCAGCATTGCGCTGACCTTGTTGTAGGTCAGGCGAGCGTGGGAGTGAATCACCGCTTCGTAGAAGCAGTAGTCGGTCATCTCACCGGTTTTGGAGATGGTCATCTCGCAAACCATGGCCAGGCGATCGACATGCGGGTTCAGCGAGCACAGGCCGTTGGACAGCTGCTCAGGCAGCATCGGCACTACGCGCTCGGGGAAGTACACCGAGTTGCCGCGCACCTGGGACTCGGCATCCAGCGCCGAACCGATCTTCACGTAGCTGGAAACGTCGGCAATCGCCACGTACAACTTCCAGCCACCGGAGAACAGCCGCAGCTTGCCCGGTTTCGCTTCGCAGTAGACCGCGTCATCGAAGTCGCGAGCATCTTCGCCGTCGATGGTAACGAACGGCAGATGACGCAGGTCGATGCGCTTCTCTTTGTCTTTCTCTTCGACTTCCGGCTTGAGCTTGGCGGCTTCTTTAAGCACCGCTTCCGGCCAGACGTGGGGAATGTCGTAGGTCCGCAGGGCAATATCGATTTCCATGCCCGGCGCCATGTAGTTGCCGACCACTTCCACCACGTCGCCTTGCGGCTGGAAGCGTGGGGTCGGCCAGTGCGTGATCTTTACTTCAACGAATTGGCCGATATTGGCGTTGGCGTTACGACCCGGGGTGACCAGCACTTCCTGCTGGATCTTCGGGTTGTCGGCCACCACGAAGCCGATGCCGCCTTCCTCGAAGTAACGACCGACGATGCTCTCGTGAGCACGCGAGACCACTTCGACGATCACGCCTTCGCGGCGACCACGACGGTCCAGACCGGAAACCCGTGCCAGCGCACGGTCGCCGTCGAACACCAGACGCATCTGCGCCGGGCTCATGAACAGGTCGTCGCTGCCGTCGTCCGGGATCAGGAAACCGAAGCCGTCACGGTGACCGCTGATGCGGCCCAGGATCAGGTCGAGCTTGTCTACCGGCGCGTAAGTGCCGCGACGAGTGTAAATAAGCTGAGCATCGCGCTCCATGGCGCGCAGGCGGCGGCGCAGGGCTTCGATCTGGTCTTCTGTGGTCAGACCAAACTCTTCGACCAGTTGCTCGCGGTTAGCAGGCGAACCCCGATCAGCAAGGTGCTGAAGGATCAGTTCGCGGCTAGGAATAGGGTTTTCATATTTTTCCGCTTCACGAGCGGCCTCGGGATCGAGGGACTGCCAATCGGCCATTAGAGAGTTTTCACCTTGTCTATATGCGGGTTAGTTTGGCATAGGCGTAATGAAACGGGAAATTTCAGGCTCCTGGAGGCCCTAAAAGGCCCTTCCTCCGCCTGGAAAGACAGCATCAAGCACCGCTCGTAAAATTTTCCAGGTTTTTTTGAGTTCAGGGGTTTACAGTTAAAAGGACGCTCCGTATAGTGCGCGCCATCGACGACGCAGACGCATCTCGATACTGCCCAGATGGTGACGAAATTGGTAGACACGCCAGCTTCAGGTGCTGGTGACCGCAAGGTCGTGGAAGTTCGAGTCTTCTTCTGGGCACCAATTTCGAGCTTGAGATTAGTTCAATTTCAAGGCTCACACAAAAACCCGCGAAAGCGGGTTTTTGCATTCTAGCCATTTGATTTATTAAAACTAAATCAGGGGTTTACAGATCAAAACGCTCTCCGTATAGTGCGCCACATCAACAGCGGCAACGTTGCTGATACTGCCCAGATGGTGAAATTGGTAGACACGCCAGCTTCAGGTGCTGGTGACCGCAAGGTCGTGGAAGTTCGAGTCTTCTTCTGGGCACCAATTCAAAGTTCAAGGTCAACGATCTTGAATCTCACAAAAACCCGCGAAAGCGGGTTTTTGCGTTTCTGGCTTTCAATCATCTCAAGCCACCAGCCTTCCTGTGGCGAGGGGGCCTGCCCTCGTCGGCCGGTCCGCGTTCGGGCGAAGCAGTCGTAAACCCTGAGAATGCGGTCTGGCTGAATGAATACTGGGGCCGCTTCGCGCCCCAACGGGGGCAAGCCCCCTCGCCACAAAGGTCCGCGCCAACCCCACTAACAAAACCTCGCCCGCCCTGAAAGACGCACTTGAGAAACAATATCGTTTATCATTGTTGCAAGTTTTTGCAATGCGACAGTGAGGAACCCAGCCAATGATGTTTCGAAATACCCTGCGCCGCGGCCTGACCATCACTCTGCTGGGGCTGACCCTGGCAACGCCATTCACCCAAGCCGCCGAAAAAGTTTCCCTGACGCTCTACAACGGTCAACACAAGGAAGTCGGCGACGCTGTCGCCAAAGCCTTCGAAGCCAAGACCGGCATTCACGTCAATGTACGCAAAGGCAGCAGCAACCAACTGGCCAGCCAGATCGTCGAAGAAGGCAATCGCTCGCCTGCCGACGTGATCTACACCGAAGAATCGCCACCGCTGAACAAACTCGGCGAACAAGGCCTGCTGGCGAAGACCGACGCCGCCACGCTGGAAGTACTGCCCAAGGATTACGTTGCCGGTAATGGCACCTGGATTGGCATCACTGCCCGGGTCCGCGTGGTCGCCTTCAACCCAAAACTGATCGACGAAAAAGACCTGCCCAAATCGGTGATGGGATTCTCCGATCCGAAGTGGCAGGGCAAAGTTGGCTTCGTGCCAAGCAGCGGTGCGTTCCAGGAACAAGCCGTGGCAATCATCAAGCTGCACGGGATGGACGCCGCCGAAGAATGGCTGACCGGCCTGCGCGCTTTCGGCAAGGTCTACAGCAACAACATGGTGGCGCTGAAAGCCGTGGAGAATGGCGAAGTCGCCACCGTGCTGGTGAATAACTACTACTGGTTCGCCTTGCAGCGCGAAAAGGGCACGCTCGACTCGAAACTGCATTACTTCACCGGCGGCGATGTTGGCGGCCTGATCACCGTGTCCAGCGCTGCCGTGCTCAAGTCCAGCAAACACCCGCAAGAAGCCCAGCAACTCCTCGCCTACATGGCCAGCGAAGAAGGTCAGCGCGTGATCACTCAAACCACCGCCGAATACCCGCTGCGTAAAGGTCTGGAATCGGACCGCGGACTCAAGCCGTTCAGTGAGCTGCAAGCGCCGAATGTCACCCCTGCCGACCTTGGCAACGCTGAAGCCGCACTGGACCTGGAACGCGACGTTGGCCTGAACTGATGAGTGCATCGCTGAGCGCCTCCGCATCACGCGGGGGTTATGTGCCACGGCGTAAACGACCATCGATCTGGCTGTTGTTGCCGGTATTGCTATTGGTCTGCCTGAGCCTGCTGCCGCTGTTGTATGTCGGGCTCAAAGCCTGGCAAGC
The DNA here is from genome assembly GCF_058800905.1 of Pseudomonas sp. GW822-FHT04C11. Taxonomy (NCBI): domain Bacteria; kingdom Pseudomonadati; phylum Pseudomonadota; class Gammaproteobacteria; order Pseudomonadales; family Pseudomonadaceae; genus Pseudomonas; species Pseudomonas sp. GW822-FHT04C11. The sequence continues at coordinate 299,941 of NZ_JBXAMS010000001.1, read as the reverse complement.
CGGCTGGGCGCAAGCACTGCATCTGCTGTGGCGGCCGTATGTGTTTGGCCTGTTGCGCAATACGCTGCTGCTGATGGTCGGCGTGACGGTTGCCTGCGCGATCATCGGCCTGTCGCTGGCCTGGCTGCTGGAACGCAGCAACTTGCCGGGTCGGCGCCTGTGGGGCGTGATCCTCTGCCTGCCGTTCGCCGTACCGGCCTTCGTCAGCAGCTTCACCTGGGTGTCCCTGAGCGCCAGCTTCGAAGGCCTGGGCGGGGCGATTCTGGTGATGACCCTGTCCAAGTACCCGCTGGTGTTTCTGCCGGTGGCAGCGACGTTGCGCAATCTCGACCCGGCACTGGAAGAGTCCGCCCGAACCCTGGGACAGAACCGCTGGGGCGTATTCTTCAAGATCACCCTGCCCCTGCTCTGGCCTTCGCTGCTGGCCGGGTCGTTACTGATTGCCCTGCACATGCTGGTGGAGTTCGGCGCGCTGTCGATCATCGGCCTGCAAACCTTCACTACCGCGATCTATCAGCAGTTCGAGCTGGAGTTCAGCAACGCCAACGCGGCGATGCTTTCGGCAGTGCTGCTTGCGCTGTGCCTGGTTCTGCTGTGGCTGGAGCTGCGGGTTCGCGGCAAAGGTCGGCATGTACGAATCGGCCAAGGCGCGGCGCGACATGCCGAACAGGTTCGGCTGGGCGCATGGTCTGCGGCCGGGCAGCTCTATTGCCTGGCGCTGGCGATCATCGGCAGCGGAATTCCGCTGGGAATGTTGGCGTACTGGCTGGCTGTCGGCTCTTCGGCCGCTTTCCCGGTGGCGGCGATCAGCGAAGCCTTGCTCTCGTCACTGGCGTTGTCGTTGGGCGGCGCAGCGCTATGCCTGGCGCTGGCAGTGCCGGTTGGCTTGCTGGTGGTTCGCTATAAGGGTCGCCTGGCGCTGTGGGCCGAGCGCCTGCCGTATCTGCTGCATGCGCTGCCAGGATTGGTAATCGCGCTGACGCTGGTGTACTTCGCCCTGCACTATGTGCCGGCGCTGTATCAGACCTCGGGCTTGCTGCTGATCGCCTATGCGTTGTTGTTCCTGCCGCTGGCCCAGGCGCCGATTCGTACGGCGCTGAACAAGGCGGCACCGCAACTCGAAGAAGCAGCGCGGACGCTCGGCGCTTCGTCGCTCAGCGCCTTTGTGCGGGTGACGCTGCCGATCATCTTCCCGGCGCTGGGTGCCGCGTTTGCGCTGGTGTTTCTGGATGCGATGAAGGAGCTGACGGCAACGCTGCTGCTGAGTCCGACCGGGCTCAACACCTTGGCCACAGAGGTGTGGGCACACACCGCGAATGTCGAGTTCGCGGCAGCGGCGCCTTATGCGGCGCTGTTGATTCTGGTGTCGGGATTGCCCGTCTATCTACTCACGACGCGAATGTATTTGAGCCGCTGAAAAGCATCGCGGGCAAGCCTTGCTCCTACAGGTGTTGTGTCATACCCCTTGTAGGAGCAAAGCTTGCTCGCGATGACGTCAGCCCGACCAACAAAAATCTTAAGCCCGAAACTGCCCCAAGCTCGCTTTCAGCTGCGCCGCCAGGCTGTCCAGCACCTTGCCGCTGGCTGTAGTTTCCACCACCGCCTGAGCCGCGCGCTCGGCCTGAGCATGAATGGTCTCGACCCGCCCACGCACCGCGTGCGCACCTTTGGCCTGATGAGCTGCGGCCTGAGTCGCCAGACCGATGGCCGCATGTACCTGCTCGACGGAAACCTGCACCGATTGCTGCAAGCGCGCACTGTCGCGCAATACCAGCAAACCTTCGCTGGCCTGACGCCCCGCCTGCCCGATCGCCGCTACGGCCTCGCGAGCGCCTTGTTGCAACGCCCCGATGTGCGCCTGAATGTCGCCAGTCGAGCTTTGAGTCTTGCTGGCCAGCGCCCGCACTTCATCGGCCACCACCGCAAAACCACGCCCGGTCTCACCCGCCCTCGCCGCTTCGATCGCCGCGTTCAGTGCCAGCAAGTTGGTCTGCTCGGCGATCCCGTGAATCACCTCGAGCACCACTTCAATCTGCTCGCTCTGCTGCGCCAGACGCTCGATGACTTTGGCCCCGGTATCGACTTGTCCAGCCAAGGCTTCGATCAAGCTGCCAACCTGCGCCGAGGTGCGAGTGTTTTCATCCGTTGCTTGACGAATATCCACCACCTGTTGCAACGCCGCCTGCATCGCGTGGCTTTCGGCCTGCGCCTCGTCAGCCATTTGCGACAAGGCACGCAAGCTCTCCGCCACTTCATCGCGCTGGGATTTCGCCGCCGCATCGGCGCCGGCATTGCGCTTGCTCATGGCACCGATTTCCACACCGGTGCGCTGGGCCACATCACCCGCCTCGCGAACGATCGGCTGCAACTTATCCACAAAGCGGTTGACCGCCGACGCCATGTCACCGATTTCATCTTTGCTGTTGATCTGCACGCGCTTGGTCAGGTCGCCATCACCCGCGGCTAGATCCTCCATTGCCGCGATCAACAGCTTCAGGCGATTGACCACCCGTCGTCCAAGCACGACCGCCAGTAGCAGCAAGACACCAAAGCCGACCAACGCCAGCGCCATGCCGATCCGCCAGCGCAAGGTCGCCGCCGCTTCCTGAACGGTGTTGGTGGTATTGGCTTTCATTTCGGTGGCCGTGGACTGCGCCGACTGCAAACGCGAGCGCATGGCCGTGGCGCTATCAGCTGCAGCGCCCTTGAGGCTGTCGCCGACCAGCTGATCACTGCTGGCGATCAGCGCCGAGAAGCGCTTGTCGAGGGCTACCAGGTCTGTTTCCACCGACGCCGTGGAGACCCCCATCAGCACCTTGCCGATTTCCACGCCATTGGGGTTGATCGAGGCTTCGAGGTAGTAGACCGAAGGATCGTGTTTCGCCGCATCCAGCACTTTATCCAGCGCCCGCTCACCCTGGCCTTTTTCCAAAAGGGCCTGGTTGATCGGGTTTTCCCGGTTCAGATAGCGGGTCAGGTGCTGGCCGGTGGCGTCGTCATACACCACGAACAGTACGTTCGGATTGCGCTGGGCCCGACGGGCGAATTCGGACAGCGTTGGAACGTCGCTGTCCCACATCGCGCGGGGCGCGACCGACGCCAGGAGCTGAGCCATGTCATTGGCCGAGTCCTTCAGGTCCTTTTCCAGGGCCGCACGCAGTTGCGCCTGCTCGTCCTTGAGTCGTGAGGACAGACCGGCGGTCAGGCGCTGACGGGTACTGGTGGAGAGGTTATCAAGACTTGAGGTGACTTCACGCCCGGCCTGTTCGAGTTCGCCAGAGAGCTTCTGGCTATCGACGCCGAGACGATTGCCCAAATCAGCTTCCAATGCGGTCACTGTGCTCCGGGTCAGTGCGACAGCCACCAACACTTGCACCAACAGGGCGATACCAAGGGTAACGAACACGGGCCGCAACAAACGGCTTTGTAACAGTGAGAGAACGGCCGACACAGGAAATCCCTCTACTTGCACGCCATTAAATTGATGGCACTCTGGAACAGAGATTCACAGCAAAGGTCATGCCGCCCGACAGGCATAAACGACAAAGGGCCCGATTAAGGGCCCTTTGTTTTTTACATCAACGACTTATCAAGCAAACGGGTGACGCAGAACGATGGTCTCGTTGCGGTCCGGGCCCGTCGAAATAATGTCGATCGGTGCACCGACCAACTCTTCGACGCGCTTGATGTAGTTGCGAGCAGCCTGAGGCAGCTCTTCCAGGGTCTTGGCGCCCAGGGTCGACTCAGTCCAGCCCGGCATTTCTTCGTACACCGGCTCAAGACCGATGTAGCTGTCGGCGTCGGTCGGTGCGTCGATCACTGCACCATCCTGGTTTTTGTAGCCCACGCAGATGTTGATGGTCTCAAGACCGTCCAGCACGTCCAGCTTGGTCAGGCACAGGCCCGAGATGCTGTTGACGTCGATGGCGCGACGCAGGATGACGGCGTCGAACCAGCCGCAACGACGGGCACGACCGGTGGTAGCACCGAATTCATGGCCACGCTTGGCCAGGAACGCACCAACGTCGTCGAACAGCTCGGTCGGGAACGGGCCCGAACCCACGCGAGTGGTGTAAGCCTTGGTGATGCCGAGGATGTAATCCAGGTACATCGGGCCAAAACCCGAACCGGTCGCGATGCCGCCAGCGGTGGTGTTGGAGCTGGTGACGTACGGGTAGGTACCGTGGTCGATGTCCAGCAGGGAGCCTTGGGCGCCTTCGAACATGATGTCTTTGCCGTCGCGACGCAGGTTATGCAGTTCGGCGGTGACGTCGAGCATCATCGGCTTCAGCAGCTCGGCGTATTCCATGCACTCATCCAGAGTTTTCTGGAAGTCGATGGCCGGCTCTTTGTAGTAATTGACCAGTACGAAGTTGTGGTAGTCCAGCAACTCGCCCAGCTTGGCGGCGAAACGCTCGCGGTGGAACAGATCACCGATGCGCAGGCCACGACGTGCAACCTTGTCTTCGTAGGCCGGGCCGATGCCACGACCGGTGGTGCCGATCTTCAGCTCGCCACGGGCCTTTTCACGAGCCTGGTCCAGCGCTACGTGGTAAGACAGGATCAACGGGCAGGAAGGGCTGATACGCAGGCGCTCGCGCACCGGTACGCCCTTCTCTTCCAGCTTGATGATCTCGCGCAGCAGGGCGTCAGGTGCAACCACCACGCCGTTGCCGATCAGGCACTGCACGCCATCGCGCAGCACGCCCGACGGGATCAGGTGCAAGACGGTTTTTTCGCCGTCGATCACCAGCGTGTGGCCAGCGTTGTGGCCACCTTGGTAGCGCACTACGGCGGCAGCATGTTCGGTCAGCAGATCAACGATCTTGCCTTTGCCCTCATCACCCCATTGGGTGCCCAGGACTACGACATTCTTACCCATAACACTTGTCCTCATTCGCGCAAACTTGGTGCCGGCAGCCGCCGGCAGGGAAACTCAAGAAGCCAGCGGCAATACTTGCCAAAGCCCGTTCTGCTGAATCAATTGCCGGTCGCAGTCCGCATCACGGGCGGCGGCCAATGGTTGCCCAGGCAATGCCTGAACGACACGCTGACCCTCACTGCGCAACTGGCAAACCTGCTGCCAGAGTGCTGCATCCGTACTGTCAGGCATCCAGATACCGCCAGTTGGTAGCTCGATTTCAGCACGCCCCAGGGTCACCAGGGTTTTCAAATCGGTAGAGAAGCCAGTCGCCGGACGGGCACGACCAAAGTCGGCGCCGATGTCGTCGTAACGACCGCCCTGAGCAATGGACTGGCCAACACCCGGCACGAATACCGCGAACACCACGCCGGTGTGATAGTGATAACCGCGCAACTCGCCCAGATCGAAGTACAGCGCAAGATCCGGGAAACGCACGGACAAACGCTCGGCAATCGACAGCAAGTCGTCCAGCGCCGCCAAAACAGGCGCCGGCGCGTTGGCCAGGCGCTCGCGAGCGGCAACCAGCACTTCACGACCGCCGCACAGATCAACCAGCGCCCGCAGCATGCCCGACAAATCGGCAGGCAGGCCTTCGGTCAGGGTAATGACCTCATCGATGGCCTTGCGTTGCAGGGCGTCGAACAATTGTTGCTCGACCTCACCGGACAAACCGGCGGCACGCGCCAGGCCACGGTAGATGCCGACATGGCCAAGATCCATGTGCACATCCGGCACATCGGCCAGTTGCAGCATGGCCAGCATCAGGCTGATGACTTCTACGTCGCTGCTCGGGCTGGCATCGCCGTACAACTCGGCGCCCAGCTGGATCGGGCTACGCGAGGTCGACAACGCCCGCGGTTGCGCATGCAGCACGCTACCGGCGTAGCACAGACGGCTCGGGCCTTCGTGACGCAAGGTGTGTGCATCGATGCGCGCCACTTGCGGCGTAATGTCGGCACGGAAACCCATCTGCCGGCCCGATTGCGGGTCGATGACCTTGAAGGTCCGCAGATCGAGGTCCTGGCCTGCGCCAGTCAGCAGGGATTCCAGGTACTCGATATGCGGGGTCACGACGAACTCGTAACCCCAGCTCTGGAACAGATCCAACACCTGACGACGCGCGACTTCAATGCGCGCCGCCTCTGGTGGCAGTACTTCTTCGATGCCATCTGGCAGCAGCCAGCGGTCTACCGTTGCCATTACGCCATTCCCCTATGATCCGGGCCGCCAGCCCTCGGGCCGGCCTTGAGTGAAGCAGAAAATGTCTGAACCATACGCATAAGTCACGCGCATGAACAACGCGGCGATCGGCCTGGAATCGGCCTCGCCAAACACTTTCCTCGAAAAACCTGTCGAGTTGTTCAACCCGAGTCTTGCAATAAAAAACCGCAATCAAACGTGCAGACGCAAAAAAGCCGGGAATTTCCCGGCTGCCGCATCATACACACGTTTTCTCAAAGGATCACCCCGCGAGAGGCTTTAGCCGCCCGGCGGGGTCCTTTGAGATTAGTGTCGGATCAAGGCTTGGCTTTTTCCAGGTAACGGAAGAAGTCGCTGCTTGGGTCCAGAACCATGACGTCGGTTTTGTTCGCGAAGCTTTCACGGTAGGCACGCAGGCTACGGTAGAAACCGTAGAACTCCTGATCCTGGCCGTAGGCCTTGGAGTAGATCGCTGCGGCCTGGGCATCACCGTCACCGCGAACCTCTTCAGATTCACGATAGGCTTCAGCCAGCAGTACGCGGCGCTGACGATCGGCGTCGGCACGGATGCCTTCGGCCAGCTCGTTACCCTTGGCACGGTGCTCGCGCGCTTCACGTTCACGCTCGGTGCTCATGCGTTCGAACACGCTGCGGTTCACTTCCTTCGGCAGATCGATAGCCTTGACCCGAACATCGACCACTTCGATGCCCAGCTCTTTTTCCGCCATCTTGTTCAGCGAAGCCGTGATATCCGCCATCAGCGCATCACGCTCACCGGAAACCACTTCGTGCAGGGTGCGCTTGCCAAACTGGTCACGCAGGCCCGATTCCAGGCGACGCGAAAGGCGCTCGTCTGCAATTTGCTTGAGGCCGGAAGTCGCGGTGTAGAAACGCTCGGCATCCTTGACGCGCCACTTGGCGTAGGCATCAACCATGACGGCTTTCTTTTCCAACGTCAGGAAACGCTGTGTCGGTGCATCCAGCGTCATCAGGCGTGCGTCGAATTTACGCACCTGGTTAACGTAAGGCACTTTCACATGCAGGCCCGGCTGAACATCAGTCTGAACCACGCGCCCGAACTGCAGCAGCACCGCACGCTCGGTCTGAGCCACGATGTAGAAACAGTTCCAGGCAGCGATCGCCACGACGACGCCGACAATAAGGGCGATCAGCGATTTATTGCTCATCAGCGACTCTCCCTGGTACGTGCCGGCTGCTGCAGATCAGTTGCCGAGCGCGCGTGCCCTTCATTGCTGGTCGCGGCCGCGCTGGTTACCGGCGCTGCACCACTACGACCACTGTCGATCATCTTGTCCAGCGGCAAGTACAGCAGATTGTTCTGGCCATTCTTGTTGCCGGTCACGAGAACCTTGCTGGTATTGCTGAAGACTTCCTGCATCGTGTCCAGGTACAGACGCTGACGAGTGACTTCCGGTGCCTTGCGATATTCGGCGACCAGCTTGGTAAAGCGATCCGCTTCACCCTTGGCACGCGATACCGTTTCGTCGCGGTAACCGTTGGCATCTTCAATGATGCGCTGGGCCTGACCACGGGCTTCCGGCACGACGCCGTTGGCGTAGGTTTCAGCCTGGTTGCGCGAACGCTGCTCATCTTCACGAGCGCGGATCACGTCATCGAAGGCTTCCTGGACTTCACGCGGTGCAGCGGCGCTCTGAACGTTGACCTGAGTGACGGTGATACCGGTGCGATAGGTATCGAGGAAGCGTTGCAGACGCTCCTTGATTTCGCTGGCCATCAACTCACGACCTTCGGTCAACACCTGGTCCATGGCGGTGGAACCCACCACATGGCGCAAGGCACTCTCGGTCGCGTGTTGCAGGCTGATTTCCGGCTGATCGACGTTCAGCACGAAGTCCTGCAGATTGGTGATCTTGTACTGCACGGTCAGTGGCACTTCGACGATGTTCTCGTCTTCAGTGAGCATTTGACCCTGCTTGGTGTAGGCACGCTCACGCGTGACGTTTTCCATGTACTTGCGATCGATCGGCGGGAAGTAGATGTTCAGGCCCGGCCCGACGGTTTCGTAGTACTTGCCGAAGCGCAGCACCACGGCTTGCTCCTGCTCGTCGACGACATAAACCGCGCTGTACAGCCAGACGACCGCCAGCACGACAAGGCCGATGCCGAGCAGGCCGTAACCGCCGCCCTTGCCCGAACCACCGCCATCATCACCGCGTTTCTTACTACCACCGAACAACCCATTCAGGCTTTCCTGCAGCTTTCGGAAGGCCTCGTCGAGATCTGGTGGCCCCTTGCGGTCGCCATTATTGCGGCGTTTACCACCCCAAGGATCCTGATTATTCGAGTTGCCACCCGGCTCATTCCAAGCCATAGCGCTCTCCATCTGATAAAGCAAAGACGCACCCACGGCGCGCCGACCAATGCTACAGAATGCCTGCCACAGCGGCACAACCGCTTTTTCAGGCTTTTATTGCAAAGTGTGTTGCTCGATGAATTCCAACGGCTGCATTCCCTCGCGGCTCACCAGTCGATTGAGCTCGACTCGCGGCAAACGAACGGCCAGCAAACAGATGCCTTCTTCGTCGTGTTCTTCTTTCTGTACAGCGCCGAGCGCAAAGAACTGCGCACGCAGTCGAGCAAAACGCTGCGGCAAGCGCAAGGTGCCGACGAACAAATCGTTGCCGAGCAATTCCGCAATCGCCTGCTTGAGCAGGTCCAGACCCTGACCGTCGCGCGCCGACAACCATACCCGTTGCGGCTTGCCGTCGGCATCACGCTGGATCTGTGGCTCTACGCCCTCGAGCAAATCGAGTTTGTTATAGACCTCAAGGATCGGCAAGTCTTGCGCACCGATCTCGCCGAGCACCGCCATGACCTGTTCGATCTGGGCCATGCGTTCTGGCTCGTGAGCGTCGATCACATGCAGCAGCAGGTCAGAGTTGCTCGACTCTTCGAGCGTAGCCCGAAATGCCTCGACCAGTTTGTGCGGCAAGTGACGGATGAAGCCCACAGTGTCGGCCAGTACGATTGGACCGAGGTCGGCGAGTTCGAGCCGGCGCAAGGTCGGGTCGAGGGTGGCGAACAACTGGTCTGCCGCGAACACGTCGGAATCGGTGACCGAGTTGAACAGCGTCGACTTGCCGGCGTTGGTATAACCCACCAGAGAAACCGAAGGAATATCCGCACGCTGACGACCACGACGAGCCTGGTCCCGCTGGCTGCGGACCTTTTCCAGACGCCCCTTGATCTGCCGCAGGCGAACCCGCAGAAGACGCCGGTCGGTTTCCAACTGGGTTTCACCCGGACCGCGCAGACCGATACCGCCTTTCTGTCGCTCAAGGTGAGTCCAGCCGCGAACCAGTCGCGTACTCATGTAATCAAGCTGGGCCAGTTCGACCTGGAGCTTGCCTTCATGGGTGCGGGCGCGTTGGGCGAAGATATCGAGAATCAGACCGGTACGGTCAATCACGCGACACTCGAAAACACGTTCGAGGTTACGTTCCTGACTGGGCGTGAGGACGGAATTGAAAATAACCAGATCGACCTTCTCGGCTTTGACCTGGTCGCGCAGTTCCTCGACCTTGCCACTGCCAATCAGGTATTTGGCGGTTGGCCGATGACGCGGCACGTTAACAAACGCGACGGTCTCGGCGCCGGCCGAAATTGCCAACTCCTGAAACTCCTGCGGATCTTCGCGCGCCTCAGGGTCCTGACCATCCAAGTGAACGAGAATGGTTCGTTCACCACCACCGTGGCGCTCAAAGAACAAAGGAGACTCCTATCAGGCGTTACCTGGCTCAGCGTCAGCTTGTTCGGATTCGGTTGCGCTAGGCAGACGAATTGGACGAACCGGCACCACTGTAGAGATCGCGTGTTTGTAGACCATCTGGCTGACGGTGTTTTTCAGCAGGATAACGAACTGGTCGAACGACTCGATCGTGCCTTGCAGTTTGATTCCGTTGACCAGATAGATGGAAACCCCCACTTTCTCTTTACGCAATGTATTCAAGTAAGGGTCTTGTAGCGAATGCCCTTTTGACATGTGCCGCACTCCTTTAAGGATTCAATAATAAAAATAGGTAAAAAAATGGCTTAGGCCGTCACACCCCCAAGGATAGACGGCAATTGCAAGGACTCAGCTCAATATGGAGACCGTTCCCAGGTATTTCAAGGCGCGTGGCAGATTGTCGCAATCGAGGCTGTCCAGCCAGTGTAAATCAGCCCAACTGCGTAGCCAGGTGAACTGGCGCTTCGCCAATTGGCGCGTGGCAATGATCCCACGTTCCTGCATCTCGGCTGACGTCAGCTTGCCATCCAGGTAATCCCAGACTTGTCGGTAACCTACAGCGCGTATAGACGGCAACCCGGCATGCAGGTCACTTCTTTTACGCAGGGCTACGACCTCGTCAATGAATCCCTGTTCCAACATTTGTGTGAATCTTTGTTTAATACGCTCATGCAGTACCTGACGATTCGCCGGAGCGATAGCCAAGTTCGCGACAGTATAGGGCAATTGTGGGCGACCCGAAGCGCCTGCTTCAGTACTTTGCGCAGATTGTCGCGCGCGGTGTTCGGTCATGCTCTGGCCGCTGACCCGATAAACTTCCAGCGCCCGACTGAGTCGCTGCGGGTCATTGGGGTGAATTCGTGCTGCCGACACCGGATCAATGACCGCCAACTGATCGTGCAGGGCTTGCCAGCCAAGGCGTGCAGCCTCTTCCTCGATTTCAGCGCGGATCTGCGGATCGGCCGCAGGCATATCGGCCAGACCTTCGAGCAAAGCCTTGTAATAGAGCATTGTGCCGCCGACCAGCAGCGGAATATTGCCGCGTGCGGTGATCTCGGCCATGGCCTGCAGGGCATCCCGGCGAAAATCAGCCGCCGAATAGGCCTCGACCGGATCAAGAATGTCGATCAACCGATGAGGAAACTCGGCCAACAGTTCCTTCGAAGGCTTGGCCGTGCCGATGTCCATGCCGCGGTAAACCAGCGCCGAGTCGACGCTGATCAACTCGCACGGCAGGACCTTGGTCAGCTCGATAGCCAGATCGGTCTTGCCCGCAGCGGTCGGGCCCATCAGGAATATCGCTGGAGGGAGTTGGCTCATCAACGACCGCGCAAGAACAGTTTGTCCAGATCATCCAGGCCCAGTTGGGTCCAGGTTGGTCGGCCATGGTTGCATTGACCACTGCGCTCGGTGTTTTCCATGTCCCGCAGCAGACCGTTCATTTCCGGCAAGGCCAGGCGTCGGTTGGCGCGAATAGCGCCATGGCAGGCCATGGTTCCGAGCAGTTCGTTCAGGTGTGCCTGAATCCGGTCGCTGGTGCCGTATTCCATCAGGTCTGCCAATACGTCGTGAACCAGACGATTGGCCTCGGCCTGCTTGAGCAAGGCCGGAATCTGCCGGATCGCCAGGGTTTCCGGGCCCAGACGCTGAAGTTCAAAACCGAGGCGCTGGAACCAGCTGACGTGTTCTTCGGCACAATCGGCTTCACGCTGGCTGACGGCAATCGACTCTGGCACCAGCAGCGGTTGGCCGCTCAGGCCTTCGCTGGCCATCGCGACTTTCAGCCGCTCGTACATGATCCGCTCATGCGCCGCGTGCATGTCCACCAGCACCAGCCCCTGGGCGTTTTCCGAAAGGATGTAGATGCCTTTGAGTTGCGCCAGCGCATACCCCAGCGGCGGAATATCGCCCTGACCGTCTGGCAGCGCCGTGGCGTTCGCTTCCGGCAATGGCGCAAAAAACTCGCGATAGGCAGCCTGCGCTTCGGCCACCGGCACGCCCGACTGCGGACGCGGCGTGTATTGATACTGATAACCGGCGCCGGTGCCCGAGCTCGAGCCTGCCGTCGTATTAAAGGACGGCTGTGCCTGCGGCTGCTCCAGCAACGCATTGGCCGCCAGACGCATTTCACCTTGCGGGCCGAACTCGCCGGCTTCAATGCCGGTCGGCCTGACCACGGCCGTCGCGACAGGCGCAGCCAAATGATCTTCCGGACGCACATCGCCCAAGGCGCGGTGCAAAGTGCCATAGAGGAAGTCGTGGACCATGCGCCCGTCACGGAAGCGCACTTCGTGTTTGGTCGGGTGCACGTTGACGTCGACGCCCGCCGGATCGACTTCGAAAAACAGCACGAACGTCGGATGCCGACCGTTGAACAGCACGTCGCGATACGCCTGGCGCACCGCATGGGCCACCAGTTTGTCGCGCACCGCACGACCATTCACAAAGAAATACTGCAAGTCCGCCTGGCTACGGTTAAAGGTCGGCAACCCGACCCAGCCCCACAGATGAAGGCCATTGCGCTCGATCTCGATTGGCAGCGCCTGCTCCAGGAAGCCCGCTCCGCAGATCGCCGCCACACGCCGGGCGCGAGCCGCGTCGTCATGGGCTTCGTGCAGGCTGAGGATGGTCTTGCCGTTATGGCGTAGATGGAACGCCACGTCGAAGCGCGCCAGCGCCAGACGCTTGATCACTTCTTGCAGGTGATCGAATTCGGTTTTTTCGGTCTTGAGGAACTTGCGCCGCGCCGGAGTATTGAAGAACAAGTCGCGCACTTCAACCGAAGTACCCACCGGGTGGGCGGCCGGCTGGACACGAGGCGCCATGTCTCGGCCTTCGGTCTCGACCTGCCAGGCCTGATCGGCACCTCGGGTGCGGGACGTCAGGGTCAGGCGTGCCACGGAGCTGATCGACGCGAGGGCCTCACCGCGAAAGCCGAGGCTCATCACCTGCTCGAGGTCTTCGAGATTGCGAATCTTGCTGGTGGCATGTCGCGCCAACGCCAGCGGCAAATCATCGGAGGAGATCCCACTGCCATCGTCGCGAACCCGCAGCAGCTTGACGCCGCCCTGCTCGACATCGACGTCGATACGCTTGGCGCCGGAGTCGAGACTGTTTTCCAACAGCTCCTTGATCACCGAAGCCGGACGCTCGACCACCTCACCGGCGGCAATCTGGTTCGCCAGTCGCGGGCTGAGCAGCTCGATACGCGCTGCGGTGTTCACGGCATCGTTCATTCCTTGGCCGCCAATTCGGTGCCCGGGATGTTCAGGTGCTGGCCGATTTTCAGTTCGTCGGACTGCAGGCCGTTGGCGCTGCGCAGAGTCGCCGGCGAGACCTGATAACGCACCGCGATCATCGCCAGGGTTTCACCCGGACGCACCGTGTGGTCACGCGGCCCCTGGGCGATCTTGCCGGAATCACGCAGCCAGGCGATGTAGGTGCCCGGTGGCGGGTTCTGCTGGAAGAACTGGCGCACACCCGCGCTGATCGAACGGGCCAGCGCTTGCTGGTGACCGGACGCCGCCAGTTTCGAGGCTTCGTTGGCGTTGGAGATAAACCCGGTTTCCACCAGGATCGATGGAATGTCCGGCGACTTCAGCACCATGAATCCGGCCTGCTCGACGCGTTGTTTGTGCAACGAGGTGACCCGGCCAATGTTGCTCAAGACCTTCTGGCCGACGTTCAGGCTGGAAGTCAGCGACGCGGTCATCGACAGATCAAGCAGTACGCCGGCAAGCATCTTGTCCTTGTCGTCGAGACTGACGTTGCCAGCACCGCCGATCAGGTCGGAGCGGTTTTCGCTGTCGGCCAGCCAACGCGCGGTCTCGGACGTTGCGCCGCGCTCGGACAAGGCGAATACCGAAGCGCCGAACGCTGCAGCGGAGGGTGCCGCGTCGGCGTGAATCGAGACGAACAGGTCGGCGCCCTTCTTGCGGGCGATCTCGGTACGGCCACGCAATGGAATGAAGTAGTCGCCGGTACGGGTCAGCTCGGCCCGGAAGCCTTTCATGCCGTTGACCTGGCGCTGCAGCTCGCGAGCGATGGCCAGCACCACGTCTTTTTCGTGCTGGCCACGGGAACCGGAAGCCCCCGGATCCTCGCCGCCGTGTCCGGCATCGATGACCACGATGATGTCGCGCTTACCGGCCGGAGCAGGCGGCAGCTTGATTGCCGGCTCAACCGGAGCCACCGGCACCGCTGGCACAGTGGCAACGGTTGGGGCCGGGGTCGGTGCGGGCGGTGGCGCGGCATCGGCGGCGTTGTCGAACAGGTCGACCACCAGGCGATTGCCGTACTGCGCATTCGGCGCCAGCACGAAGCTCTTCGGGGTAACGGCTTTTTTCAGGTCGATGACCACCCGCAGATCGGTCGGCGTGCGCTGAGCCGAACGCATGTCGGTAATCGGGGTATTGGCGGTAGAGACCTTCAGCGGCGCGCCAAGGACGGCGCCATTGATGTCGATCACCAGACGATCCGGGGACGTCAGGGTAAAGACGCTGTGCTGGACCGGGCCGGACAGGTCAAACACCAGTCGGGTGTTATCCGGCGCCCGCCACAAGCGAACACTGTTGACCTTTGTCGCGGCCACAGCGTCGACGGCCAGTGCCGTAAGCAGCATTCCTACGACAGCAACCAACGCGCGAAAGCGCATACCTAACCCCATCATTTATTTGAATTCCAATGCCAAAGAGGCACACCAAGACTCGCCACGCAAACCCTGGGGCGACAGATTCAGCGAACGCCCGCTGTCATGCGGGCTAATGGTAATGGTCAGGTCGGGCTTTGGCAAAAAGCCTGCACCCTTCTGGGGCCACTCGATCAGACACAGTGCATCGTCTTCTAGATAGTCACGAATGCCAAGAAACTCCAGCTCCTCCGGATCGACCAGTCGATACAGGTCAAAATGGAAGGCGCGAATGTCGCCGATCTCGTAGGGCTCGACCAAGGTAAAGGTCGGACTTTTTACTGCGCCAACATGCCCCAAACCGCGAATAATGCCCCGCGACAGGGTGGTTTTACCCGCCCCAAGGTCACCGTCCAGAAAGATGATGCCGTGCCCTTTGGTCACTTGAGCGATACGGTTGCCCAACGCGACCATGGCGTCTTCATTGGCCAGATACAGGGTTACTTCAGACACGGTGCTTGCTCCTCCAGCAACTGACGAATGGCGGGAATCAGATCACTGGCCGCCAGCCCACGGCCCGTTTTACCTTCACGCTCGCCGGCGTTGGCGTGCAGCCAGACCGCCAGGCAAGCTGCATCGAATGCATTCATGCCCTGGGCCAGCAAGGCGCCGACCAGTCCGGCCAGCACATCCCCCAGACCCGCGGCAGCCATGGCCGGGTGGCCTTGATGACACAGCGCCAAACGACCATCAGGGCTGGCAATCAGGCTGCCGGCCCCTTTGAGAATGACGGTGGTTGTGTATTTTTTGCTCAATGCATGGGCCGCGGCGGGGCGATCGGCTTGAACCTCGGCCGTGGAAATCCCCAATAACCGCGCCGCTTCCCCCGGATGCGGAGTGATCACGCAATCCTTTGGCAGGCGCACATCACCCCGGCTCAGCAAATTCAGCGCATCGGCGTCCCAGACCTGCGGTAACGGGGCGTTGGCCGCTGCCGACAACAAACTGCGACCCCACGCGCCCTTGCCGAGCCCCGGTCCGACCACCAGCACACTGGCCTGACCGAGCGGGTCCATCAGTTGGTTGGCCGAGTGAACGCCCAGCACCATGACTTCGGGCACCCGCGCCAATGCGGCCGGTACATGTTCACTGCGGGTCGCCAGAGACACCATGCCCGCGCCGCTGCGCAGGGCACTTTGGGCACTCAAGAGAATGGCACCGCCGAAACCCCGATCGCCACCGATCAGCAGGACGTGACCGAATCGGCCTTTGTGAGCGCTCGGTGCCCGAGCTGCCAGGCGCGGCAGGTTGTCTGGATTCAGGCGATAAGCACTGACGGTGCTTTCAGCAACGATCTGCGTGTCGGCTTGCAGATCGTTGAACTGCAACTCCCCCACCTGATCCGCCGCATCGCCGGTGAACAGCCCAAGCTTGAGGCCGATGTACGTCACGGTGAGGTCGGCCCGAACCGCAACCCCGAGGACTCGCCCGGTATCGGCGCACAGACCGGACGGGATATCCACCGCCGCAACGGGCAGGCCACAGGCATTGATCGCCTCGATCGCGGCAACATAGGGTTCGCGCACCTCACCGCTCAGGCCGGTACCCAGCAGCGCATCCAGCACCACCCCACGCAGCTCGATGGCAGGTGACCAGGCCTCGACGACAACCCCGACGGCCAGCGCTTCGGCAAATGCCAGCGCGGCATCGCCCTGCAAGCGCGACGGTTCAACCACCGCCAGCACTCGCACCTGCCAACCGGCACGCAACGCCAGTACCGCCACCAGATAACCGTCCCCGGCGTTATTGCCGTGGCCCGCCAACACACTGAGCTCAGTGGCCGTCGGCCAGTGCCGGACCAACGCTCGCCACGTGGCGCGGGCAGCCCGATGCATCAATTCGAAGCCCGTTGTCCCGGCCGCAATCAGCCGCGCGTCGAGCGCCCGGACCTGTGCGGCGCTGTACAGTGCGTCGGGTAAATGGTGTTTTGTCTGCGGCATGCGTCTTCAGGCTCCGATGTCTGGCAGAATTATACGCACCTCAGCTCCGGTTTCCCCTGTCTCATGCCTGCAATTACCACAGATCTTCCTGCTCTCGCCCAATCGATCAAGGACTGGGGCCGCGAGTTGGGTTTTCAACAAGTCGGCATCAGTGGTCTGGACCTGGCTGAGCATGAACAACACCTGGAGCGCTGGCTCGAAGCCGGCTACCACGGCGAAATGGATTACATGGGCGCCCACGGCAGCAAACGCTCACACCCGGAAGAACTGGTGCCGGGCACATTGCGGGTGGTTTCACTGCGCATGGACTACCTGCCGGGCGACACGGAAATGGCCAAGCGCCTGGGCCAACCGGAAAAAGCCTACGTCTCGCGCTATGCCTTGGGCCGCGACTATCACAAGCTGATCCGCAAACGCGTGCAGCAACTGGCCGAGAAGATTCAGCAGGTCATTGGCCCCTTCGGCTACAGGGCTTTCGTCGACAGCGCCCCGGTGCTGGAAAAAGCCATCGCCGAACAGGCGGGTCTCGGTTGGATCGGCAAAAACACCTTGGTACTGAACCGCAAGGCCGGCAGTTACTTCTTTTTGAGCGAGCTGTTCGTCGACCTGCCGCTGCCGGTCGACCCGCCCCACAGCACCGAGCACTGCGGGCGCTGCACGGCGTGCCTGGACATCTGCCCGACCAAGGCCTTTGTCGGCCCCTATGTATTGGACGCCCGCCGCTGCATTTCGTACCTGACCATCGAGCTGAAAACGGCGATCCCCGAAGATTTGCGGCCGCTGATCGGCAATCGGGTGTTCGGTTGCGATGATTGCCAGATCGTCTGCCCATGGAACCGCTTCGCCCGTCCGTCCGGCGAAAGCGACTTCAAACCGCGACACAACCTCGACAACGCCGAGTTGGCCGAACTGTTCATGTGGGATGAAGACAAATTTCTGAGCAGCACCGAAGGCTCGCCGCTGCGCCGCGCCGGTTATGAGCGCTGGCTGCGTAACCTGGCCGTCGGACTTGGCAATGCGCCTTCAACGATTCCGGTGCTGGAAGCCCTGAAGGCGCGTGCAGACTATCCGTCAGAGCTGGTGCGCGAGCATGTGGCGTGGGCCCTGAAGCAACACGGACTCTCGTAGGAGCTCTGGTGTCAGGCTTCGTCGTTGTAGACGAACTTGGGCATTTCCCAGTGGAAACGAATCGCCAGCAAGCGCAGCAGGAAGCCGCCAAACAAGGTGATCAAAATCGCCTGTTCGTCGGGTAATTGCAGGTAAAGGCAGAGCATGTAGCACCAGGCGGCAGCGAACGAGACGCTGGCGTAGAGCTCGCGACGGAAGATCAGCGGGATGTCGTTGCAGAAAATGTCGCGCAGGATGCCGCCGAACACTCCGGTGATCACCCCGCTGACCGACGCCACCAACATGCCGTGGCCCGTTTCCAGCGCAATCATGCAGCCGATCAGGGTAAACGCCACCAACCCTACGGCGTCGAGTACCAGGAACAGCGAGCGCAGATGGCGCATCCAGCGTGCGGTAAAGACCGTGAGCATTGCCGCAGCCGAGGTCAACACCAGGTATTCCGGGTGTTTGACCCAGGTCAGCGGATAGTGCCCGAGCAGCACGTCACGCACCGAACCACCGCCCAGCGCCGTCACGCAGGCGATCAGCACCACGCCAAACCAGTCCATGCCACGCCGACCGGCAGACAACGCGCCAGTCATGGCTTCAGCGGTAATGGCAATCAGGTAGAGCATCAACAACATGGCGGCGGTCCTTACGAGAAGGCGCGCAGTCTACTCAGATCGTCGGGGCACCAAAAGGGGGCGGTGAGCGAATATAAACCCTGTGGCGAGGGAGCTTGCTCCCGCTGGAGTGCGAAGCACTCCCAACCTAGGCTGCCTGATAAACCGTAGCTGCCAGACTTACGGCTGCTGCGCAGCCGAGCGGGAGCAAGCTCCCTCGCCACATTAGCCCCCCCAATATCATTCAATCAGAACTTGATGAAATGCGTGCGGTAGTGCTGCAACTCGGCGATCGACTCGCGGATATCGTCCAGCGCCAGGTGCGTGCTGCCCTTCTTGAAGCTGTCGCGTACGTCCGGAGCCCAGCGTGCGGCCAGTTCCTTCAAGGTCGAGACGTCGAGGTTGCGGTAGTGGAAGTAACTTTCCAGCGCCTTCATGTGCGTATAGAGGAAGCGCCGGTCCTGGCAAATGCTGTTGCCGCAGATCGGCGACGTGCCCTTCGGCACCCACTTTTCCAGGAAGGAGATGGTCTGGGCTTCCGCTTCAGCCATACTGATGCGGCTGTCGCGTACCCGCTGGGTCAGGCCGGAGCCACCGTGTTGACGGGTGTTCCACTCGTCCATGCCCGCCAGGATCTCGTCGCTGTGGTGAATGGCGATGACCGGGCCTTCGGCCAAGGTGTTGAGATTGCTGTCGGTGACAATGGTGGCCATCTCGATGATGACATCGGTGTCAGGGTTCAGACCGGTCATTTCCAGATCGATCCAAATCAGGTTCTGCGGGTTTTGCATGTGTCGGCTCCTCGGCGTAGGCATGCAGTTTAGCCTAGAGGACTCTCGGGGCGTGCTAAACTCGCGGCCGTTTTACCTAATCGCTGCATTATCCACACGGAACACCCATGGCCAAACGCCAACTCAATCGTCGTCAAAACTGGCGCATCGAAAAGATTCAAGGTGAGCGCGCTGCACGCGCCGCCAAACGCGAATCCTCCGCCGTCGAAGCGCTCGAGGGCGGCGACCTTGGCCCCGAGCAGACCGGCCTGGTGATCGCTCACTTCGGCGTTCAGGTCGAGGTCGAAGCCCGCGACGGCGAACTGGCCGGCCAGGTGTTCCGCTGCCATTTGCGGGCCAACCTGCCTGCGCTGGTGACCGGCGACCAGGTGGTCTGGCGTGCCGGCAACCAGGGCATCGGCGTCATCGTCGCGCAATTGCCGCGTAAAACCGAACTGTGCCGTCCCGACAGTCGTGGCCAGCTCAAGCCGGTAGCGGCTAACGTCGACATGATCGTGATCGTCTTCGCCCCGCTCCCCGAACCTCATGCCAACCTGATCGACCGCTACCTGGTCGCTGCCGAACACGCTGGTATTCGCCCGCTGCTGTTGCTCAATAAGTTCGACCTGATCGACGAGCAGAATGCCCCGGCGCTGAATGCCTTGCTGGCGGTCTACCGCACGCTGGGTTACCCGGTGCTGGAAGTCTCGGCGCACCATGGCAATGGCATGGAGCAGTTGCAGGAACAACTGGACGGGCGCATCAGTGTGTTCGTTGGTCAGTCCGGCGTCGGTAAGTCCTCGCTGGTCAACAGCCTGCTGCCGGAAGTCGAAACCCGTGTCGGCCCACTGTCCGAGCTGTCCGGCCAGGGCACCCACACCACCACCACCGCGCGATTGTTCCACTTCCCCGGCGGCGGTGAGCTGATCGACTCCCCGGGTATTCGGGAATTCGGCCTGGGCCACGTCAGCCGTGCCGACGTCGAAGCCGGTTTCATCGAGTTCAACGACTTGATCGGCACCTGCCGCTTCCGCGACTGCAAGCACGACCGCGAACCCGGTTGCGCCCTGCTCAAGGCACTGGAAGAAGGTCGCGTACAACAGCAGCGCATGAACAGCTACCGCTCGATCATCGCCAGCTTGCCCGAAACCAGCTATTAACCAGAGCGCTCAGCAGCCCCGACACTGAAGGCTGCTGAGTGCTCACTGGCGCACCGACAGACAATAAAAAGCCGCGATCATCGCGGCTTTTTATTGGGTCACTGCCTAGGCGGCTCAGCCGGTTTGGCCGGGTCGCCGGCTTTCGGTGCCGGAGCGTCGAACAGGTTCAAGCGTTCCCGAAGCTCATGTGCCGGCAGGGGTTCCTTGTCCGCCGGCAAGGCGTTCGGATCGGCAGGGACGGCCGGCACTTCACCCGGAGCGCCCTGCCCCGGTGTCGGTGTTGGTGCCGGTTCCGCGCCTTGTTCACCCTCGATGGCGCGCTGGGCCTTCTTGGTCAGCACGACGATGTCGATGCGGCGGTTGACCGGATTGAGCGGATTTTTGCGATCGAACAACGTCGACGAAGCGTAACCCACCACCCGCGCCACTTGCTGTTCCGGATAGCTGCCCGCGACCAGCGCCCGGCGAGCGGCGTTGGCACGATTGGCCGAAAGCTCCCAGTTGCCGAATTCACCGGTGCCCGCATAAGGCTTGGCGTCGGTGTGGCCACCGATGCTGATCTTGTTCGGCACTGCTTTGATGGTGTCAGCCATGGCCAGCAGAATATCTTCGAAGTACGGTTTCAAGCGCGCACTGCCGGAGTCGAACATTGGCCGATTTTCGGAATCGATGATCTGGATGCGCAAGCCATCCGGGGTGATTTCGAAAAGAATCTGATCCTTGAACTTCTGCAGCTGCGGGTTTTCTTCGACCTTGTTCTGCAGCTCTTGCAGCAACAGTTCCAGACGCTCGTGCTCGACCTGTTCGGCCATGCCTTCGACCTGCTCGGTATCGACGGTGACCTTGTCCGGTTGCGGCTGCGACTTGACCTCGGGGTTGAGAGTCTTGTCCGGCGCCAGCACCGGCGTGCCGCCCAGGTCGATAATGAACGGCGTACCGCTTTCAGAGAAGCCGATCGGGTCCTTGAAGTAACCGGCAATGGCGATCTTCTGTTCCGGTGTGGCGGTGGATAGCAGCCACAGCACCAGGAAGAACGCCATCATTGCCGTCGCAAAGTCAGCGAAGGCGATTTTCCACGCGCCCCCGTGATGCCCGCCAGCAATGCGCTTGACGCGCTTGATGATTATCGGCTGATTATTTTCCATGTTAAGTGCTCTGTCTCACAAATACTGTTCCTTTCTGGCGGTGCCTGTTGTCGCCATACGGCGTTGCCGCTCTTCGCCATAGCGGGCTATGACTCGTCGCGGCGCCTTGTCTGGCAACAACAGACACTCGCCAAAAAAGGAACGTATTTACAAGACAAAGCACTAACGACCGCGAACCGCTTGTTCCAGCTCAGCGAAGCTCGGACGGTGTGCCGGGTACAGAACCTTGCGCCCGAACTCCACCGCCAGCGATGGCGGCATGCCGGAAGCTGAAGCCACCAGCGAAGCCTTGATGGCTTCGTAGATATTCAGCTCTTCCTTGGCATCGTGAGCCAGGGAGTGCGCCAGCGGGCCAAAGAAACCGTAGGCCGCGAGAATACCGAAGAAGGTACCGACCAGTGCGGCACCTACGTGCAGACCGATGGACTTCTGATCGCCCTCACCCAGCGAGGCCATGGTCACCACGATACCGAGTACCGCCGCAACGATACCGAAGCCGGGCATGGCATCGGCGATACCGTTGACCGCGTGGGATGGGTGCTCGAGGTCTTCCTTGAGGCTGAACAGTTCCATGTCGAACAGGCCCTCAAGCTCATGCGGCGCCATGTTGCCGGACGACATGATGCGCAAGTAATCGCAGATGAACGCGGTCATGCGGTCGTCTTTGAGAACCGCCGGGTACTTGGCAAAAATCGGGCTGGCAGCGGCGTCTTCAATATCGCCTTCAATGGCCATCATACCTTCGCGACGGCTCTTGTTGAGTATCTCGTAGATCAGACCCAGCACCTCCAGGTAGAAGGTGTGATTGAAACGCGAACTGAACATGCCCAAGGATTTCTTGAGCACGTGCATCGTCATGTGACCGGGGTTGGCCTGAAGGAATGCACCCAGCGCCGCACCGCCGATGATCATCACCTCGAAAGGCTGAATCAGGGCGGCAATCTTGCCGTGGGAAAGCACGTATCCGCCGAGCACGCTCGCGAATACGACGATGATGCCGATAATTTTAGCCATAGGTAGAAGGTACTTACTTAAGTCGGGTTCAAGGTCATATTCGGAAGTTAAAAAATCTCTTCTTCTACTTATCGGCAAAACTGCGCCAGACTATAGCCAGTTAAGGCGAAAAGCTAATTTGGCCCGCTCCGGGCGTGTTTAATGCAGACGATGATCGCGCCCAACCATGGCTAATGAAACGACCGTTCCAACTGCTAGACCGACCACACTCGAAGGCTGGGTCAAGCTGCTCGATGGCGTAACCTTGCCCGTGCCGCGAGCCAGCCATGATCGCGTCTGCAAGGCTATCGCCGACAATCGCAGCTCGTTGCGCGATATTGCCGAACTGATGCAAGGCAGCCCGGCCCTGGCCCTCAGCGTCATCCGCGAAGCCAATCGCCACACCCACGGCAGCATGAGCGAGCCCAGCGAGAACCTGGAAGTGGCGATCAACCGCCTAGGTCTCAAGCGCACCGAAGAACTGCTCGCGCGCCTGCCCGCCCTGCCCGAGAACGAAATCCCGCCGGCCCTGCGCCAACTTCAATTGATCAGCCTGCACGCGACCCAACAGGCCAACGGTTTTTTTGCCAGTCGCCTGGCGCGGCTCTGGCAGGACATCCACTGGGGTAGCCTGCTGTTCCTCTCGCCGTTCTGGCCACTGGCCCTGACCTTCCCGCAACTGCTGGAAGACTGGGAACTGCGGGTCCTGCACAAGCGCGAGCCAGCACGCAAGGTCGAAAAAGAATTGTTCGGCGTACGCCTGCTGGAACTCGGCCAGGCACTGGTGGAAGTCTGGCGCCTGCCCATCTGGGTAGGACAAGGCTATCGATTGCTGCTGGATGAACAACGCGAGCTGGCGAAAGTCGTGCATATCGCCCGCGACGCCGAACACCCGTTGCGCCAGCAAAACCGCCTTGATGACGACCCGACGCTGCGCCGCTGGCTCAACCAACCGGCCAACACGGTATTGCTGGCCAACGGTCTGGCGTTATCGGCACAGCAAGCCTGGAGCAGCCCTCACTGCCTGCGCTGGCAGTTTCTGACCAGCCTCTACCTGCAAATGCCGATGGACGAGGTCCAGCAGCAACTGCACCAGCAAGCCGCACTCAGCGCCCGCAACCATGCCATGCCGGACCTTTGGCATCCCGCCGGGGCATTGCTCTGGCCGTGGGACGAGCGACGCCTTCATCGCGGCCAGCTTCCGGCGCCCGCCCCCACCGCCGAAGACCTGACAAAGTGGCGCAAGCAATGCGCAGAACTGCTGGCGGAGCCGAGCCGCTTTACCAATGCCATGCACCTGACCACCTTCGCCCGGGACGCGCTGGCTGCCTGCGGCATGCGTCGGGTGATGATTCTGATGGCTGATCGCACGCACAGCCAATTGCGCGTGCACCAGATTCACGGCCTGCCTAAAGAAGCCGCGATGCTGAACTTTGTGGTCAGCCAGAGCACCGTGCTGCAACGCTTGCTCTCGCAACAGGCTCAGGTGCGGCTGACGCCAGTCAACAACGCACAGTTTTCAGCCTTGCTGCCTGCCAGCCTGCGCGCACTGTTCGGTGGCGAGCACCTGCTGCTGCGCTCACTGGTCAACAATGGCCGGGTGATCATGTTGGTCGTGGCGGACCAGGGCGGCGGTCCATTTTCGGAAATCACCGTGCAAGCCTTCGGCAAAACCGCACAGTGCATCGAAAAAGCCCTGCACAGCTTTAGCCACCGCTAGGGCCTGTCATCAATTATTTCCTGTGCCGCGTTGTCGCCTGAAAGCGGGCCAGGCAAGGCGCAGTCCGCAGATAAGGGTCGTTTCCTTGCCAAGGACTGCAACGCAGTCTGACCCGCTTTCAGGCACAACCCGAAGGGCCGGGCCTGCTGTGGCGCAGGGCAGCGTTGCTCGGAGCTTATTTGGAATGACCAAACCGCGCTCCTCGCGCCTTGCCCTGCACCACAGCAGACCCGGCGCGGCACAGGAAATAATTGATGACAGGCCCTCATAGCCGTTGCGCTACAATCCTTCCCTTTGTGCTCTGGAGACCTCACATGTCTGACTTCTCTGGCTTGTCGCTGGTCATCGAGCCGAGCGACCTGCTCGCCCGTCTCGATGCTCGCGAACTGATTCTGGTCGACCTGACCAGCAGCGCCCGCTACGCCGAAGGCCATATTCCCGGCGCGCGCTTCGTCGACCCCAAACGGACTCAACTGGGTCATCCGCCGGCACCGGGCCTGTTGCCGCCACAGGCTGCACTTGAAGCCCTGTTCGGCGAACTGGGACATAACCCGGACGCGGTCTACGTGGTCTACGACGATGAAGGCGGCGGTTGGGCCGGACGCTTCATCTGGTTGCTGGATGTCATCGGCCACAGCAACTACCACTATGTGGACGGCGGCCTGCTGGCCTGGCTGGCGGAAGGCTTGCCGGTTTCAACCGAGGTTCCAGCGGCTGTCGGCGGCCCGGTTGCACTGACCTTGCACGACGAGCCCACCGCTACCCGCGAATACCTGCAAAGCCGTCTTGGCGCCGCCGACCTGGCAATCTGGGACGCACGCGGGCCGCTGGAATATTCCGGCGAGAAAGTCCTCGCCGCCAAGGGCGGACACATCCCTGGCGCAGTCAATTTCGAATGGACCGCCGGCATGGACAAGGCGCGCAACCTGCGTATCCGCACCGACATGCCACAGATCCTCGAACAACTCGGGATCAGCAAAGACAAAGAAGTGATTACCCACTGCCAGACCCACCATCGCTCTGGCTTCACCTATCTGGTGGCCAAGGCGCTCGGTTATCCGCGGGTCAAAGGCTACGCCGGCTCCTGGGGCGAATGGGGCAACCACCCCGACACGCCTGTTGAGATTCAAGGTTCTTAAGGACAGTTAATGAAAAAGCGTTTGTTTATCCTCAGCCAGTACCTGCTGCCTCATCACCTGCTCTCGCGTCTGGCCGGCTGCATCGCCGAATGCCGCGTGCGCTGGTTCAAGAACGCCTTCACCGCCTGGTTCGCCAAGCGTTATCAGGTGGACATGTCGCAAGCGCTGGTCGAGGACCTGACCGCTTACGAACACTTCAACGCGTTCTTCACCCGCGCACTGAAAGATGGCGCCCGCCCGCTGGACCAGACCCCGGGCGCAATCCTCAGCCCGGCTGACGGTGCCGTCAGCCAGCTCGGCCCGATCGAGCATGGTCGAGTGTTCCAGGCCAAGGGCCACAGTTTCAGCGTGCTGGAATTGCTCGGCGGTGATACGGCAAACGCTGCGCCGTTCATGGGCGGCGATTTCGCCACTATTTACCTGTCGCCCAAAGACTACCATCGCGTACACATGCCGCTGGCTGGCACCCTGCGCGAAATGGTCTACATTCCGGGCCGGATCTTCTCGGTCAACCAGATCACCGCGGAAAACGTTCCAGAGTTGTTCGCCCGTAACGAGCGCGTCGCGTGCATCTTCGACACCGAGCGCGGGCCAATGGCTGTGGTATTGGTCGGTGCGATGATCGTCGCTTCGATCGAAACCGTCTGGGCCGGGCTGGTAACGCCACCCAAGCGCGAACTGAAAACCTTCCGCTACGACGAAGCTGCCCGCGCGCCGATTCACCTGGAAAAAGGCGCCGAGCTGGGTCGCTTCAAACTGGGTTCGACGGCGGTTGTGCTATTTGGCCCGAATCAAGTGAAGTGGGCTGAAGAGCTGGCGGCTGGCTCGCCAGTGATGATGGGCCAAGGCATGGGCACTCCAAAGGCATAACCAAAGGCCTGCGATCTTTTGACACCTGCGAGATCGCGAAGATCAAAAGATCGCAGCCTGCGGCAGCTCCTGCGCACAGAAAAAACGCCGCTATTTGCGGCGTTTTTTTTGGCACTTGATTCGGTTCAGAGCTGACCGTCGCGGTCTCTGAAGCCCAGCAGATACAGCACGCCATCCAGCCCCAGGGTCGAAATCGCCTGCTTGGCCGACTGTTTGACCAGCGGCTTGGCACGGAACGCCACGCCCAGACCTGCAATTGCCAGCATCGGCAAATCGTTGGCACCGTCGCCGACGGCAATGGTCTGCTCCAGACGCAAGCCTTCCTTGTGCGCCAGCTCACGCAGCAAATCGGCTTTGCGCTGTGCATCGACGATTGGCTCGACAGCCACACCGGTCACTTTGCCGTCGACCACTTCCAGTTCATTGGCGAACACATAGTCGATGCCCAGCTTGGCTTGCAGCTGTTTGGCAAAGTAAGTGAAACCGCCCGACAGAATGGCCGTCTTGTAGCCCAGGCGCTTGAGTTCGGCGAACAAGGTTTCAGCGCCTTCGGTCAGGCGCAGGGAGGCCCCGATCGAGTCCAGCACGCTGACGTCCAGCCCTTTGAGCAAGGCCAGGCGCTCCTTGAAACTGGCGCGGAAATCCAGTTCGCCGGCCATCGCCCGCTCGGTGATTTCCGACACCTTCTCGCCCACCCCGGCAGCCTTGGCCAGCTCGTCGATAACTTCGGCTTCGATCAGTGTCGAATCCATGTCGAATACCGCCAGACGACGATTGCGACGGAACAGCGAATCTTCCTGGAAGGCGATATCGACGTTCAGCTCCTGGGCCACGCTGAGGAACTCGGCACGCAGGGCCTGCGGATCGGCCGCTTCGCCACGCACGGAAAACTCAATGCAGCCCTTGCCCTTGTCAGCTGGAGTGTCCAGTGGCATACGTCCGGACAGACGGTCGATGTGATCGATGTTCAGCCCGTATTTGGCAGTGATCGAACTCACGCGCTGCAACTGCTCGGCCGTCACTTTGCGGGTCAGCAAGGTCACAATGTGGCGTTTCTTGCCTTGAGCGCCGACCCACAGCTGGTAATCCTCTTCGGAGACCGGCGTGAAACGCACCTGTTGCCCCAGCTCGTAGGCCTTGAACAGGATGTCCTTGAGCACCGACGAACCCTGTTCGGTGTCGGGAATTTCAACCAGGATGCCGAACGACAACGTGTCGTGGATCACCGCCTGACCGATGTCGAGAATGTTCACACCACCCTGGGCCAGTACACCGGTAATGGCCGCAGTCAGACCCGGACGGTCGACTCCCGTGATGTTTATCAGGACGATTTCGCGCAAGGCGCACCCCCGCAAGTGGAAAAAAACCGCATTCTACCCACTTTCAGTGACCATCGGGCACAGCGAGCGCTTTGCCGGTCTGGGGCCTGTCGCTATACTGCGCGTCAACTTCACGGACAAAAGAGCCGAGCTCAGTGAACCGGCCTACGCCAGTTAAAACCGATAACTTCTTTCTGCTGATCTTCCGGGCACTGCGCCATCGCCGTGTACCGATTGCATTGCGCATTGCCAGCCATAACGTGATCCTGGTCGCATTGGCCCTGGTGATCTATGCCTGCGTGATGGGTCTGCAGTTCAAACAGGCCATGCACGAGCAAGCGGATGCCCTCGGCCAGAGCCTGACTACCCAGACAGCGATGTCGGCGACCGAACTGTTGGTGTCCAACGACATCCTCAGCCTCAACGTATTGCTGAACAACCTGACCAAGAACCCGTTGGTGGCTCACGCGGCTATTTATAGCGTGGACAACCGGATTCTCGCCGAGGCCGGACAGCGCCCCAAGCATGGCTTGCTGGGCGAAGCCGAAGGCATGTACGAGAGCAAGATCACCTTTCAGGACGTGACGGCCGGTCAACTGCGGATCAGCCTGGACATGGCGCAGTTCCAGCAGCCGATGACCATCAGCCTGCAAAGCATGGGCATTCTCAGCGCGATCCTGCTGGCGTTGTCCCTGGCCCTGAGCTTGCGCCTGGGTCGGCACATCTCCACGCCGCTGCTGCAATTGCGGGTGTGGTTGCGCGACATTGACGAACACACCCCGGCGACTCAGCGCCAGGACGAAATCGGTGACCTGGCTCGCCAGCTCCACAGCAGTTATGCACCCGAAAAGGTCGAGCCTGAACCCGAGCCAGAGCCAGAATTCGACGATTTCGAAGACACTGAAGAGGCCGAACCGAGCTTCGAAGTGCGTAACCTGCGCGACCCAAGCTTCGACGAGAGCGCTCCGGTGGCCGGCCTGAAACCGGCAGCACGGCACGTGGTCAGCGCTGAAGAAGACGAACTGGACGAAGATGATCCTTTTGCCGACCTTCGCGACACCGCTGCCGCCGCGCCCGTTGCCAAGCCGCAACTCAACAAGCCTGCTGCCCCTGCGCAACCGCAGCACAGCGCGGTATTGGCGGTGCAGCTGGGTGCTCAGGAGCAACTGCGCCGCCTGCCACGCGCACGCCTGACCGAACTGCTGGAGCGTTATCGCGACTGCCTGGACCAGGCGGCTTCGCTGTATGAAAGCGAACTGCACACCCTGAACGATGGCAGCACGCTGATGCTGTTCCACAGTGAAGACAGCGGCGACGACTACCTGACCAACGCCATCTGCTGCGGTGAGTTGCTGCGTGCGCTCGGCCACCAGTTGCAGATCGAAGTCGCCGACAGCGGCATCACCCTGCAATTGCAGCTGGGCCTGACCTTGGGCGATGGGCTCTTTGGCCTCAGCCAGATTGATCTGCTGCTGACTGAAACCGCTCAGGATGCGCTCGCATTGTCCCAACACAGCCGAAACCTGCTGCTGGTGGAGCGCAAGATCAGCGACGACGTACTGATCCGCCAACGTGCGCGGATCCGCCCAATCGCCAGCCCTGAAGGCGCTTGCTGCGTCGAACGGTTGATGGAGCCCTACCCGTCGATGCTGGAGCGGCAACTGGCGCGCATGCACGAGACACGCGCCAAGAGCTGAACCCGGCCGTGAACCAAAAAGCCCGCAGACGAGTGATTGTCTGCGGGCTTTTTCATGGCCGACGGCATAGAAACCGTATACGTAGCAGCTGCCGAGCCTGCGAGGCTGCGTTCGAGGCGGACCGCGATCGGGCGAAGTCCTCGCAAATCCTGTGCACGCGGCTTGTCTGAAAGAACAAGTTACCTGGTTTCACGACCGCTTCGCGGCCGAACGCAGCCTCGCAGGCTCGGCAGCTGCTACATGCGTTGGCCCCGCAGCACGGTGCTGCCTGCATTCTCCCTTCCAACCGCCAGAAACAACAAAG
This sequence comes from Pseudomonas sp. GW822-FHT04C11, assembly GCF_058800905.1. NCBI lineage: Bacteria > Pseudomonadati > Pseudomonadota > Gammaproteobacteria > Pseudomonadales > Pseudomonadaceae > Pseudomonas > Pseudomonas sp. GW822-FHT04C11. Next base: position 270,574 of record NZ_JBXAMS010000001.1, on the reverse strand, counting down.
CCCGCATCAACGCGGGCTTTGTCTGTACGGCATTCACCTCAGAACCTGAACACTTCCATGTCCGTGCGAATTGGTGAAGCCATCGGGATCTTCGGTTTCTCCGGCTCTGCCGGCGCCGCCGGCTTGGACGCAGGTTTACGCGGTGCTTCGACAACCGGCGGCTGATTGGCCAGCGGCTTGAGCGCGACCGACAGCTGCTCGGCCAAACGCTGCAGCAATATGCCCTGGGCCTGCACCTGAGCGGCCGTACCACTGGCGTGCGGCTCTTGCAGATGAATGATGCGGTTGTCACGCACCTGGCCACGACGGTCGATCAAACGCCACTGGGCATCGAGGATCGCCGGTTGCGACTCACCCGAATCCAGGCGAGTGATCGACAGCAAAACCTGTACATCCGGGGTGAAACCCAGGGTCGCCGGTGCCAGCACTACGCGCTGGCTGTCCAGATGGCCGGCCACCTGGCGCAACAGAAGCTGATTGATGTCCGAAGACAGGCTGCCCGCCCAACGACCGTCGGTGGACGCTTGCAGGCTTCCATCAGGCTGGCGCTGCAGCAGGGTTTCACGTTGCAGGTAATCGGCGATCGATACCGGGCCCAACAAAACCGCCATGCCCGCGCTTTGCGCAGGCTGAGCCGGACTTCCGCTGTCCAGCTGATACAGCGACACCGGCTGGTGAACGCTGCAACCCGCCAGGCCAAATACGCCAGCGAGCAACAAAAGTAGAGGAAGGCGCAGAACAGTCATCATCCCATCCAAGTGACGGCCAACGAGCCGGTCACAGTGAAAAATACTCAATCAATATGAAGAACGCAGGACCACGCCCACGTTTGAAAGGCCATATCATCCGTGAATATGGCCTCCGACTCCAGCGCGAAAGCATCGATCTACGGGTTAAATCGTAGATCGAGCACGCTGGACCGCTTAATTGATAGCTTCTACCAATAGTGCATCAACGCGCTGAAAGCCCCGTGGCAGCTTGTTGCCACGGCGTCCGCGCTCACCTTTATAGTGTTCGAGGTCATCGGCTTTAAGCGACAGCGTGCGCTTACCGGCCTGCAATACCAGGGTCGCGCCTTCCGGCAATACCGCGATGTCGGTGACATATTCCTCGCGACTGGCCACACGTTCGCCGGAGATACCGATGATCTTGTTGCCTTTGCCCTTGCCCAGCTGCGGCAGATCGCTGATTTTGAATATCAGCAAGCGACCTTCGGTGGTGACCGAGGCCAACCAGTTCTGCTCACGGTCAGCGACCGGACGCGGGAGAATCACCTTGGCGTTGTTCGGCAGGCTCAACAGCGCCTTGCCGGCCTTGTTCTTGGCTTGCAGGTCTTCACCCTTGACCACGAAACCGTAACCGGCGTCCGAGGCAATGACATACAGCCCATCGTCTTCAGGCATCAAAACGCATTCGAAGGTCGCGCCGGGCGGCGGCGTCAGACGCCCCGTCAGCGGCTCACCCTGGCCACGGGCCGATGGCAGCGTGTGCGCCGGCACCGAATAACTGCGACCGGTGGAATCGATGAACACCGCAAACTGGTTGGAACGACCGGCCGCTGCGGTCTTGAAGCCGTCCCCGGCCTTGTACGAAAGCCCGGTGGCGTCGATGTCGTGGCCCTTGGCCGAGCGCACCCAACCTTTCTCGGACAGCACTACGGTGACTTTTTCGTTCGGCAGCAGATCGTGCTCGGTCAGCGCTTTGGCTTCGGCACGCTCGACAATCGGCGAGCGACGGTCGTCGCCATAGGTTTCGGCGTCTTTGATCAGCTCGCTGCGCACCAGCTTCTTCAGCTTGGTTTCGCTGCCCAGCAAGGCTTGCAGCTTGGCTTGTTCCTTGAGCAGTTCATCCTGCTCATCGCGCAGCTTCATTTCTTCGAGTCGCGCCAACTGACGCAGGCGAGTGTCGAGAATGTAGTCAGCCTGGATTTCGCTCAGGGCAAAGCGTTCGATCAGCTTGGCTTTGGGGTGTTCCTCGGTACGGATGATGTGGATCACTTCATCCAGGTTGAGGTACGCGATCAGCAAGCCGTCCAACAGGTGCAGGCGACGCTCGACCTTGTCCAGGCGAAATTGCAAGCGGCGGCGCACGGTCTGAACCCGGAACTCCAGCCACTCCACCAGCAACGCCCGCAGGTTCTTCAACTGCGGTTTGCCGTCCAGGCCAATGATATTGATGTTGACCCGGTAGCTCGACTCCAGCTCGGTGCTGGCAAACAGGTGCTGCATCAACGCTTCATGATCGACCCGGCTGTTGACCGGAATGATCACGATACGGCATGGGTTCTCGTGGTCCGACTCATCGCGCAGGTCCGCCACTTGCGGCGCCTTGGACGGTTTGGCCTGCATCATCGCCGCAATCTGCTCCAGCACTTTGGCACCGGAAACCTGATGCGGCAGCGCGGTGACGACAATGTCGCCGTCTTCGATGTGATACACGGCGCGCATGCGCACCGAACCGCGACCGGTTTCGTAGATTTTCAGCAGGTCGGCGCGCGGTGTGATGATTTCCGCTTCGGTCGGATAATCCGGGCCCTGGATGTGCTCACAGAGCTGCTCGACCGTGGCTTTCGGTTCATCGAGCAAACGCACGCAGGCCGTGGCAACTTCCCGCAGATTGTGCGGCGGAACGTCTGTGGCCATACCCACGGCGATGCCAGTGGTGCCGTTGAGCAGGATGTTCGGCAAACGTGCTGGCAATACCAGCGGTTCATCGAGGGTGCCGTCGAAGTTCGGACCCCAATCCGCCGTGCCCTGGCCCAGTTCGCTGAGCAGCACTTCGGAATAACGCGACAGGCGCGCCTCGGTGTAACGCATGGCCGCGAAGGATTTCGGATCGTCCGGCGCACCCCAGTTACCCTGCCCGTCCACCAGCGTGTAGCGGTAGCTGAACGGCTGGGCCATCAGCACCATGGCTTCGTAGCACGCCGAGTCGCCGTGCGGGTGGAACTTGCCGAGCACGTCACCGACCGTACGCGCGGACTTCTTGTGCTTGGAGTCAGCGTCCAGCCCCAACTCGCTCATGGCGTAGATGATACGCCGCTGTACAGGTTTCAAGCCGTCGCCGATGTGCGGCAAAGCACGGTCCATGATCACGTACATGGAGTAGTTGAGGTAGGCATTTTCGGTGAAGTCGGCCAGTGAACGGCGTTCAACGCCGTCCAGGCTGAGATCCAGGGAGTCGCTCATGCGGGCCTCATCAGTTCGTTGTCTGGCGCAGCAACAAGGTGCCACTGCGCTGGGTAAATTCAAGTTTTTTCAGGATGCTCACGACTTGGCGTCCCAGCCGCCTTGCGGCGCGGCAAAGCGCCAGACAATCGGCCGGGCTTCGCCATCCGCGCGAGCACCATTGTTGTTGTCGATGCCGATCCAGGCGCCATCAACGTCGACCACCAGTGCTTCGGCAAGACCATAGGGCTGTGAATAGCGTCGATGTTCCTGCAAGGCTTCAGCCGCAAATGACCAGCAGCGCTCGACCTTGGCGCTCAGCGCATCGCGACGGCAGATTTGAAACGCATTGCGTTCCAGGGTGAAGAGCTTGCCGTTGAACAGTGCCAGATCCGCAAAATCCTTGGATACCGGCTTGGCATTGGGAAATGGCGCGGGCTGCATTTCCTTGCCAGCTTCGCTCAACAGCACACAGCTGCCGTCACAGTCCCAGACGGTCTGTTGGCGCTTGACCAGCAACAAACCACGCCGCTCGCGCTCGGCTGCCAGCCATAGCTGATCACCTTGCGGACTGATCGCCAGCCCTTCGAACAGCGCGTTGAAATGCAGCAACATGCCGCTGGCTCGCGCTTCGCGAACCATGATCGGTGAAATTTTCAGCCACGCGGCTGGCCCCTGTACCGGCACTTGCAGCACCGCAGCATGGGCTTCACTAACGATGTAGCGGTTACCGGCCTTGTCGCAGGTGATCCCCTCGAAGTCGAGGTTTCCACCGCGCACGAACGATGCCGCCCAGGTGCGCGACTTCAGCCCCCAGGGCAACCCGCTGTCAGGTACCGGCGGCACATTGATGCGCACGGTTTCGGCCTGCCAAACCCGCTCGCTGCTATCGAGCCGGTAGATCTGATCATCATCACGATCGGAAACCGCCCACAGGTCTTTGCCGCATTGCGCCAGCCCCGACAGGTTACCGCCGCGCATACCCTCCACGGCATGCTCGGCAACCAGCGTCAGTTCCGGCGCAGGCTGCGCCGCAACGGCGGACGCCAACAGCAGCAACGCGAGGGCGAAACCGCTCCGCATCAGCCCAGAACCTCGGCCAGGTTGCCTTTGGATTCCAGCCAGGACTTGCGGTCGCCGGCGCGTTTTTTCGCCAGCAGCATGTCCATCATTTCCGAGGTGGCTTCGAAATCATCCAGCGTCAGTTGCACCAGACGTCGAGTGTTCGGGTCCATGGTGGTTTCACGCAGTTGCGGCGGGTTCATTTCACCCAGACCCTTGAATCGGGTGACCTGCGGCTTGCCGCGTTTCTTCTCGGCCACCAGGCGATCGAGAATGCCATCGCGCTCGGCTTCATCGAGGGCGTAGTAAATCTCTTTGCCGAGGTCGATACGGTACAGCGGCGGCATCGCCACATAGACGTGACCGGCGTCCACCAACGGCCGGAAATGCTGGACGAACAAGGCACACAGCAAGGTCGCGATGTGCAGGCCGTCGGAGTCGGCGTCGGCGAGGATGCAGATCTTTCCGTAGCGCAGCTGGCTCATGTCCGCAGCGCCCGGATCAACACCAATGGCCACGGCAATGTTGTGCACTTCCTGGCTGGCCAGCACTTCGCTGCCGTCGACTTCCCAAGTGTTCAGAATCTTCCCGCGCAGCGGCAGGATCGCCTGGAACTCTTTGTCCCGCGCTTGCTTGGCCGAACCGCCGGCGGAATCACCTTCCACCAGGAACAGCTCGGAACGCATTGGGTCCTGCCCGGCGCAATCGGCGAGCTTGCCCGGCAAGGCCGGTCCTTGGGTGATGCGTTTGCGCTCGACCTTTTTACTCGCCTTCAAACGGCGACCAGCGTTATTGATCGCAAGCTCGGCCAGTTGCAGGCCCAACTCGGGATTCGCGTTGAGCCACAGGCTGAAAGCGTCCTTGACCACGCCGGAAACAAACGCCGCCGCCTCGCGGGACGACAGGCGCTCTTTGGTCTGGCCGGAGAATTGCGGCTCCTGCATTTTCATCGAGAGGACGAAGGCAATGCGCTCCCAGACATCTTCCGGTGCCAGCTTCACGCCACGCGGCAGCAGGCTGCGGAACTCGCAGAACTCACGCATTGCGTCGAGCAAGCCCTGACGCAAACCGTTGACGTGAGTACCGCCCTGGGCCGTCGGGATCAGGTTGACGTAGCTTTCCTGCACGCTATCGCCACCTTCAGGCAGCCACAGCAGCGCCCAGTCGACCGCTTCTTTATTACCGGCCAGGCTGCCGCAGAAAGGCTCGTCGGGCAGACGTTCGAATTCGCTGACTGCATCGACCAGGTAGGAACGCAGACCGTCTTCGTAATGCCATTCGACTTTTTCGCCGGTGGCCTTGTCTTCAAAGCTGACCAGCAGCCCCGGGCACAACACAGCCTTGGCCTTGAGGACGTGCTTGAGACGGCTGATGGAAAATTTCGGTGAATCGAAGTATTTCGGGTCCGGCGCGAAGTACACGCTGGTCCCGGTGTTGCGCTTGCCAACGGTGCCGACCACTTCCAGGTCGGTGGCTTTGTAGCCGTCGGCGAAGGTCATCTGGTACTCGTTGCCATCGCGTTTGACGCGTACCCGGACCTGAGTCGACAGGGCGTTGACCACCGAAATACCCACCCCGTGCAAACCGCCGGAGAACTGGTAGTTCTTGTTCGAGAACTTGCCGCCGGCGTGCAGCTTGGTGAGGATCAGCTCGACGCCCGAGACGCCCTCTTCGGGGTGAATGTCCACTGGCATGCCACGGCCGTCATCGCTGACTTCCAGGGAGTGGTCCGCGTGGAGAATGACCTGCACCGATGTCGCGTGCCCGGCCAAGGCTTCGTCGACACTGTTGTCGATGACTTCCTGGGCAAGGTGGTTCGGCCGACTGGTGTCGGTGTACATGCCGGGGCGTTTGCGCACCGGGTCGAGGCCCGAGAGGACTTCGATGGCGTCTGCGTTATAAGAGCTAGCGCTGGGAGTGGCCATGGGGTCTCGTCGTCAGTCGTTCATGAAAATAGGGGCGAAGGTTCACAGTGCTGTGAAATCGATCGCCTGGTACACATCTGCGCCGATGCCGGCAAAACTCAATAAGGCCGGCAGTTGCTCGGCGAATCCCTGGAAACTATGGTCGCCGCCAGCCTGGATACGCAAGGCACAGGCTCGGTAATACTGCTGGGCGAGGCGATAGTCCAGCGTTTCGTCCCCGGTTTGCAACCACACCTGAAACCGCTGCGGGTCCTGGGGCGCCGGCACTTCCAGCTCGGCCAGGGCCGTCACGTGGTCGTGGGTCAATTCCCAGGTCTCTTCGGTATACAGGTTTTTCTGCGTGCCCAGGTATCCGTCGAACATCCGGTGCGGGCTGACGGCAGGGTTGATCAACAGGGCCTTGAGGGCATGGCGCTCGGCAAGGTGAGTGGCATAGTAGCCGCCGAGGGAGCTGCCGACCAGCAGTGGCCGCCCCAGCCTGGCAATCGCCTGCTCCAGCTGACCGATGGCCTCGCGTGGATGGTGATGCAAGGCCGGCACCTGCAACTGGTCGCCCAGACCCAGACGATCCATCACGTCGACCAGCTGACAGGCCTTTTTCGACGCGGGTGCGCTGTTGAAACCGTGGATATAAAGGATCGAACCAGACATGCGAGCTCCCTGTGAGGCGGGCAAAGATGCCGCAGTTTACAGGGAGTCCACGAGATTGACTTGCTCAGGAACGAATCAGATCGTTCCGATCAGAGACAAACCCTGTGGCGAGGAAGCTTGCTCCCGCTGGGCTGCGCAGCAGCCCCAAAACATTCAATCGCGTCTAGCCAAATTACTGCACGCACCGATTTTTACGAACGCTTCGCGATCGAGCGGGAGCAAGCTCCCTCGCCACAAAGGGGGGTCAGTAGCCGTTAGAGCCGTAATCAACCTCAAACTCGAACCCGGTCACACGCTCGACCCCGGTTTCCAGCCGTCCGTCCGGCAGCAACCGCAACCAGCGATAGCCTGGTGCCAGGGTATCGACCTTGAAGTCCACACTGCCAGGCTCGAACTGGATGCACGTCGATGGCGAAGCGATCAACCGCACATCGTTGCGCAACTGATCGATTTCCTGATGCACATGCCCCCAGAGCACTGCCCGTACGTGTGGGAAGCGATCGAGCACGGCAAACAGGGCGTCCGGGTTGCGCAGGCCAATCGGTTCCATCCAGGCACAACCGATGGACACCGGATGATGGTGCAAGCACACCAGATGATGGCGCTCCGGCGCTTCGCTCAGGGCGCGCGCGAGCAATTGCAGTTGGTCATCCTGCAAATACCCTGGCACCGAGCCCGGTACTGCCGAATCCAGCAAGGTGATCCGCCAGTTACCGATGTCCACGATGGGCTCCAGCAACTGACTCTGGACCGCGGCCTGGGCCATGATCTGCGGCTCATCGTGGTTGCCGGGAATCCAGCGCGCGGGCGCATCGATCTGCCGGGTCATTTCGCGAAACTGCTGATACGACTCAAGCGTGCCATCCTGGGACACGTCGCCACTGGCGATCACCAGATCGATGCGCGGCTGTTGTGCCAGCGCCAACTCGATAACCTTTTGCAGGCTGTCGCGGGTGTTCATCCCCAGCAACGTGCCATCCGCTTCGGCGAACAGATGGCTGTCAGAGAGCTGCACCAGCAATACGGCATCGTTGGCTGTCAGAGTGGATACGCTCGGCAAGGCGTTCTCCCAAGGCGTGATCACGGATATGGATTAATGGCGCAATTATGCTGGGGGAACTTGAAAAGAGGAAACCCGTGAACCTGACGCAGTTCACAACTAGCGTACGACTTCGAACTCATGCCCGCAGGCCAGGCAATGACTCAGCCACTCGCCGAGGAACACATTGAGCTGGGCCTTTTCATCCGGCTGGTGCATCAACGCATTCGGATAAGGGTAGATGCCGCGAAAGCGCCGTGCATGTTCTGCACTGATGACTTCGGCCATGCGCGCGTCGTGGTAGACCTGCACTTCCAGTTGCGGCACCGGCAGCCATGGCAGGCTGTGCTCCTGGCGCACGCGCAGGGTCGTGGTGTACGGACATGCCTGCAACACTTCCAGCATCAGCACGCCCAGCATCTGCTCACCCTGGGTCATGGCAATGCGCCGGGCAGCCGGCTGGTTGCGCATCTCCGGTAACAGGCGCATCAGTCGGGCGTAGTTGGCCTCGCAGGCGCTTTGCAGCCCCACAAGATCGACCCGATAACGATCGCGCTGTTTGTTTACGACCATAACCCCCTCACTTCAACGCGGTTCAAAGCCAGCCATTGCAAGGCAATAATGCTCGCCGCGTTGGAAATCCGTCCATCACGTACGGCTTGCAGGGCATCTTCGAAATCCCAGACCGTCACGCGAATATCTTCTGCTTCCTCCACCAGCCCATGAATGCCGCCGGCCCCGTTACTGTCACACCGCCCCAGATACAAGTGCACGTATTCGGTACTGCCACCGGGCGACGGAAAATAATTGAGCATCGGCCACAGCGCAGTGAATACAAGCCCAGCTTCCTCCTGCGCTTCGCGGTGAGCAACTTCTTCCGGTTGTTCGTCCTTATCGATCAGACCGGCGACCAGTTCGATCAGCCACGGATTATCAGTCTTGCCCAATACACCCGCGCGAAATTGCTCGATCAATACCACCTCGTCCCGCTGCGGATCGTAAGGCAAGACACACACAGCATCATGACGAACGAACAACTCGCGGCTGATCTCGCGACTCATGCCACCGGCAAACAGCTCATGACGCAAGTGCACGCGATCAAGCTGGTAAAAACCCTTGAAGCAGTTTTCGCGGCGTACGACGTCTACGATGGTCGGGGTGGCATTGGCAAAATCAGTCATAACAATCCTCGTTTACTGTCAATCCGTCCGGAGCTCCCCCCAGGCTTCGCGCCATCCTAACGCGCCCGCACCGTTTGATGCAGCCTCTTTGCCGTCAGCGGGATAGACGGCAAGGGGTGAAAACAACTCTAATTGGCTCTAATTAGCTTAGTGGCGAACCGACCGCGCCGCTGGCAGTCGAAGACCCTGAATTTTGCCTTTCTCTGATTCATGAAGGACGCCCATGTCGCTGTTGAAAATCGCCTCCGTGGCCTGTATTGCCCTCACGCTCGGCGCCTGCCAAAGCCTGTTCCAACCCAGCTATCGGGCACAGGTGACATCCACTCGCGATGCGTCCGAGCAGGTCAAGCCGGGTTGCGACGGCCCCGACTGCCCGCTGGTAAATATCGACACGGTGCATTTCCCGACCGACCCGCAACTGGACCGGATCGTCGAACAGCGCCTGCTGCAAATGACCCGCACCTCACCGGGCGCGGCGTTACCCGCCTCCCTCAACGCCTACCGCGAACAGTTCCTGCGTGAGTCAGGCGATCGCAACAGTGTCTACTTGCAAGCCAAGGTACGTGAGCAGCATGACGGACTGGTGATCATCGAAGTGTCCAGCTATCTGGACACGGGCGCGGCCAATGGCACGCCAGGACGGGGCTTTATCAACTACTCGCGCCAGCTGCAAAAAGAGCTGAGCCTGAGCGACATGCTCTTGCCGGGGCAGGAAGTGGCGTTCTGGAAGACTGCGCAAGTTGCACACAATAGCTGGCTGATCAATTCGCAACTGGATCGGGATCCGGACTTCGTCAAAAGCTGGCCGTTCCAGAAAACCCCGAACGTGGCCTTGACCAGCGCCGGGGTGGTGCTCAAGTACAACGTCGCGACCATCGCGCCCTATTCGAGTGGCCTCATCGAGATGACCATCCCCTACGCTCGCCTCAAGGGTCAGATCAAGCCTGAGCTGGTGCCGGAGCGTAGCTGAAGACCCGCCCCAGCAGCAGTTGCAGCAGCCCTGCCACTACCAGCGATGGCAGGGTTGCGCCAACCTCCGGATACAGATTCGCCAGCAAGTGATAGGTGCTCACCCCGCCCAGCCAGGCGAGCAACGCCGGCCAGCGCAAGGCGGCTGACGCAATTTGAGCACTGCGCTTGCGCAGGATGAAGTGATCCACCAGCACCACGCCGAACAGTGGCGCAAACACCGAGCCGATCAACAGCAGGAAGTTCTGGTACTGGGCCAATGGCGCCAGGCACGCGATCAAGGTGCAGATCACCCCGATGGCCAAGGCCAGGTGCTCGACTTTCATGCGCAACAGAATCCCGCTGGAGACCGCCGCCGAGTGAATGTCGGCGAAAGCGTTTTCCGACTCGTCAAGCAGGATCAGCAACAGCGGAATACCCAAACCGGCACCGGCCAGCGCCAACAGCAAGGCATTGACTTCACCACTCGGGGCAAATGCCAGGGTGTAGGCAACGCCCAGGCTCATCAGCCAGAAGTTACCAATGAAGAAGCCCAGCGCCGTACCGCCGAATACGCTTTTCGCACGCTTGCCGAAACGCGAGTAGTCGGCAATCAGCGGCAGCCACGACAGTGGCATCGCGATGGCGATATCAAAACCCACGGCGAATGGCATCGAACCGTCACCGGCCTGCATCCACAGCGCGGCCAGATCGGCTTTGGCGAAGAGGTTCCAGGTCAGCCAGATGCACGCTGCCAGCAGCAACCAGATGCCCCACTTGCGCAGGATCTGACGGACAAACGTCAACGGGCCACTAACTGCAAGCAAGGTCGCCAGGGCGCCAAACGCCAGCGTCCAGAGCAATGGATTGGCCATCAGGCTAGCGTCGCTGAATGCACGGGCGCCGAGCAGGCTGGCCGCGTCGCGCATGACGATGATTTCGAACGAGCCCCAACCGATCAGTTGCAGCAGGTTCAACAGCGCCGGCAGACTCGCACCGCGAGTACCGAGGCTCAGTTTGAGTGCAGCCATGGCCGACAGGCCGGTATCGCTGCCGATCACCCCGACGCACGCCAGCAGCAGAACACCGACCAGCGTGCCCAGGAAAATTGCCAGCAACGAGCCCGACAAGCCCAACCCCGGCGCCAGCAAAGCCCCGGTCTGCAAGACCATCAGACCAATGCCAAGGGAGAACCACAGGGAGAACAGATCGCGGGCACCGAACACGCGCTGGGCCAGAGGCACGGCGTGATCGGGAGAATAGGTACTGGGTTGAATACTCAAGGGGGGTTATCTCAGAGGAACATTTGTTGTTGTGGATCGTCAGATCCCCTGTGGCGAGGGGGCTTGCCCCCGTTGGACTGCGAAGCAGTCCCAAAGCAAACGACTGAGCCCTGTCAGTTAGAACTCGTCGCCGGATTTACGACCGCTTCGCGGCCGAGCGGGGGCAAGCCCCCTCGCCACAGAGTTGCCGGCGCCTCTGGAGGCGCCGGCAAAAATCAAACCTTCTTGTACAGCTGACTGCCTTCCTGCTTGAAGCGCTCAGCCTGTTCGGCCAGACCTTGGGCGACTTCGGCATCGACGGTTTCGATCCGCTGGTTGGCCGCATACTCGCGGACTTCCTGGGTGATTTTCATCGAGCAGAATTTCGGCCCGCACATCGAGCAGAAATGCGCGACCTTGGCCGAGTCTTTCGGCAGGGTTTCATCGTGGTACGAACGCGCGGTGTCCGGGTCCAGGCCCAGGTTGAACTGATCTTCCCAGCGGAATTCGAAACGCGCCTTGCTCAAGGCGTTGTCGCGGATCTGTGCGCCCGGATGTCCTTTGGCCAAGTCTGCCGCGTGGGCGGCGATCTTGTAGGTGATGATCCCGGTCTTCACGTCATCCTTGTTCGGCAGGCCCAAGTGCTCCTTCGGCGTGACGTAGCAGAGCATGGCGCAACCGAACCAGCCGATCATTGCCGCGCCGATGCCCGAGGTGATGTGGTCGTAACCCGGTGCGATGTCGGTGGTCAATGGGCCGAGGGTGTAGAACGGCGCCTCGTCGCAGCACTCGAGCTGCTTGTCCATGTTCTCCTTGATCAACTGCATCGGCACATGGCCCGGGCCTTCGATCATGGTTTGCACGTCGTGCTTCCAGGCGATCTTGGTCAGCTCGCCGAGGGTTTCCAGCTCACCGAATTGCGCTTCGTCGTTGGCGTCGGCAATCGAGCCAGGACGCAGGCCATCGCCCAGCGAGAAGCTGACGTCGTAGGCCTTCATGATTTCGCAGATGTCTTCGAAATGAGTGTAGAGGAAGTTCTCTTTGTGGTGCGCCAGGCACCACTTGGCCATGATCGAACCGCCACGGGAAACGATCCCGGTCACGCGTTTGGCGGTCATCGGCACGTAGCGCAGCAACACGCCAGCGTGGATGGTGAAGTAGTCGACGCCCTGCTCGGCCTGCTCGATCAGCGTGTCGCGGAACAGCTCCCAGGTCAGGTCTTCGGCAGCGCCACCGACTTTTTCCAGGGCCTGATAGATCGGCACGGTACCGATCGGCACTGGCGAGTTGCGGATGATCCACTCACGGGTTTCGTGAATGTGCTTGCCGGTGGACAGGTCCATGACCGTGTCCGAGCCCCAGCGAATGCCCCAGGTCAGTTTCGCCACTTCTTCTTCGATGGACGAACCCAGTGCGCTGTTACCGATGTTGCCGTTGATCTTCACCAGGAAGTTACGGCCGATGATCATCGGTTCCAGTTCGGTGTGGTTGATGTTCGCTGGAATGATCGCGCGACCGCGGGCGATTTCTTCACGGACGAATTCCGGGGTGATGATTTTCGGCACGCTGGCACCGAAGCTGTGACCGGCGTGCTGCTGATCCAGCAGACCTGCGGCGCGGGCCACTTCGAGCTTCATGTTTTCGCGGATGGCGACGTATTCCATCTCGGCGGTGATGATGCCTTTGCGGGCGTAGTGCATCTGGCTGACGTTGGCACCCGGCTTGGCGCGGCGCGGGTTGTTGACGTGAGCGAAACGCAGCTTGGTCAGCTCCGGATCAGCGAGGCGTTCCTGGCCGAAGTTCGAGCTCAGGCCGGCCAGGCGCTCGGTATCACCACGGGCTTCGATCCACGGCGAACGCACGTCACCCAAGCCTTTGCGCACATCGATGATGACGTTGGGGTCGGTGTACGGACCCGAGGTGTCGTAGACCACGACCGGCGCGTTGATCTCGCCGCCGAAATCGGTGGGGGTCACGTCGAGGCTGATTTCGCGCATCGGCACGAGGATGTCCGGGCGAGAGCCCTGAACATAAATTTTTTGCGAGCGGGTAAAGGGCTGAACCGATTGCTGATCGACTTTGGCCGAGTCACTCAGATTGATCGCATTTTTTGATTTTGTAGTCATCACGGGCTCTCCAGACTTCATCCAGGCAGTGGAATTTTGTCGGAGCGAACCTGTAACGAATGGACGCAGCCCACCAGTGAAGACTCCAGCTGGATGAGTGCTGTGCTGAGTGCACGAGGGTTGTTCGATTGTCGAACAACATCCCGGACGAAGCACAAGAGGACTCGCCGGGTGACGAGAAATCTTGTTCCCTACGCAGGCTTAAACCTGATCAGGTTCAACGGGATCCGAAATTATTCGATCTCAGCCTCATAGCAAGGCACCCCGACAAGAACCCGGCCAGTCTAGACACAACTGGCAAAGAACGCCAACACCGGTGCATACAGCGTGATGAATGGCGTAATTACAGGATTGTTGCCGCAGGTTGGCGCATCTACACTCGCAGCGCCATGCTGCGCCTTGACGCTGCCGGGCGTGCGCCGTAGCCTTGGCGCTCAAATTACCACTGTAATATTCACTCTAGGGATCGCCTCATGCTGCGCAAACTCTCACTGGCTCTTGCCGTGTCTTGTGCGTCCAACGGAATGGCCTGGGCAGCAGAAGCGCCATTATCGAGCAATACCGATTTGGTCAGCGTCTACCAGGAAGCTGTCGACAACAACGCCGACCTGGCCGCCGCCCGTGCCCAATATGGCGCGCAAAAGGAAGTCGTGCCCCAGGCCCGCGCCGGCCTGCTGCCGAACCTCTCGGGTAGCGCCGAGGTCGCCGATGTCCGGACGAAAATCGACCAACCATCGGCTATTGCCAATCGCAGTGCCCACTTCTATCAAGCAACGCTGGCCCAGCCGTTGTTCCGCGCCGATCGCTGGTTCCAGCTCCAGGCAGCCAAGGATGTCAACGAGCAAGCGGCGTTGCAACTTTCGGCGACCGAGCAGAACCTGATCCTGCAAAGCGCCGAAACCTACTTCAACGTGCTGCGCAGTCAGGACAACCTTGCCTCGACCAAGGCCGAGGAAGCCGCGTTCAAGCGCCAGCTCGATCAGTCCAATGAGCGTTTCGATGTCGGCCTCTCGGACAAGACCGACGTGCTGCAATCACAAGCCAGTTACGACACCGCGCGCGCCAACCGGATTCTCGCCCAGCGCCAGGTGGATGATGCGTTCGAAGCACTGATCACCCTGACCAACCGTCAGTACAACTCGCTTCAGGGCATCGTCCACACCTTGCCCGTCCTGCCGCCAGCGCCGAACGACGCCAAGGCCTGGGTCGACACTGCCGCCAAACAGAACCTCAATCTGCTGGCCAGCAACTACGCAGTCAGCGCGGCAGAAGAAACGCTCAAGCAGCGCAAGGCCGGCCACGCACCGACCCTCGACGCAGTGGCGCAGTACAAGACCGGAGACAACGATGCGTTCGGTCTCAGCAACCCGAGTGCCTTTCCCCAGCCGTACGGTGGCCCCGTCTCGCAACGTACGGTCGGCCTGCAATTGAACATTCCGATATACAGTGGCGGGCTGACCAGCTCGCAGGTTCGCGAGTCGTACTCGCGCCTGGACCAAAACGAACAGCAACGCGAAGCACTGCGTCGGCAAGTGGTGGAAAACACCCGCAACCTGCACCGTGCGGTGAACAGTGATGTCGAGCAGGTGCAGGCACGTCGCCAGTCGATCATCTCGAACCAGAGCGCGGTGGAAGCCACGGAGATCGGTTATCAGGTAGGCACGCGCAATATCGTCGACGTACTCGACGCCCAGCGCCAGCTGTACACCTCGGTGCGCAACTACAACAACAGCCGCTACGACTACATTCTCGACAACCTGCGCCTGAAGCAGGCGGCCGGCACCCTGAGCCCGGGCGACTTGCAGGACCTGAAGCGTTATCTCAAGGCCGACTACAACCCGGACAAGGACTTCCTGCCCCCGGACCTGGCCAAGGCTGCAGCGGAACAGCTGAAGGCCAATCCCGGCCAGTAAAAAACCAACCCTTTGGTGAGGGAGCAAGCTCCCTCACCAAAGGTGTCAGGTTCAGAATCAGTTGATCAACCGCCCCAACCCATCCAGCAAGCGCTGCAAGGCGCCCTGATTGGCGCGCATCACGTTCAGCCCCGCCTCTGCCATCCGCTGCGCATCGCGTGGCAATTCAAACAGTCGCTGCACCGCTAGCGCCAGCCCGTGGGCGTCATCCACTTCCTGCAACGCCTTGGCACTGCGCATCAATGCAGCGATCTCAAGGAAGTTGAACAGGTGCGGCCCGCTCAACACCGGTTTGGCCAGCGCCGCCGGCTCCAGCAGGTTATGCCCGCCATTCGGCACCAGGCTACCGCCGACGAACGCACTGTCGGCCAAGGCGTAGAGAAACAGCAACTCGCCCATGGTGTCGCCGAGCAGCACTGAGGTGCTGGCGCTGACCGCTTCACCGGTCGAACGACGGATCGTGTTGAAGCCTTGCTGCTGACAGAGCTCGAACACCGGATTGAAACGCTCGGGGTGACGCGGCACCAGAATAAGCAGCGCATCCGGATGGCTGGCAAGCAATTGTCGATGCGCCGCCAGCACCACTTCGTCTTCACCTTCATGGGTACTCGCGGCGATCCATACCGGCCGCTCGACCGCTTGCCATTGCTGACGCAACTCGGCGGCCCGTTGCAATAACAGTGGGTCGATGCGCAAATCGAACTTGATCGAGCCGGTCACTTCGACCGTTTCCGCGCGCGCGCCCAGCTGCCGAAAACGTTCAGCCTCGGCTTCAGTCTGCACCGCGAACAGACTCATTTCGGCCAGCATCGGCTGCGTCAGCTTGCCGAAACGGCCATAGCCTTTGGCCGAGCGTTCCGAAAGCCGGGCATTGGCCAGCGCCACCGGGATCCCGCGTTTGGCGCACTGATGAATGTGGTTGGGCCAGAGTTCAGTTTCCATGATCACCGCCAGTTTCGGCTGAACCCGATCGAGAAACCGCGCCGCCGCACAGGGCAGATCGTAAGGCAGGTAGCAGTGCTGGATGCGTGGTTCATTAGCGAACATTGCGTGAATCCGCTCGGACCCGGTCGGGGTCATACAGGTCACGGTGATCGGCAGCTGTGGATAACGCTCGAGCAACCCGCGAATCATGGGGGCAGCGGCAATGCTTTCGCCAACCGACACCGCATGTACCCAGATGCCACCGGGCTTCATCACCGGCAGGCCGATGGAGAAACGCTCGCCAATACGCTTGGCGTACGCCGGTGCCTTGCGCGAGCGCAGCCACAGCCGAATCGCTACCAGTGGCAGCCCCAGGTAAAACAGCGCGGTGTAGAGAGTTCTATTCATGGCGGCGGAGTTTATCGGCTTTTTTAGCCGATCGCCTGCAAGTGCACGGCAAAACGTTCCGCCAACCAACGCGCCGCCGGTCCCAGCGGTTCATCACGCCGCCAGACCAACTCCACCACCAACGCTGGCGGGGTCCATTCGCTGACCAGTTCGACCATCTGCCCTTGATACGCCGGGTACTGCACCACATGCCGCGGCAGCCAGCCCCACCCCAGGCCACGCATCAGCCACTCGGCGAGCACGTAGAAACTGTCGGCGCGCCAGACTTGCGGGCTGGCTTGTTCACTGCCGGGGTAGACGCTGGAATGCGTGGCCATCAACAGTTGTCGGTGTTGCGCCATCTGCTGGCAATTGACCTGCCCTTCTACGGCCAGCGGATGCCCGACTCCGCACACCGTGACCATCTCGACGCTGCCCAGCACTCGACGTTCCAGGGCTTCGGGAATCTGTTCGTGATAAAACAGCAAGCCCAGATCGGCCCGGCGCTCCACCAGTTTGCGCGCCACATCGCCCTGAGCGGCGCTGGCCAGTTGCACTTCCAGGCTGGGAAATTGCTCGGCCAATGCTTCGAGGCTGTCGAGCACCGGCTGATAAGGCATGGCCTCATCCTGCGCCAGACGCAGCCGCGCTTCCTGACCGCGCATCAACGCCAGCGCCCGCCCATTGAGACGCTCGCACTGGCGCAGCACTTCTCGCGCTTCTTCGAGCAACGCGCTGCCGGCCTCGGTCAAGCGCGGCTGGCGGCCGCTACTGCGATCAAACAGGTTCAGGCCAAGGTCTGCTTCAAGCAGTGCTATTGCACTGCTGACCGCCGACTGCGCCTTGCGTTGGTCCCGCGCGACCGCCGAAAACGAACGCTGCTCGGCCACGCTGACGAACAAACGCATCTGCTCCAGATTCCATAACACACTCATGGCTCAACCCATCTTCAAATCAGATAGGTAATGACTTTACCCCATCTCGAAAGCCTCTAGAATGCCGACCTCATCAAGCAGGCCAAAATACGAGGATCACACCATGAACGCTTACTACCTCCTGGCTATCGCCATCTGCGCCGAAGTGATCGCCACCGTATCGATGAAAGCGGTCAAGGGCCTGAGCACACCACTCCCTTTGCTGTTGATCATTGTCGGTTACGGCATCGCGTTCTGGATGCTGACCCTGGTGGTGCGCACCATTCCGGTTGGCGTCACCTACGCGGTATGGGCCGGCATGGGGATCGTGATGGTCAGCATCGCGGCGCTGTTTCTCTACGACCAGAAACTCGACATCCCGGCCATGCTTGGTATGGCGCTGATCGTCCTGGGCGTGGTGGTCATCCAGCTGTTCTCGAAAACTGCCGGACACTAAAGCCAGATACCAGTCCATTGTGGCGAGGGCGCTTGCTCCCGCTGGGTCGCGAAGCGGCCCCAAAACCTGATATCGAGGCTTGGGGATAGACCGCATTGGTTCATTTGCGGCTGCTGCGCACCCGAGCGGGAGCAAGCTCCCTCGCCACAGGTTTGTGCGTGGCCTGACCAACCACCTATTGATCGCCAGCAAAACCTCTATTCGTCGAGTCTGTATACTGCGCCTCTAGTCCTGAACTCTGAGGTCGCTGCATGCCATCCGTTATTTCCACCGACGTACTGATTGTCGGCGCTGGTGTCGCCGGCCTCTGGCTGAACGCGCGCCTGCGTCGCCAGGGTTTCTCGACCGTGCTGGTGGAAAGTGCCAGTCTCGGCGGCGGGCAGAGCGTGAAGTCCCAGGGGATCATCCACGGCGGCGCCAAATACGCGCTGCATGGTGCGTTGACCGGTGCCTCCGAAGCGATTTCCGACATGCCGCGCCGTTGGCGTGCAGCCTTGGCCGGCGACGGCGAGCTGGACCTGTCCGGCGTGCGTCTGCTGTCCGAAGCCCACTATTTGTGGTCCCCCGGCACCCTCGCCGGCAACCTCACCAGTTTCTTCGCCAGCAAAGCGGTGCGCGGTCGGGTTGATCAGGTCAAAGGCGAGCAGCTGCCGCCGGCCCTGCAAGACAAGCGCTTCAAGGGCAAGGTCTATCGCCTTGCGGAACTGGTGGTCGATGTGCCAAGCCTGATCGGACGTCTGGCTGAGCTTGCCGGTGACGGCCTGCTGGCCGGGCAGAAGATCGAGCCACTGCTGGAAAACGGCGAACTGGTCGGCCTGCGCGTTGACGAGCGTGAGATCCGTGCACAGCGCATCGTTCTCAGCGCTGGCGCTGGCAACGCTGACTTGCTCACGGCGCTCGGCCTGAGCCAGCCAGCCATGCAACGTCGACCGCTGCACATGGTCATCGTCAAAAGCCCAAGCCTGAAACCGCTCTACGCCCACTGCCTGGGCGGCGGGTCGAAGCCGCGCATCACCGTCACCACCCACCCGGCCGCCGATGGTCAATGGATCTGGTACCTTGGCGGTGATATCGCCGAAGCCGAAGGCGTGGCTCGCGAACCCGCCGCGCAAATAGCCGCCGCGCAGAAAGAACTCGGCAACCTGTTGCCGTGGGTCGACCTCAGCCAGGCGCAATGGGCAACCTTGCGGGTCGAGCGCGCCGAGCCACTGCAATCGGGCCTGAGCCGACCCGACAACGCCTTCCTCGCCGAGCAGGATCGCCTGCTGGTGGGCTGGCCGACCAAACTGGCGCTGGCACCGGACTTCGCTGACCGGGTAATGGCGTCGCTGCAACGCGACGGCATCCAGCCAAGCCATCCGGCGCCGTTGCCAACCCTGCCAAAACCGCCGATGGGCGTGCCGGCCTGGGAGCAACTGCTGCCATGAGCCAAGCCACCCTGCACGATCTGCATCGCCCGCTGGGCAGTACTGGCCTGCTGGTTTCGCCATTGGGCCTGGGCACGGTGAAACTTGGTCGCGACCAAGGGGTGAAATACCCCAACGGCTTCCAGATCCCGGACGATGACGAAGCGCGCAGACTGCTCAAGCTGACCCGCGAGCTGGGCATCAACCTGATCGACACCGCACCCGCTTATGGCCGCAGCGAAGAACGCCTCGGCCCGCTGCTGCGCGGTCAGCGTCAGGAGTGGGTGATCGTCAGCAAGGTCGGTGAAGAATTCGCCGACGGCCTGTCGCACCACGACTTCAGTGCTGCCCACACGCGCTTTTCCATCGAGCGCAGCCTGAAACGCCTGGAAACCGACTTCATCGACCTGGTGCTGGTGCATTCGGATGGTAACGACCTGGCGATTCTCAACGACTGTGAGGTCTACCAGACCCTCGCCGAGCTCAAGCGCGAGGGCAAGATTCGCGGGTTCGGGTTTTCCGGCAAAACTGTCGATGGTGGGTTGAAGGCTCTGGAACAAGGTGATTGCGCCATGATCACCTACAATCTCAACGAGCAGGCCGAGCGGCCGGTCATCGACTACGCTGCTGCCCACGGCAAAGCCATTCTGGTGAAGAAGGCTCTGGCCAGCGGTCACGCCTGCCTCAGCCCCGGCGTAGATCCCGTACGCGCCAGCTTCGAGCTGTTGTTTGCGCAACCCGGTGTCGCCAGTGCTATTGTCGGGACCATTAATCCGCTGCACCTCGCCCACAATGTGGCGACTGTTGCTCAAGTCCTACGTAGTCGTTGAACAGCCGCCACAGCGGCCGACCCCGACGCAAGAAGGAGCCGACATGCCGCGAACGCTCATAAGAAAGAATCCCAGCAACTTCAAGACCCTGCCGTTATACGTCGAAGCGACTCCCGAAGGCCTGAGTTATCAGAGTGTCGGCAGGCCGCTGAATTTCTCCCAGACCCTGCAACGTCGGCGCCCGGTCACGGTGGCCAATCCAGAGCACTTTTCGCTGGAGCTGGCCAACCTCGGCGTCTCGGTACGGCTGACTCTGCACTGGCAGAATCGCGATTACTGGGTGCTGGTCCGCCAGCGCCGTCAGGACCGTGGCGACGTGGTGCTCAAACTGATCTCGGGTTATGTGCCGGCTCACGAGCTGAACCTGCCGTTGCACACGGCGATTCAGGAGATCGCCGAGGAATGCCTGCTGGAAACCCCCGAAGGCTGGCTTGGCGGGCGCTTCAATGACACCTGGCTGCCAGCGCCCTACGCCAGCGCGCTGCATTACCGCGAGGCGCTGCCGTTCCGCCTGACGCCGCTGTCTGGCGCTGCACGTCCGGTGCGCTGCGCCAACATGCAGTTGATCGAACGCCCACGAGCCTACGTGCATCTGCCCACGGCTTCGTTGCAGTTGATCTACGATTTGCGCCTGGACGTGCCCAAGGAGACCAAGTCCCTGAGCCTGTTTCATGTCGATGAACGCCTTGAAGGCGATCAACTTGTCGCGCGACTGGATCGCAAGCGCCCCGACCTGTACCTGATGCCGCTTGAGGATGGCCAGCCGCTGCCCGAGCTCTATACCCTGAAAAAAGATCAGCTCTACCCGGCAAGCACACGCGGACTGTATCTGGCAGAAAGTTTTGCCCAACAGGAAGGCTGGCTGGTGCGTGACGAACGGATTCGCTGGAAGGACTGGCTCAGGCAGCAAGGCTTGAGCCAACCGGGCAAGGTATCGGGTTTCAGCCGATTGACCGGCAAGGCCAAACTACTGCTGAAGAAAATCGTGCCACGCAAGGTGGCAAGATAGGACGAGACCACATAGCTGTGGCGAGGGAGCTTGCTCCCGCTGGGCCGCGAAGCGGCCCTAAAACCCGCCATTGAGTTTCTACAGATACACCGCGTTTGCTGGTTTTACGCCTGCTGCGCAGGCGAGCGGGAGCAAGCTCCCTCGCCACAGTTTCAGGTCTTGCGGATTTTTTCGACAATTGCGGTCGTCGAGCTGTTTTCCACCAGCCCCAGCACTTTCACTGTTCCGCCATAAGCGCTGACGATGTCGGCGCCGACCACTTGGTCGATCCCGTAATCGCCGCCCTTGACCAGCACGTCTGGCTTGACCTGTGCCAGGAGGTTTTCCGGAGTGCCTTCAGAGAAGCTGATCACCCAGTCCACCGCGCCCAGACCCGCCAATACCGCCATGCGTCGGTCAACACTGTTGATCGGCCGCCCAGGACCTTTCAAGCGGCTCACCGACGCATCGTCGTTGACCGCAACGATCAAACGATCGCCCTGCGCCCGCGCCTGCTCGAGATAGGTCACATGGCCCGCATGGAGGATGTCGAAGCAGCCATTGGTAAAGACGATCTTCTCTTTGTGCGCACGCGCATCGTCGACGGCCAGCAGCAATTGCTCCAGGCCCAGGACACCCCGTTCGGAACCTTCTTCACGCTGAATCGCGCGACGCAACTCCGGAGCACTGATCGCTGCCGTACCCAGCTTGCCGACCACAATGCCAGCAGCCAGGTTGGCCAGGGCCACCGCGTGGGGCAGTTCTTCGCCAGCAGCGATCGCCGCCGCCAGGGTAGAAATCACCGTATCACCGGCACCGGTTACGTCGAACACTTCACGGGCCCGTGCGGGCAAGTGCAGCGCCGGATGATCAGGACGCAGCAAGGTCATGCCGTGCTCGCCACGCGTGACCAGCAAGGCGCCCAGATCCAGGTCATGCATCAGCTTCGCACCCTTGCTGACCAGATCGTGCTCATCGGCACAACCGCCAACAATGGTTTCAAACTCGCTGAGGTTCGGGGTGATCAGGCTGGCACCGCGGTAAATCGAGAAATCCTTGCCTTTGGGATCCGCCAGCACCGGAATGCCACGGGCACGTGCGGCCTGGATCAACACCTGGTGGTTCTTCAGCGCACCTTTGCCGTAGTCGGACAACACCAGCACCTTGATGCCTTCGAGCAGGCCGTCGACTTCAGCCCCGAGCGCCAGCGCGTCGGTGGCAAACGGTTCTTCGAAGTCGATACGCAGCAATTGCTGGTGACGACTCATGACCCGCAGTTTGACGATGGTCGGCTGATGCGCGATGCGCTGGAACAACGCCCGTACACCGGCGCCTTTTAGGCTATTGGTCAGGCTGTCGGCGGCCTCGTCATCACCGGTCACACCGACCAGGGACGCCGGCGCGCCGAGCGCGGCAATGTTCAAGGCAACGTTGGCAGCACCGCCCGGGCGGTCTTCGATTTGCTCGACCTTGACCACCGGCACCGGCGCCTCAGGAGAAATCCGTGAGGTACCACCATGCCAGTAACGGTCGAGCATGACATCGCCGACCACCAAGACAGGGGCTTGATCGAATCGCGGCATGGACAACTTCATGGTGCAACCCACATACAAAATGAACAGGGGCGCGATATTAGCACAGGGTGAACGCTGCCTAGTTCGACAGCTTCAACAGGTGTGCATTACGCCGCTACATTGTTCATTTTTTAAGCAAAACAGCCAGGACGTGCTGCACGGCGTCGGCCAGTACAACCTCGTCGGTGTTGATTTCGCAGTCCGCCTGCCGCGGTGCTTCATAAGGGCTGTCGAGACCGGTGAAGTCCTTGATTCGCCCCTGCAGTGCAGCTTGATACAAACCCTTGGGATCGCGCCGGGCGCAGATGTCGAACGGCGTGCTGACATATACCTCAAGAAACTCGTCCGTGCGGAACAAGGCTCTGGCCGATGCTCGATCGGCCTGAAACGGCGAAATCGCCGAGACAATCACAATCAACCCCGCGTCGACCATCAACCGCGCCACTTCGGCAATACGCCGGATATTTTCCTTGCGCGCTGCAGCGCCCATACCCAGGTCATTGCACAAACCGTTGCGCAGGTTGTCGCCATCCAGCACAAAGGTGTGGCGCCCCTGCTCATTGAGCTGCAACTCGAGTGCATTGGCCAAGGTCGACTTGCCAGCGCCCGACAGCCCCGTCAGCCACAGGCAACACGGTTGCTGATGCTTGAGCGCTGCTCGGGCCGAGGGTGACAACGACAATGCAAAGGGGCGAATGTTCGACGAATGTGCAGCAATCAGCGGCGACTCATTCATAACCAAGCACCTCGTAATCACGCTGATAGGCACGCCGTACCAGGCGCCGTGTGCGCACCGAGCAAAAATCGCGTACGGGCTCAGCGCGACGCTCTTGCGAGATATTCAGATGAGGCAACGATGACGTCATGCCGAGATGCTGGCAGAGCAGTTGAAAGTCGCGTTCCAGGTGTTCCTGATAGCCGACGAAATCCATCGCCATGCGCCCCATGGAGTCACTCAAAAAGTCGGTTTGCGGCGCGAAATGAAGCTGTTTACGGAGGTTATCCGGGTGCAACCAATGCCCGACGAAATCATCAAAATCCCGGTAACTGTTGACCAACAGCCGAGCCGATTCATCCCGTTGCGGCAACTGCTTGCCGCGCAAATAGGCATAGGCGGAATAAACCCGCTCCAATGGATCGCGGACAAACGCAAACCTGAAACTGCGTGCGTAGTGTTCGGGAAACTGCTGTTCGTACCAGTACAGTGGCAGGTGTCCAGGCGCCCAACCATTGAACAACGCCGAGCACACGCTGCTGCCGGCACATTTCGGAACATGGATGAACAGGCATGAACGCTGCTGAAAGTGCGCCGGAAAAACGGTATTGCCTGACATCGACTTGTTCACGGCTTGCCGGTCAACGACCGACAAACGGCCCAGCAAAAAGGTGCGCTGTGTTTTGGGGAGTAGTTTCCAGAGGTGACGTTGCAACATTCCAGTCCCCGCACGAGAAGGTTGTCCTTCCCGTTTGCATTCACAATCGAAGCAGGAACCATAACAAGCACGGCACGCAGAATTATTTAGGCTTGGTCAAGTATGTAAAGGGCTGGATACAAATCGTCGGACGCGTTGCGCGCCCGGGAGGCTGACAGGGTGAGCGATGCTCACCCTGGCGTCGAGCTCAGGCTATGTCCGCCGGAGAGGGTTCGTCCAGTCCCATGGCATGCAGACGCGAGTAGTACCCGCCTTGTGCCAGCAGTTGGGCGTGAGTACCGCGCTCGACAATTTCACCGTGGTCCATCACCAGGATCAGATCGGCCTTTTCGATAGTCGACAGACGGTGCGCGATCACCAGCGTGGTACGACCCTTCATGACCTTATCCAGCGCTGCCTGAATATGCCGCTCGGACTCGGTGTCCAGTGCCGAAGTCGCCTCATCGAGAATCAGCAACGGTGCGTTTTTCAACAAGGCGCGAGCAATGGCCAGACGCTGACGTTGACCACCGGACAGCAATACCCCGTTCTCGCCGACCTCAGTGTCCAGGCCGTTTGGCAACTGGGAGATGAAGTCCATCGCATAGGCATCTTGTGCAGCCTTCTCGATGTCTGCACGCGGAGCCCCGGCCAGATCACCGTAGGCGATGTTGTTGGCCACGGTATCGTTGAACAGGGTGACGTGTTGTGTGACCTGAGAGACATGCTTGCGCAGGTTACGCAGGCGATAGTCTTCGATCTCTACTTCATCGAGCAGTATTTGCCCCGTTTCATGATGGTAGAAACGCGGGATCAGGCTGGCCAGCGTCGACTTGCCGCTTCCCGAGCGTCCAACCAGTGCGATCATCTGCCCCGGTGTCGCAGTGAAGCTGATGTTTTTCAACACCTCGCGATCAGTGCCCGGGTAAGTGAAACTCAGGTTGTGTACATCCAGACGACCGCTGATACGCTCGCGCTCGATGGTGCCAGCATCGAGCTCCGGCTCGACATCGAGCTGTTCGAAAATGCTTTCAGCACCCGCCACGCCTTTCTGAATAGTCGAGCTGACTTCGGACAGCTGACGAATCGGCTTGGGCAACAGACCCGCAGCCGTAATGTAGGCCACCAGATCACCGGCCGTCGCATCACCACGCAGAAACAGCACCAGGAACATCAATGCGGCCATGGCGCTATAAATCACCAGTTGCAGTGCAGGGGTATAGATCGCACTGGTTCTGGTCATGCGCAATTGCTTGTCGGTGTTGCTCTGACTGGCTTTGGCGAAGCGCTGTTGCTCGTAGCTTTCACCACCGAAGCTGCGCACCACGCGATAGCCCTGAATGGTTTCGGACGCGACGTGAGTCACGTCGCCCATCGCCACCTGAATCTTCTTGCTCTGCTTGCGAAATTTCTTGCTGGTATTGCCGACCATGAAAGAAATCAGCGGCAGAATTGCCAGCATCACCAAGGTGAGCTTCCAGTTCATCCACAACAGGTAGCCGAACAGAAAAACTACGGTCAGACCTTCGCGAATCACCACTTTAATGGCGTCTGTTGCAGCACCGGTCACCATGGTCACGTTGAAGGTGATACGGGAAATCAGATGCCCGGAGTTGTGGGTATCGAAATAACGGTTAGGCAACACCAGCAGCTTGTTGAACAACTCCACCCGCAAGTCATGAACCAGACCCAGGGAAACCCTGGCCAGATAGTAGTTACTCAGGAACGAACCAAGCCCTTGCCAGGCCGCGATCAAGATGATCAACAGCGGCACGGCAACCAGCAACTTCAACTCCCGCAGATACGGAGTGTGGGGAAAGAGCACTGCTTCAGGATTGCTCAAGCCATCGACGAAATATTTGAGAATCCCGGCCAGCATCGGCTGCGTGGAGGCAAATATCACAAAACCCACGATACTCAACAGGAAAATGCCAACGTAGGGTTTTACATACCCCAACAGTCGCAAATAGATTTTCAGGCTTGATTCCTGTTCCGCATTGGGCGGTGCTGCACTCATCGTAGAGCTCACTGATTAGGTTGAACGCGAAATTTTATCACAGGCTTTGTATTTGGCCTGTGTCCATACCAAAACGGTGGCGAGGCCAA
Organism: Pseudomonas sp. GW822-FHT04C11; assembly: GCF_058800905.1. Classification (NCBI taxonomy): domain Bacteria; kingdom Pseudomonadati; phylum Pseudomonadota; class Gammaproteobacteria; order Pseudomonadales; family Pseudomonadaceae; genus Pseudomonas; species Pseudomonas sp. GW822-FHT04C11. The sequence continues at coordinate 244,302 of NZ_JBXAMS010000001.1, read as the reverse complement.
CCGGTAGCCAGCTGATGAACCATTCGGCTCGTGGCGATCCACTGATGCTGGCCGCATCGAATTGCATGGCCAGGAACGAGAACAACCAGATCCCGATGACACCCTGACCATACAGCGTTTCACGGGCTCGCCATGCTTCACGCAATACCGCAAACCAGACCACACACCACAGCAAGAGCCCTGGCAGCCCCAATTCGATTGCGATATGGGTGAACAGGTTGTGCGCGTGATCAAATTCGACGCCTTCGGCAAGCACCGTGTAGCCAGACTCCAACCCCAGGCCACGCAAGGGATGTGCAGCGATCATGTTCAGACTGGCCATGAATATTTGAGGCCGGTACGAGGTACCGCGAGCCAACACCAGCGGTTCGAAAAGCCAGAACGCCAGCATCGCCAGCACCAGTGCGCCGATAGCGATGGTGCAGCTACGTCGGTTGCGGCTCCAAATGGGCATTGCCACCAGCGTCAGCAACAGCGCCAGCGCGGCGCCACGACTCTGGGACAGCACGACAAAGCCTGCGAGCAAACCCAGTGCAACCAACCAGACACCTTGCAGCCAACGGGTCCGGGGCACCCAATGGATCATCCAGACCGCCGCCACGCCCAGTACGTAACCGCCCAGAATCGGGTGACCCAACTCCCCCAACCCTTCAACGCGCGCGGTCCAGGTGTTGCCGTCGATCAGATAAAACTTGATGGCCGCCAACAGTGCACTCAATGCCAGGGCCAGGCCACCCCATTGCATGACCCGCACGACACGCTCCGGACGGGCATTGGCAAATACCGGAAAAAACAACAGGAACACCACGATGTACAATATGCGTTTGGCGCCCCGTGTCAGGTCATCATCATGAGTCCACGACACGCTGATCAACGACCACAGCACCAGCCCGAGCAGCCCAAGACAAAACACCCGCTGTGCTTGCCAAAGCTCAAATAACCGAGCACGTGCCGACCAGGCAAAAAACATTGCCGGCAACCAGAGGAACACGGTCAACCCTTGCTGATAAAGCTTATTGGTCGGCGCAAAAGCAATGGCAGTCAAAAACCAGAACAATCCGGTCGTCATCCATACCTGCGCCCAACGCGTTTCCTGCATTGACCTTTCCTCGTTAAATCGTCCGATCGCCAAGCCGGCATGGTGAAAACAGCAACTTTTCGGCATCATTGATCGCCAATACGCCCGCAATTTCTACAAGGCTCTCTACATGCAATGCTTCCGGCTTCCACAAGCCGCTTTAAATCAGATGATTAAAGGCGCCAGAGTACTAGAAGCCGACAGCTTCGGCCCGAAAGTATTTCTTCTGCCGGACGGGAACATCCTCAAACTGTTTCGCCGCAAGCGGCTTCTCTCGTCGGCATTGTTTCGCCCCTATTCAAAGCGCTTCATCGACAATGCCGCCCGACTCGAAAAGCTCGGCATTCCTACCCTTCAGACACTCACACTCCATCAGCTGGATACGCCTGGCATGACGGCCGTGCTTTACCGTCCCCTGCCAGGAGAAACCCTGCGCCAGCTGGCAGACAAAAACGGCTTCGACTGGCAACAGACCCTGCCGGCGCTGACCGCATTCATCCGCGAACTCCATGCAGCCGGGGTCTACTTCCGCTCGCTGCACCTGGGCAACATCGTCGTGACTCCGGGCAACCAGTTCGGTCTGATCGACGTCGCCGACATGCGCTTCTTGCGGGGGCCGCTGCCGCAGCACCTGGTCAAGCGCAACCTGCAACACTTCGCACGGTATATTGATCGAGAGAAGCTGAACGAGAGCTTTCCGATGCAGACGCTGGAGCAAATCCTACTTTGCGCATGACAACAGCTTGCGGGCAACCTGGCTGAATTCCAGCCAGGCGTCGTCCGGTGAAAGTACAGTGAATTGAGCCGCAGCGACCGATTCAGAAGCGACACCAAGCGCCTGTATTAACGCCTCGCTCCAGGCGGTCACATCCTCTGGCGTGGCGTAACGGCCCGCCCCTGCCAATTGCTCGCGAAACACTGCCAAATCGCTGGACAGCACCGGGACACCGGCCATTACCGCCTCTTGCAGGATCAAGCCAAGACCTTCCTCAAGTGACGGGATCGCGATCCAGTCGAAAGCCCGAAAAAGCGTCGCTGCATCCTCAAGGTTTCCGGGTAACAGCACCTTGTCGCGCAACCCAAGCTCGTTGACCCGCACCTCCAGCGCAGCCCTTGCCTGACCTTCCCCGATAATCACCAGGCGCAACTGCGGGTGCTGTGTCAGCGCCTTGGCAAAGGCTTCGATCAGGCATGCAAAGCCTTTTTTGCCAACCAGGCGCCCTACAGCCCCCACGACAGGTGTGTTGTCGACGGGCAATTGCAGCCGAGCACGCGCCTGCTCACGAGAAAGCAACCGGGAACGAAAAGCCAGTGGATCGAGCGCACTGCGCAACGTGACGACGGGGATCTGTAAATCGGCCTCAAGTGCGTTGGCCAGGGTTTGCGAAACCGCCGCAAGGGTCAGCTGTGAAGCGGGAAATCGTGAAAGCAACTTGCGATCGGCTGCGCTGATCCGGGTCGCGCCATGAAAAAGCACCACCGCGCGCAACTGCGGCAGCTTCTTGAGGACCGGTAACAGGGCACGAGCCGTGCCTAAGCCGTCGAGCAACAGCACGCGCACGTCACTTTGATTCAGGGCGTAATAAAAACGCGCCTGCATCCATAGCGTCAGCAGCTTCCAGAAACGCCTGCCCTTGAGTTGATTGGAGGACAGATGCCACTCCCGCGTTTCACCGATTTCGGCGACACAGCCGCGCGCACTACCCTGCAACAGCCAGGTATTGATCGGTGTTGCGGGTTCTACCTGAGCAAGTATCTGCAGATGAACCTTGTGGACAGAGGCGTAGGCAGCCCCACCGGACCACATGACATTAAGGATACTCATCGAGCTGAAAGCCCTTTTTCACATCGGCTGATGGCACGTTTTATTATGATTTCGAGCACTTCCAATGATTTGAAAACCCTGTCAAATGCCCAGCTTCAGGCGTAACCGTTCGATCAGACTCAATGCGGCGCGAGGCCTCAAAGCCGGCTGGAGCTCTTCGACAATACGCTGACCAATACGTGCGAAGCTGAACTGACTGACCGCCAGATCGCGTCCGTTTCGGGCAATGATCGAAGCCAACTCAGGATCGGCACGCAGCCTGGCGAGTTTTTCCTGCAGTTGCGGGATATCCCGATAGAGCACCACGTTGTGCATATCCTGCAGCCCCAGAGCCCGAGTTTCCGCATCCCCCTGATCGAAGGCCAACAACACGCAGCCACAGGCCATCGCTTCAAAGTTCTTGATCATGAATTCGCCCATGCCAACGTCGGCACTGACGAAGAAGCGGATACGGTTGAGCGTGTCGCGATATTCGTCACCGGAATGGGTACGAGTCACTACCAAGGGTTCGACACCCGCCAACTCATCGAGCAGCGCTTTGCGACCGCTGTACGCCACGCTATTGGTACTGCCGACGAAGGCCAGTTCGATATCGCGCTCACGCCCCTGATCCTGCAACAGGGTCTGGTCATAGCCCTTGGGCACGAACACCGCGTCAAAGCCTTCTTCGCGTAAACGCTTGGCGACCATGAAACCGGAACTGATCACCCGCGCCCACGGCAGGCGGCGGTAATGCGCACTGAACTTGCCGGTGTACTTGCAGGGAATGTAGTTCTGGTAGGCATCGTGTTCGAGAATCACCAGATTGGGAATCGTGCGAATGAACCCGACCTGGCGGATTTCCTGCTTGAACCGCAGGAAGAACACGATACGGTCATAGCGCGACACGTCCACTTCACGCCGAAAATAGCCACGCAGGTTGCGCTGTTCATCACTGCTCAACCAGCGCAGGTCGCATTCGCAATGAGCGGCCACACCTTCGTACAAACGGTCCAGAATGGCCCGCTGTTCTTTCTGCACCAGAAATAGAACCTTCATTGTCTTCCTTGCAGCATTGAACAGCCCGACAAAAACCTGAAATCACCCTTCTGCCCTGGCAGAAAGACTCCATGCGACAGCCATTTACAAACGCCAAAACAACTCATGCCGACGCACAGCCTTGCGAAAAAACTCGTTCTCGCCGTAAGGCGAGCCTGAACGCCCAGCCAGCAGACGCTGCAAGCCGCGACGCATCCGACGCTTGAACGGCGCACGCGGCTGCAAGTCATGCATCATCCCCAGCGCCATAGCCTTGTCGCGCTGTTGCTCGATCGACAATACCAGGCAATAGGGTTGTAGCACCTGCGCCGGATCGAACACCGGCGGTAACGCAATCCCGGCCTCGGAATCACCCATTGGCCAGCGATCATTATCGTGCAGATGGTTCGCGTATCCGAGCAGTGTAGTCGGCTGCCACTCAAGCCCCTTCAAGGCTTCCAGCACCGCATGCTGTGCACAGATGTGATCGGGATGCGGATCCAGCGAGGAGTGCGGCAGGACGATCACTTCAGGGCGCGCCTTGAGCAGCAGTTCGCGCAGATCGGCCAGCAGGTTAATCCAGGTCGGTGCACCATCGCGGTCACCGGGCAACGCGAACGGATTAAGTTGGCGAAACAGTCGCGTGTCGTTCAGATTCGCTTCACGCGAGCCCACTGGTTGGTCCGGCGCCGCCTGCATGGCTGGCAATTGCAGGCAGAAATAGCCCAATTGCACACACTGCGATTCAGGTACGCCGGCCCAGCGCGGCACCGTAATGCTGTCCCAGGCGCGCAAGCGGCCTTTGATGCGCGACGCCTCGACGGCGTCCAGCCCCATCTGCCGATAGTGCCCGGCTTCAATTTCGCCAGCGGTCAACGTGACAATCCAGGCCTCGTCGGCCTGGCTGTACAAACCGAAAGCGGCCAGCTCCGCATCGTCGGCGTGAGGCGCGATCACCATCACTCGCTGACGGCGGTAATCCGGTTGTTCGAACGACCAGAGCACGGGTTCGCCGAGCAAGCGGCAGAAACGCCCGCGCACACGCAAATCGCCTTGCGACAGAACATGCGCCTGACCACTGAGATTGAGGTAACGCAGGCCGTCTACACCACGCTCGAAGGCTTGTCGGTCTGGATTATCGCCACCCGACAACTCGACTGCAGGATCGAAAAAGCGTCCCAGCCAGGTGCTTTTTACCCGCAGTGCCAGTACCAGCGTGGTGTCGTCGGTCAGGATGACGCCGTCATCGAGCAGCAGACGCGCACCCTCCAGCCGGACCTTGGGCTGCTGCGTGTAGGGCGGGAAGCTGTACTGGTAATCGTCCTTGGGCGAGTAAAACAAATGGTCGGCAAACCACGCCTCATGGGCAACCCAGGCCAGGACCGCGAGTACCAGCGGCAGCCACCAGGTGACCAGCAGGCCAACGGCAATCAACAGCAAGACACCGATCAACAGACCGATGCGCTTGTTACGTCGATGACGCTTGAGCAGTTGCTGCTTGCGATTGAGTGGCAGGCTCATGGTCTGGCTCATACGGTGAACACCGGCACAGGGTTGCACCAGCGGTCCTTGTATTCACGATCAGCCCGCCCGAAGGAAAAGCGCAGCGGCTTATCGATTGCCCGGGCGTGCTCCCAGGCGCTTTGGGTATTGAGAAAACTCAATACACTGCCTGGGCTGAACTCACGAGTCTCGGGGTCGACGCCACCGTTGATGTACTCGACGCTGATCCACTCTGGCGCTTCAACACGGTAGACCAACTGAATCGCAATCGGCGCATCGTTGAGGAAAATCACCGAGCCGATCATCAGCTCGCGCAGCAGCTCGAGCACCTCGCCCATGCGCGGCGCACCGGTTGCCGGAAATCCCCAGCGGCGCTGGAACAGATCGCAATAAATCGCCGCCAGTTCCTGACTGGAAAAGTCGCTGACCGGTCGTATTACGCCACCGGCCTCTTCCAGCAAGCGCAGTTCACGGCGCTGGTTGTAGCGAAACTTCTTCGACAGCTCTTCAGGTGTGCGGGCCATGGCCAGTTGTTCGGCTTGCAGCTTGAGACCGGCAAAGCGACCTTCATTCAGCGCCGACAAGTAGCGCCCGCGGTGCCGCAACAGCGCTTGCGCGTCGGCCGCAGCCGGCAGGATGAATTCAGCGTTGCCGAGATCGAACAAACCTTTCTTGCCGTTACGCTTGAGCACGTCCTTGGACAATGCCAGGTCGCGGCCCCAGGTCGGGATCGCGGCTTTCAGTTCGCCACCCTGTTCCCAGGCCAGGTAACGCACCGGGATATCGGCCAACTGTGCCAGGCGTTCGACCACCAGTGGATGCGTTGCGACGCTACCGCCAAAACGCTGCCAGGCATCGCGATACGTCGACGCATCGACAACGGACCAGCCACGCTCGCGCCAGCCTTGAAATCGGTTGAGCATCAGGCCCTCGCCGTCAGTTCAAGGACGTGCGGCAGACGCCAGAACGTCTCGTGCACTGCACGATCCGAGAAGCGCTCGCGCAGGCGATCAAGCATCATTTCGGCGCAGACCTGGTGCTCGTGCTGATTCATCACCGCCAGATGTTGCAGGCCCAGCGCCAAGTGCTCGACATCCCCCTGCGGGAACAAAATACCGACACCTTCGACCACCTCCGCTGCCCCGCCGCACGCGGTGGCCAGTAATGGCACACCGGCGGCCATCGCTTCGAGCAGCACCATGCCGAATGGCTCGTGGTCGGAACTCAGGGCAAACACATCGAAAGCCCGGAAGTAGCGACGCGCCTCCGGCACCTGACCGAGAAACAGCACACGGTCACCAATACCGATTTCACGAGCCAGATCCTTGAGCCGCTGCTCCAGACGTCCGGAGCCAAGAATCGCCAGTTGACTGCCGACCGGCAAACGCGGCAAGGCCTGGGCAAAGCCGCGCAGCAAAGTGGCCTGGTCCTTGTCCGGGTGCAGGCGACCGACGTTGCCGATCACCCACGCATCCGGCGACAGCCCCAAGGCGTCGCGTGCCTCATCGAAGGACACCTGAGTGGCCTGCAACGCGTCGACATCGATGCGGTTGTAAAGGGTTTGAATCCGCGCCGCCGGCCACTTCGGCAGACAACGGCGCATGTCGTCGCGGACCGCATCGGAAACCCCGAGCAGGCTTAGGCGCTTGCGAAAAATATGCGCGAACAGCTTGCGCGTCCGCCGCTGGTAATCGCCAAAGGCGTGGTGCACGCCGATTACCGGCAGCGGCGTTGCGAGCAAGGCGATGTAGATCGGCTTGAAACGGTGGGCGATACAAAAACTGAAATTGCGCGACTGGGCGATTTTGCGCAGATCGGCAATCGCCGAAAGCTTCAGGCCACGAATGGCCTTGGAGCTGTATTCCATGAACAGCACTTCATCAGACGCACAGCCCGCCGCAACGTCAGCATCGGCAACCCCGGTGAGAAACACCGTGGTCACTCGATAACCAGACCCTGCAAACAGGCTCGCGTACTGTCGGGCGCAGTCCAGGAACGGCCCGTCATAGCCGTGACAGAACTGCAGCACATGGCGTTCAGCCGAGCGTGTCATAAGCGTCCGCGCCGTCTTTGACCACCAGAATGTCTTCCATGATCAGATACTGTAGATCGGAGCCGAAGAACATGTTCAGGGCGTCGGTCGGCGAGCAGATCATCGGCTCGCCGCGGCGGTTCAGCGAGGTGTTCAGCGACACGCCGTTACCGGTCAGCACTTCCAGCGCTTTCATCATGTCGTAGTAACGCGGATTGTATTCGCGCTTGAGCACCTGGGCACGGGACGTACCGTCTTCATGGACGACTTCCGGCACGCGGGTTTTCCACTCTTCAGCCACTTCGAAGGTGAAGGTCATGAACGGTGCCGGGTGATCGATTTTGATCATCTGCGGCGCCACGGTGTCGAGCATCGACGGGCAGAAAGGCCTCCAGCGCTCGCGGAACTTGATCTGATGGTTGATCCGGTCAGCCACGCCAGTGGCGCTCGGGCAACCGATGATCGAACGACCGCCCAACGCACGCGGACCGAACTCCATGCGCCCCTGGAACCAGGCCACCGGATTACCGTCGACCATGATTTTGGCGATCTTCTCCGGCATGTCATCGAGCTTGCGCCACTTGGGTGCGCTCGGGTGACGAGCACAAGCCGCGATCACGTCTTCGTTGCTGTACGACGGGCCGAGGTAAACGTGCTCCATCTTCTCGACCGGTACGCCACGGGCGTGGGACACGTAAGCCGCAGCACCCACCGCCGTGCCGGCATCGCCGGACGCAGGCTGTACGAACAACTCTTTGATGTCGTCGCGAGCGATGATTTTCTGGTTCAGCTTGACGTTCAACGCACAGCCGCCAGCAAACGCCAGCTTGCCGGTTTCCTTGAGCACGTCGCCCAGGTAGTAGTCGATCATCTGCAACGCCAGTTTCTCGAACAGCGCTTGCATGCTCGCGGCGTAATGAATGTACGGTTCGTCAGCGATATCGCCTTCGCGTTTCGGCCCCAGCCACTCGATCAGCTTCGGCGAGAAGTAGAAACCCTTGCCCTTTTCTTTGTAGCGACGCAGGCCGATGACGTTGGCGTAATCGGTGTTGATCACCAGCTCGCCGTTTTCGAACGACGCCAGACGGGAGAAATCATATTTGCTGGCGTCGCCGTACGGCGCCATGCCCATGACCTTGAACTCACCGTCGAGCATTTCAAAACCGAGAAACTCGGTGATCGCGCCGTACAGGCCACCGAGGGAATCCGGGTCGAAGAATTCCTTGATCTTGTGGATCTTGCCGTTCTCGCCATAACCGAAGAAGGTCGTGGCGTACTCGCCCTTGCCGTCGATCCCGAGGATCGCGGTTTTCTCTTTGAAACCGGAGCAGTGGTAGGCGCTGGAGGCATGAGCCAAGTGATGCTCGACCGGCTGGATCTTGATTTTCTTCGGATCGAAGCCCAGTTGCTCGAGGCACCAGACAATCTTGTTGCGATAGCGCTTGTAGCGACGGTTGCCCATCAGGATCGCATCAAGCGCGCGATCCGGGGCGTACCAGTAACGCTTGGCGTAGTGCCAGCGGGCCTTGCCAAACAGGCTGATCGGGGCAAACGGGATCGCCACTACGTCAACGTCGGAAGGTTTGATGCCAGCCTGTTCCAGACAGAACTTCGCCGATTCGTAAGGCATGCGGTTCTTTGCATGTTTATCGCGTACGAAGCGCTCTTCTTCAGCAGCCGCGACCAGCTTGCCGTCGATGTACAAGGCTGCGGAAGGATCATGGCTAAGGGCGCCGGACAGGCCAAGAATCGTCAATGCCACAGGGGTCTAGCCTCTTAAGTCTGCATGCAGGCGACAGGCGCCTGGAAATAATGTGTCCTCGCAAAAGGGCGAGAAACAGCTAAAGGGCGGGATTATAGCGTAAAGATGGCGGGAATGACCCAGAGGTTGTTTGACGCACAAAGTTCATATTCAACAGGACACAGCAAGCGACGACGGCAAAAAGAACGATGTTTATAAAGCCTGTAGGTTTCAGGGAAGCATCCGACATGTTTTTCAGGTTGCTGGTGGGAAGCCGCGTGACTAGTCTCTGGTGGTCGCTGCCAATTCAGCGACCGGGCGTCGCGGCCCGGATCAATCAAGGCGCATAGCGCCATCATTTCCTTTCAGTTGGCGCTTTTTTATCGTCTACTGCTTTGCGTTATGGCGGCTGTGCGCGGGATACCTTCGGGTATGCCGGGTTCCTTGATGCCCCGGTCCGCGAACCTGCGTACAGCTGCCACCTCCCATCGCGTCGCGGCGATCAGTGGCGGCTCCACTCATCAAGGAGCTTCACCATGCACAAAGTCACTCCAAATCCCCCTGAAACCCCAAGCACTTCCCCCTACGCCTCCAACGACTCGAAAAAACTCCACGACGCCGCCGAACGGGCGCTGGATCACTACCTCAAACCACCATTCGACAAGGGCAACCTGCCCGATAAACGTCCCTCCAACATCTTCGCGGTGATCCCCGATCTGGATAATGAGACGCTGTTGGCGCACGCCTCGGAAACCCTCGCCTCGGTCAATGTGCTGGCGAGCGACCTGGCCTTCGAGCTTGAAGGCACCCGCCGACATGTAGCGCTGGCAATTCAGCAGATGATCTCGTTGGGGGAATTGTTGGTGAATCGGGCACTGGATAGTTTTGATCAGCCAGAAGCGCCGTAACACGCACGGTGGGGAGGGCCGCCCGGTCCGCCCCACCGTTTTGATCTGTATATATCCGCGAATGATTGCGGTCGTTCCCACGCTCTGCCTCAGCTCACGAATCGTGACGCAGAGCGTCACCGGATGCATTCCTTTGCTGCGCGTGGGAACGAGATCCAAGCCGTACACGCTCTTACCACTCAGGCCGGCCGGTAGGCCGCCGTGCTTTGCTGTTGATTTTGATCCACCCGCCCCTATCGGGAGGCCGAGCGCAGGTGTTCATCAGGGGGTGGGCGCGCAGCGCCGTACGGCGCAGCCGGACACATCGAGAGGAGGTCGTCGCGAAGCAGACCGTAGGCGATGCCCCCTGATGGACACCGGAGTGAGGGGACGCCGAGCCTAGGCGAGGTGCCGTACGCTTGGGGCGAGCGTTTTTTTGCTTACTTTTTTTAGGCGCTTGTAAAAAAAGTGAGTCGCCGTCAGGCGAAACCGCAAGCGGCCGTTACCGCAGGAATGGATATGTACACCTGCAAGAGGTTGGTCGGCTGTCAGGCCGCCATCGCGGGCAAGCCCGGCTCCCACAGGTTTGGTTGGGGTACATCTGCGGGAGATTGGCCGGCTGTCAGGCCGCCATCGCAAGCAAGCTCAGCGCCTACACATTCTTGGGCAAACGCTGATCAATCACCCGATACAGCGCACTGCCCTCAGGCCAGTTACGCATAAACCGCGCCCGATCCCGAGCATACGCCGGAGCAAAACTACTCAGCGAACCGTGCTGACACATCGAATCCAGATCGATCAACGACCAGCGATCCTTGTCCCAAAACAGATTATGCCCCTTGAAATCCCCATGACTGATCCGCTCGCGAATCAGCTCGGCAAACAAATGATCCAGCGCCAGCAACTCAGCTTCAGGCGCCTCACCACTCTCAACGAACGGCGCAAAGCGCTCAATAATGTCCGGCCCCGAAAGGTACTCGGTAATCAGATAGGCCCGACTGCGCAGCCAGAAAAAACGCTTCTCCAACAGCGCCAACGGCTTGGGCGTAGCGATACCGAGGAACCCCAGGCGATGCCCCTCGCGCCATGAATGCCAGGCGCGACTCGGGCGCCAGAAGCGCTTGAACCAATGGGCAACGCCCTTGATGTTGTAGCGCTTGACCAGCAGCGTGCGCCCCGCCACCTCGACCTTGCCAACACTCGCCGCACCACCGGTCTTGTACAGATGCCCCTGATCGAGCAACGCATCGGCCTGCGCCAATACCGGCAACATGGCCGCTTCTTCCTCGCGACGAATCGCGCGCAATCCGAACGCCCCGCGCTGCACACTGAACAACGTGCATTCGCGGCCGACCTTGATCAGGAAGTCTTTCAAACGCCAACTGCGGACCTTGTCGACCTGCTTCTGCAAAGCTTCCAGTGGCAAGGCATGCTCGCCGTTACTCAACAGGTAATACACCAGCAATTCTTCGGTGAACGGCTCAAGCGACTTGGGCAACTGAGCGAAAAACACCCCGAGGTTCTCCAGGACTTTTTGTCGAGACAACGGCTGACCAGCCTGCTCGACCCGAATCCCCGCACCGTCGATCAAATACAGTTGGCCGTCGTGGCGCAACAGGTTGTCCAGGTGCAAGTCTTCCTGCCACAAGCCCTTGCTGTGCAATTGACCGATGGCGCCCAGCGCCTCGGCCAACACCGCCGCTTGCTCGTCCGCCAGCGCCGGCAGCGCTTCGACCTGCTTCCAGGCATCGCCGAGGCTTTCAGCGCCTTCGAGGAAATCGAACAGCAGCCAGCCGCCCTCGCCATCCTTCAGGCCATCGGCCAGCAGCCTCGGTGTGGTCAGGCCTTGAGCGGCGAGCAGACGGACACCGTCCAGCTCACGCTGAAAATGCCGCGCTGCCTTGCTGCCCACCAACAGTTTGGCCAGCACCGGACGCCCACGCCAAACAGCGGCGCCCACGTAACGCTGGCCCGGCAAAACCCGCAACACGCTGAGCAGTTGCAACTGCGCCGGGCCTGCGGCGTCCGCCAGCTCGATGCTCAATGGCAAGTCTGGCGTACGACCGGCGCTTTTCAGTTCAGACAAACGCATCAACGCGTCTCCTTGTGGCTGCGTCGAGCGATCAGGCGCTGCACCCAACGCTCGACCTGCGGGCTATTCGCCGACTGATTCAGATAAGTTGCCAGCAACAGCCGCACCTCCTCGCAAGTCCAGACCGGCGCCCGGCGTACCAACGGCTCCAGATCCTTGATCCGGTCGCGCTGACCAAACAGCAGCGGCCGGGTTTTCTCCAGATCGATCAGTTGCGCCTGATAACCATCGCCAGCAGGCCGCAAAAAAATGTGCTTGGGATAAAAGCAGCCGTGCACTTGACCCACATCGTGCAGCCGACGTGCAAGCCGCGCACAGGCACGCAGAATCCCCGCCTGCTGCGCATCACTGAGACCCGACCACTGCTCCAGCAGCGAATCCAGATCATTCCAGCCGTCCAGTGCACGCGTCAGCAGAATCGCCCGAACTTCACCCTCTAGCTTGCGCTCACCAAAAAATACCGCCTGCAGCGCTGGAATTCCCAACTGTTGGTAGCGGCTGATGTTACGAAACTCACGGGCAAAACTGGGCTCGCCAAACGGCCGGAACAAGGACCGCGTCAAGTAGTTGCTCTGTCGTTTGAGGTAGTAACCATTACCCTCAAGATCCAGCCTGAAAACGCTGCTCCAACCGTCTTGTGACGTGTTCGGCTCATCCACTGCATCGAGCCGCCTGGTCCATAGGGCATCGAACCCGTCGAGGCCATGACGCTCCAGCAGTTCGCGGTCGTCAGTGGCCAGAAAATCAGTCATTCGTATCCCTTGAGAGTCTCACGCTCTTCCGGTTCCGGCGCGTGTCGAAGGCCTTGAGTCGAGACTCTTGGCAGTACAGCAGTTTCAGGCTCCATCCCCACCATCAGAGCGCATCTCCATAGCGCTGCTTGCGTTCATAAAGCTTGTTGGCCTTGCCCTCGAGCCACGCCAGCAACGACGCTTCCTCACGCAAAATCTGACGCAAGGGTTGCTGGAAGTAACCTTTGAGGAAACGCAGCTTGTCGCGACGCGTCAGGCCGATATCCAGCGCCGAGAAATACAACGCCGCCAGATCCTTGTTACGCCAGCGCCGGGTGATCGCCCGGCGGGTCTGGGCACGGTGCAAATCAATCACCGAGAGCTTGAAGTCGTCGGCTGTCACCGGTTTATCAGTGTGCAGCAGAAAGTGGCAGATGTAGCAGTCGCGGTGGTTGACCCCGGCACGGTGCATCATGCCGGTCATGCGCGCCACTTCGGCGATCAGCGCGCGCTTGAGTTTTGGCTCCGGCGGCTGCTTGACCCAATCGATGCTGAAGTCTTCCAGGCTAACAGTCGGCGCCAGTTCTTCGGTGACAATGAACGAGTGCTGGCCCGCCGGGTTACTGCCGCGCTCGCCGTAAGCCACGGCGGTCATGGTCGGCACGCCGACTTCCTGCAAACGCTGGATAGCCCGCCATTCCTGGCCGGCACCGAGTACCGGCAGCTTGGCGGTGAGCAGGTTCTTGAAGATTTCGCCCCAGCCAATGCCGCGGTGAATTTTCACAAAGAAGCCGTTCCCGGCCACTTCGGTGCGCAGGGTCCGGCGAGCTTCGAGCTCACGGTACACCTCGCCCTTCAGGCCTTCGACTTCGGTGAACGCATCGCGTCCGGCCCAAAGGCTCTTGAACGGTTCGGCAAGAATCAACTTCATCAGTGTTGCTCCGCCAGAATCACATCCGCCGCGTGCTGCGGCATGCTGTAGAGATCGGCCGTGTCAGCGAAGACCAGGCCATTACGGCTCCAGGCCGCACGCGCTGCGTCATCGCTCAACATGGTCGTCAGGTACTGCGTGAGTTGCGCCTGTTCGAACGGTTCGTCCAGCACCAGGCCACTGTCGGCCTCAGCGATGTAATGCGCGTAACCGCACACCGCACTGACCAGCACCGGCAAGCCCGCTACCAGCGCTTCAAGCAATACCGTCCCGGTATTTTCGTTGTACGCCGGGTGGATCAACAGGTCGGCACCGAGCAGGAAACGCGGGATATCGCTGCGGCCCTTGAGGAACTGCACGTTATCGCCGAGCCCCAACGTGGCACTCTGTAGCTGGAATACTTTGGGGTCGTCCTGGCCAATTACAAACAGCCGGGTACGTTTACGCAGTTCCGCTGGCAACGCGGCCAGCGCCTTGAGGCTGCGATCGACACCTTTGGTCTTGAACCCGGACCCGATCTGCACCAGCAACAAGTCATCGTCAGCCAGGGAAAATTCGCGACGGAATTCAGCGCGAATTTCAGCGGCATTGGCCGGCGCACGCCGGTCCAGGGCAATCCCCGGTGGCAGCAGATGGAAGCGCTCAAGCGGCGTGTCGTAATGCTTGATGAACAGCGGCTGCTGGACTTCGGAAATCATCAGGACTTCGGTTTTCGCATCCTTGGCGAACACCGCGCGCTCGTACTCGGCGAAGTGCCGGTAGCGACCCCAGCGCCGATAGAGGGCATTGCGCAGGGTCTGCGCCTTGTCCTCGAAACAACCATCCGCAGCGTAGTAGACGTCGAGCCCCGGCATTTTGTTGAAACCGATCAGCCGGTCCACCGGACGCTTGGCCAGGTCGGCTTCCATCCAGGCACTCAGCTTTTCGTTTCGCCGATGGTTGAAGATCGCCTTGACCGGCGCCACCAGCACTTCGAAACCCGGCGGCACATCGCCTTCCCAGATCAGCGTGTAAACGCGGATCTGATGCCCGCGCTGCTGACATTCCAGGGCGATGCGCATGAAATCGCGCTGCAATCCGCCAAACGGGAAATATTTGTAAAGGACAAAAGCCAATTGCATCAGCGCAGCTCCTCAGCCAGTAGCGGCGGCTGCAAAAGCGTGCTTAAACGGCTCGCGACACGCTCGGGGTTCAGGCGAGTGAAGCACAATGGCCACTCGCGCTTGAGATCGAATCGACGCTGATCTTCAGCGGTCGGTTGGTAAGAACATTTCTTTTGCATGCATGGCGCACACGGGAAGTCGCTCGCCAGGTGCACCTGGCTTTTGCCATAGGCACCGGTCAGGCCCGGATTGGTCGGGCCGAACAACGATATCGTCGGCACGTCCAGCGCAGCGGCCAGATGACCGAGACCGGTGTCTACCGCCACGCAGGCTTGCGCACCGGCCAGCACTTTGGCGACGCCGGCCAGGTTCAACTTGGGCAGCACTTCGGCATTCCGCAGACCCTTGGCGATGCGCTCGGCCCGGGCCTTTTCGGCCGGGTTGCCCCATGGGAGTTTCACCGCCATGCCGAGGTGGCCCATGCGTTCGGCCAACTCACGCCAGTAAGCTTCCGGCCAATGCTTGGTGTCCCACGTCGTGCCGTGCAGAAACAGCACGTAAGGATTCTTGCGCGGCAGCTCGACCAACCGCTCGACGTTCAGGCCATAGTCGCCCAACCCTTGCGGCAGGTCGTAGCCCAGCGCCACGGCGAATAACTGACGCAGTCGTTCCACGGCGTGTTGCCCACGGGCTACCGCCAGACGCCGGGAATAAAATCGCGCGGCAATGGGCTCACGGGCCGAGTTCTTGTCCAGCCCGGCTACCGGCGCGCGGACGTAACGGGTCAGCCAGGCGCTTTTGAGCAGGCCCTGGGCATCGATCACCAGATCGTATTTGGTCGCACGAACGTTTTGCTTGAAGCGTTTCCACTCGCCGCTTTTGAGGGTTTGCCAGAGGTTCTTGCGCCAGCGACGGATCGCCACCGGAATCACCTTGCCAACCGCCGGGTGCCAGGTCGGGATCTCGGCGAAGCCTTCTTCCACTACCCAGTCGAACTTGATGCCCGGGATCGCCCGTGCCGCGTCGGTCAACGCCGGCAACGCATGAATCACATCGCCCAGCGAGGAAGTCTTGATCAACAGTACCCGCAACTTAACGGACCTCGACCGGAGCGCCTTGCAGGCGTTCTAACGCTTCGTTCACCGGTTGCGGCGTGAGCTGGCGCAAGCAGTTGTAATGACCGAAACGGCAGGTACGATCGAAACACGGGCTGCACTCGATACCCAGGCGAACGATCTCGACCTTCTCGGCCAGCGGCGGCGTGAAGCCCGGCGACGTCGAGCCATAGACCGCTACCAGCGGGCGGTTCAGCGCTGCTGCGACGTGCATCAGGCCGGAGTCGTTGGACACCACTGAATCGGCGCAAGACAGCAAGTCGATGGCCTCGGCCAGCGAAGTGGCGCCACTGAGGTTCACCGACTCTTCACGCAGGCCCGGAATCAGTCGCGAGCGAATGTCTTCGCCAACCGCGTGATCGTTCTTCGAACCGAACAGCCAGACTTGCCAGCCCTCGCGGATTTTCGCCTCGGCGACCTTGGCGTAGTGCTCCGACGGCCAGCGCTTGGATTCACCGAATTCGGCACCCGGGCACAGCGCCAGCACCGGACGATCAAGGGCCAGATCGAACTTGGCCAGCGCAGCGTCGCGGCTGCCCGGGTCGATTTGCAGGCTCGGGCGCGGATACGGCTTGGGCAACTCGGCGCCCGGCTCATAGGCGAGCGCCATGAAGCGCTCGATCATCAGCGGGTAACGCTCTTTATCGAGGGTACGCACATCGTTGAGCAGGCCGTAACGAAACTCGCCACGCCAACCGGTGCGTTTCGGGATGCCGGCAAAGAACGGCACCAGTGCCGATTTCAGCGAATTGGGCAGCAAAATCGCCTGATCGTACTGGCCGGCCAGGGACTTGCCGATCCGCCGCCGCGTTGCCAGCTCCAGCACGCCGTGGCCGAGCGGAAAGCTCAAGGCCTGACGCACTTCGGGCATCCGCTCAAGGATCGGCCGACTCCACTCGGGGGCCAGCACGTCGATTTCGCACTGAGGATGACGCTGTTTCAGGCACTGGAAGAGTGTCTGCGCCATCACCATGTCACCGACCCAACTGGGCCCAACGATCAGAATTTTCATAGTTATCCACAAACGAATAAGGGAGGCATAAGCCTCCCCGCCTCGATAATTACTGTGGGAGCAGGCTTGCTCCCAGCGGCGTTCCGACGATAGGGTCATCACATTCAACATTGATGTCGACTGTCATTGTGCTATCGCGAACATGCTCGCTCCCACATCAAGAGTTGTTTCGTCCATGACTTCGAGTTCAGCTTAACCCCAGCTCGCGCCAGATCCGCAACACTTCGCGTCGCTCGGCCACAAACTGGTCCCCCGCAATCACCCCGGCCTCATTCTGCAGGGCCTGGCGGTGGGCCGCCGCGCGGTAGGTTTTATAGGCCTCACGCAGCAGGCTGGCGTCTTCGGCGGGCATCAACCCGACTTCCTCCAGACCTTCCAGGATGCGGATGTTATCCGTATAGCGGAGCAGCGAAGGGTGCGTGTCAGACCACGCCAACGCGGCGTATTGCACCATAAATTCAATATCGACGATACCACCGGCGTCCTGCTTGAGGTCGAACGGCGCAGTGGCTTCGAAGGCGTTTGGTGCGGTCCCGGCAGCGGTGCCCTTGCTTCCCAGGTTGTCGCGCATCTTGGCGCGCATCTCACTGACTTCCTGGCGCAGCTTGGGTAAGTCGCGTGCCCGGGCCAGAACCTTCGCCCGGACTTTCTCGAAGGCCTGGCCGACATCCTGACTGCCGACCAGCACCCGCGCCCGCACCAGCGCCTGATGCTCCCAGGTCCAGGCTTCGTTTTCCTGATAGCGCTCGAACGCCCCCAACGAACTGACCAACAGCCCCGACGCGCCAGAAGGGCGCAGGCGCATATCAACTTCGTACAACTGGCCGGAGTTGGTCTGGGTGGTCAGCAAATGGATGATCCGCTGCCCCAGCCGGGTGAAGAACTGCGCGCCGTCGATCGGTTTCGCACCGTCGGTTTCTGCTTGCGGATCACCATCGTGGATGAACACCAGGTCGAGGTCCGAACCATGCCCCAACTCCAGACCGCCGACCTTGCCGTAACCGACAATGACGAACCCCGGGTCGCACAAGGTTCCGTCGGAACGCTGCGGCGAGCCGTACTTGGCGACCGTTTGACGCCAGGCCAGGGCCAGCACTTGCTCCAGAATGGCTTCGGCGAGCCAGGTCAGGTAGTCGCTGACTTTCATCAGCGGCAGGCTGCCGGCGATTTCCGAGGCCGCCACCCGCAGGCGGTGCGCCAGCTTGAAGTGCCGCAAGGCTTCCATCTGTTGTTCGAGATCATCCTCGGGAATCCGCGTCAGCCGCTCGCGCAATTCGGCGGCCAGCTCCGGCGCCAACGGTGGCTTGAACAGCCGCCCCTCGTTGAGCAGTTCGTCGAGCAACAACGGAAAACGGGTGATCTGTTCGGCAATCCACGGGCTGGCCGCGCACAAGGTCATCAGCCGCCGTAGCGCACCAGGGTTCTCGGTGAGCAGCACCAGATAAGCCGAGCGCCGAGCCACCGCTTCAACCAACGGCAACACGCGTTCCAGCACCAGGTCCGGGCTGGCGTGTTCAACCGCTTGCGCCAGCAAACGCGGAATAAAGGCATCGAGCCGTTCGCGCCCCAGACGTTGCATCGCCCGCAATTGCGGACTGCTGCGCAGGCTGGCGAGCGTTTTCAGGGCCTTGGGCGCATCGACAAAACCACCCTCTTCCAACTGACGGCAAGCGGCCTCTTCATCCTGGGCTTCCTCCCAGAGCGGCAACCACTCACCGCCGACCACCACTTCGCTCTCCTCGCCGTCCTCTTCATCCGGGTCAGCGATCACTTGACGGAAATGCCAGTCGACCCGGCCGCGCCAGTACATCAGTTGTTCATGGAACGCTGTCCAATTGGCAAAACCCAACATAAAGGCAATGCGCGCCTGATCTCGCTCATCATGCGGGAGCATTTGCGTCTGCCGGTCGGCAATCGCCTGGATCGCATGCTCGGTGTAGCGCAGGAATTCGTAACCTTCGCGCAGCTCGCTGATCACCGCCGGCGGCAGGTAACCTTGCCCTTCCAGCGTGCTGAGTACTTTTAATAGAGGACGCTGCTGCAAACTCAGGTCGCGCCCCCCGTGAATCAGCTGAAAGGCCTGCGCGATAAATTCAACCTCGCGAATGCCGCCAGAGCCGAGCTTGATGTTGTCGGCCATGCCTTTGCGCCGGACTTCCTGCTGAATCAGCTGCTTCATGGTGCGCAGCGCTTCGATGGCCGAGAAATCCAGATATCGCCGGTAAACGAATGGCCGCAGCATGTCGAGTAATTGCGCGCCCGCCGCCTGATCACCGGCCACCACCCGCGCCTTGATCATTGCGTAACGCTCCCAGTCGCGCCCCTGGTCCTGGTAGTACTGCTCCAACGCATTGAAGCTGAGCACCAGCGCGCCGGATGAACCGTACGGCCGCAAGCGCATGTCGACACGGAAGACAAAACCGTCGACAGTCATCGGGTCCAGCGCCTTGATCAACCGCTGGCCCAGACGAATGAAAAATTCCTGGTTATCCAATGGACGCTTTACGCCGACCGTCTCGCCGCCTTCGGGGTAGGCGAAAATCAAATCGATGTCCGACGACAGGTTGAGCTCCACTGCGCCAAGCTTGCCCATTCCGAGAATGACCATTTGCTGCGGTTCACCGCTGCGCCGCCCGGTGGGTGTACCGAACTGCTGGCAATGGCGCTGATACAACCATTGATAAGCCTGATCGATGCTCGCATCGGCCATGTCCGAGAGGTCACGGCAGGTCTGGATCAGATCGGCCTGGCGGGTCAGGTCGCGCCAGATAATCCGCACTTGCTGACGGTTGCGCTGCCGGCGTAATACGCGACCCAACTCATCGTCGGTGGTGGCCGTCTGCACCGCAGCGGCGATCTGTGCGCACAATTCACCGGAGGCGAAACTTCGGTCGAGTTCGCCGGACCGCACAAGCTCAAGCAACATCAAAGGGTCACGCAGGCTCTGTTCAATGACGAAATCGCTGGCCGCTGTCACTCGGGCAAACGCTGTCCAGCGTTCTGGCGACCAGGTCGACAGGCCATGATCATCGTCAAACAGGGCAACAGCGGCACGGAACGACTGCTCGGCGCGGCTGGCAAGCGGAAGAAGAATGGCCGGCAGTTCGGCAAGCGAAGGAAGGCTCATGGTCTATCCTTGATCGGCGTAGAAAGGGCTGTCTGTAGTGAATTCATGAAATGCACTACGCAAAGGACTGTCGAACAAAAGTTAGAAATAGCTGAAATTTCGGTTTTTTTGGCAGCCAGCATCAAACTTCCACCTATCTCGGTTAGCTAAAGACCAACAGTAACGATTATTCTCACAACGCAGCAGGAGGCCACACGCCCGTCTTCTGTAGTTTTACTACTCGTATATACATTCGAAAGGCTGAAATGGCCGACGATTTGTAGTAAAACTACACGCCGCCGAATCAACCTCCGGCATTCCAAGAATTTATAACGTCTGCCCACAAGGCCAGTCGCTAACTCAGGCAACCGATTCTGGAAGCCTTTCCGCCCTGGAGCAAGCCATGCAAGACCTCGATCCCGTCGAAACCCAGGAATGGCTGGACGCCCTGGAATCGGTTCTCGACAAAGAAGGCGAAGACCGTGCTCACTATCTGATGACCCGTATGGGCGAACTCGCAACCCGTAGCGGTTCGCAATTGCCTTACGCCATCACCACGCCATACCGCAACACCATTCCCGTTACCCACGAAGCACGCATGCCTGGCGACCTGTTCATGGAACGCCGCATTCGCTCGCTGGTACGCTGGAACGCGATGGCCATGGTGATGCGTACGAACCTGAAAGATTCTGACCTGGGCGGTCACATCTCCAGCTTCGCCTCCAGCGCAACCCTGTACGACATTGGCTTCAACTATTTCTTCCAGGCCCCGACCGACGAACACGGCGGCGACCTGATCTACTTCCAGGGCCACACCTCGCCAGGCGTTTACGCCCGTGCATTCATGGAAGGCCGCATCACCGAAGACCAGATGAACAACTTCCGCCAGGAAGTCGATGGCAACGGTCTGTCGTCCTACCCGCACCCTTGGCTGATGCCTGATTTCTGGCAGTTCCCGACGGTATCGATGGGTCTGGGCCCGATCCAGGCGATCTACCAGGCACGCTTCATGAAGTACCTGGAAGCCCGCGGCTTCATCCCTGAAGGCAAGCAAAAAGTCTGGTGCTTCCTGGGCGACGGCGAGTGCGACGAGCCGGAATCCCTGGGTGCGATCTCGCTGGCTGGCCGCGAGAAGCTCGACAACCTGATCTTCGTCATCAACTGCAACCTGCAGCGCCTCGACGGCCCGGTTCGCGGCAACGGCAAGATCATCCAGGAACTCGAAGGCGTGTTCCGCGGTGCCCAGTGGAACGTGACCAAGGTCATCTGGGGCCGTTTCTGGGACCCACTGCTGGCCAAAGACGTCGACGGTATCCTGCAACGCCGGATGGACGAAGTCATCGACGGCGAGTACCAGAACTACAAAGCCAAAGACGGCGCGTTCGTGCGTGAACACTTCTTCAACTCGCCAGAACTCAAGGCGATGGTTGCCGATCTGTCCGACGACGAGATCTGGAAGCTCAACCGTGGCGGCCACGACCCGTACAAGGTCTACGCGGCGTACCACGAAGCGGTCAACCACAAAGAACAACCGACCGTCATCCTGGCCAAGACCATCAAAGGTTATGGCACCGGTGCCGGCGAAGCGAAAAACACCGCGCACAACACCAAGAAAGTCGATGTCGACAGCCTGAAGTTGTTCCGTGACCGCTTCGACATTCCGGTCAAAGACGAAGAACTGGAAAACCTGCCATTCTTCAAACCGGAGCCAAACAGCGCCGAAGCCCGCTACCTGAGCGAGCGCCGCACTGCACTGGGCGGTTTCGTGCCACAGCGCCGCGCGCAGAGCTTCAGCGTGCCGACACCATCGCTCGATACCCTCAAGGCGATCCTCGACGGCTCGGGCGACCGTGAAATTTCCACCACCATGGCCTTCGTGCGGATCCTCGCGCAGCTGGTCAAGGACAAGGACATCGGCCCGCGCATCGTCCCGATTATCCCGGACGAAGCCCGTACCTTCGGTATGGAAGGCATGTTCCGTCAGTTGGGCATCTACTCGTCCGTCGGCCAGCTCTACGAGCCAGTCGATAAAGACCAGGTGATGTTCTACAAGGAAGACAAGAAGGGCCAGATCCTCGAAGAAGGCATCAACGAAGCGGGCGCCATGAGCTCCTTCATCGCTGCCGGTACTTCGTACTCCAGCCATAACCAGCCAATGCTGCCGTTCTACATCTTCTACTCGATGTTCGGCTTCCAGCGTATCGGCGACCTGGCCTGGGCCGCTGGCGACAGCCGTACCCGCGGTTTCCTGATCGGCGGCACCGCCGGCCGGACCACGCTGAACGGCGAAGGCCTGCAACACGAAGACGGTCACAGCCACATTCTGGCCGCTACCATCCCGAACTGCCGCACCTTTGATCCAACCTACGGCTACGAGCTGGCGGTGATCATCCAGGACGGCATGAAGAAGATGACCGAAGAGCAGCAGGACGTTTTCTACTACATCACCGTGATGAACGAGTCCTACCAGCAGCCAGCCATGCCGGCCGGCGTGGAAGAAGGCATCATCAAGGGCATGTACCTGCTCGAAGAAGACAACCGCGAAGCGGCGCACCACGTTCAGCTGATGGGCTCCGGCACCATCCTGCGTGAAGTTCGTGAAGCGGCGAAGATTCTGCGTGAAGAGTTCAACGTCGGCGCTGACGTGTGGAGCGTTACCAGCTTCAACGAACTGCGTCGTGATGGCCTGGCCGTAGAGCGCACCAATCGCCTGCACCCTGGCCAGAAGCCTAAGCGCAGCTACGTTGAAGACTGCCTGATCGGCCGTAAAGGTCCGGTCATCGCGTCGACCGACTACATGAAGCTGTTCGCCGAGCAGATCCGTCAGTGGGTTCCGTCCAAGGAATTCAAAGTGCTGGGCACCGACGGTTTCGGCCGCAGCGACAGCCGCAAGAAACTGCGTCATTTCTTCGAAGTCGACCGTCATTTCGTGGTGTTGGCAGCCCTTGAAGCGCTGGCTGACCGTGGTGACATCGAACCTAAGGTGGTGGCTGAAGCCATCGTCAAGTTCGGTATCAACCCGGAAAAACGCAACCCACTGGACTGCTGAGGAGAGACTCTGTGAGCGAACTCATTCGCGTACCTGACATCGGCAGCGGTGAAGGTGAAGTAATTGAATTGCTGGTCAAGGTCGGTGATCGCATCGAAGCTGACCAGAGCCTGCTGACACTTGAGTCGGACAAGGCGAGCATGGAGATTCCGGCCCCCAAGGCCGGCGTCATCAAGAGCCTGAAAGTGAAGCTGGGCGATCGCCTGAAAGAAGGCGACGAGCTGATGGAACTGGAAGTCGAGGGTGCCGCTGCGGCACCTGCGGCTCCGGCCGCTGCACCTGCGGCCGCTGCAGCACCTGCTGCTGCACCGGCACCGCAAGCTGCTCCAGCGCCAGCCGCTGCGCCTGCTGCTGCCACCGTTCAGGACATTCACGTCCCGGACATCGGCTCGTCGGGCAAGGCCAAGATCATCGAAGTACTGGTCAAGGTTGGCGACACCGTTGAGGCTGATCAATCGCTGATCACCCTGGAGTCTGACAAGGCCAGCATGGAAATCCCTTCGCCAGCTGCCGGCGTAGTGGAAAGCATCGCGGTCAAGCTCGAAGACGAAGTCGGCACTGGCGACTTTATCCTCAAGCTGAAAGTGGCAGGCGCTGCTGCACCTGCTGCGCCAGCACCAGCTGCCGCTGCCCCGGCTCAAGCCGCTGCGCCTGCCGCTGCTGCACCTGCTGCGCCTGCTGCAAAAACCGAGGCCGCTCCGGCGCCGGTGCAAGCTCCAGCGCCAAGCGGTGCCAAGGTTCACGCAGGCCCGGCGGTTCGTCAGCTGGCCCGTGAGTTCGGCGTCGAGCTGAACGCGGTGAGCCCAAGCGGCCCACACGGTCGTGTGCTCAAGGAAGACGTGCAGGTTTACGTCAAAGCCATGATGCAGAAGGCCAAAGAAGCTCCAGCCGCAGGCGCAACCGGCGGTGCCGGTATTCCGCCGATTCCGGTCGTGGACTTCAGCCGCTTCGGTGAAATCGAAGAAGTGCCGATGACCCGCCTGATGCAGGCTGGCGCCGCCAACCTGCACCGCAGCTGGCTGAACGTGCCTCACGTGACCCAGTTCGATTCGGCTGACATCACTGAGCTGGAAGCTTTCCGTGTCGCACAGAAAGCCGTGGCCGAGAAGGCTGGCGTCAAGCTGACCGTACTGCCACTGCTGCTCAAGTCCTGCGCGCACCTGCTCAAGGAGCTGCCGGACTTCAACAGCTCGCTGGCGCCAAGCGGCAAAGCGATCATCCGCAAGAAATACGTGAACATCGGCTTCGCCGTCGACACTCCTGAAGGCCTGCTGGTACCGGTCATCAAGAACGTCGACCAGAAGAGCCTGCTGCAACTGGCTGCCGAAGCCGCTTCCCTGGCTGAAAAAGCCCGGACCAAGAAGCTCTCGGCAGACGAGATGCAAGGTGCCTGCTTCACGATTTCCAGCCTCGGGCACATTGGCGGCACCGGCTTCACGCCGATCGTCAACGCGCCGGAAGTGGCGATCCTCGGTGTTTCCAAGGCAACCATCCAGCCAGTCTGGGACGGTAAAGCCTTCCAGCCGAAACTGATGCTGCCACTGTCGCTGTCCTACGATCACCGTGTGATCAACGGCGCTGCTGCTGCACGCTTCACCAAGCGTCTGAGCGACCTGCTGGGCGACATCCGCACCATTCTGCTGTAAAGACCGAGCGGCCCTCCTTCACCGGAGGGCCACTCGCGCTCCACGTTTTCCGAGCGCCACGCTCGTACCTCAACCCCGCCAATTTGGCGGGGCTTTTTTTTGCCCGGAAAAACACCCGCCACTTAAGCATGCGTCAACGTTCGATCACGCGTTGTATGTATTCCTACCGCCGATAGCAGTCGAGACTACTTTCGTGGCTTATTCAGACCACAGCCAAAGTCCACTTACCTATCAATATTTATCACCTGACGAACAATAGGATAGTGCCAACAAAGCACACTGACTGCTTTCACAAAACACTGTAACTTTCACCGCTACATTTCGAACGGATTCGAAAATGTTTAAACCGACTGTCGGCCCGATTATTGGCCATACCACAACTAACCATGTGCGCATTTTTTTACGCGGCGATATAGAAAACAATGCCCCGGCCTTTGCGGGGATACGTTATCGCCGCGCCGATGATACTCACTGGCCCACCGGTCAGTTTGTTGCGTTAACAGCACTTCGCGACCTGTCCGACGTTATTGCGCTCAACAACCTCGACGCCGATACCGCCTATGAGTACCAGGCTGGCTGGTTCAGTACCATGAGCCCGGTACACACCGTGGAAACGGTGCAAGAGCTACTCCTGCAATGGCCGAAAGAGATCTACCGCTTTCGCACCGCCTCAAGCAAAACCACTGCAGCACGCGGCTATATCGTTGGCTCATGCCGCTACCTGCGCATGACAGCGGGCGAGCCGTCGGCACCCGCCAAGGGCGACCGGATTTTTGCCGCCATCGGCGCCCTGGCTGAAACAGCATCGCCACCGATCAGCGCCTTGTTGATGACGGGTGACCAGGTTTATCTGGATGACCTGAACATAATCGCCCCTGACCGGGAGTACACGGAAATACTCGGCAAGTATCGAGCCGCCTTTTCCCAGCCACATATAAAGAAGGTAATGGCATCCCTTGCGACTTACATGATCCTCGATGACCACGAAATAGAAGACAACTGGCCCGCCAACGAAAGCGCAGACGACAAACTCCTCTACACCAACGCAATGGCCGCGTATGAGTTATATCAGGCCAGTCATAGCCCTGTTCATGAGTTACTGCCCAACGGGCAACCCAGCCGCAAACTAAAACATTACTGGTATCAGTTTTCCGAAGGGGATATCGAATGGTTCGTGACCGACAGTCGAACCCGACGCACGCTCGCGGCCGATGACCGACGTATCCTCGATGCGGAGCAGGAACAAGCCTTGTTCAAATGGCTGATCAACAGCCCGGCACGGGTCAAGTTCGTGGTCACCAGCGTGATGCTCTACCCCGACCGCAAGCACTATGGCGACGACGCCTGGCAAGCCTTTCCCGAGCAGCGCCTGCGCCTGCTGGAAACCATCCGGACCCACAAGATCAAGAACGTCATCATCGTTTCCGGTGATGTTCATGGTTCGCTCACCAGCCGCCTGAGTCACAGCGAAGACCCGGACTTCGAGGTTCACACCATCGTCTCGTCGCCTCTGTGCAACAGCGCACTGCTGCCCTACGCCAAAGCCTCGACCTTCGTACTCGACCAGCCACTGGTGCGGACTGCCGCGGGCGACTATCACCACCAACTGACCAGTAACGTGGTCAGCCAGGATAACTTTGCGCACCTGGTGGTCGACGCACAGCAGATTCGCGTCGGTTATCACGACCGGGAGGGCAACCCTCTGCAATCGACAAACATTAAATTGCGTTAAGCCTGGAAAATATCGCAGCCTTCGGCAGCTCCCCCAAGGCGGCGATCTTTTCGCACTACCACATTACTTTCAGCCCCCGGCTGGAGAAAACCCCGCCCTCGCCGATACAGTCTTATAGCACTTAGCCTTCATCCTTACTTGTCAGTCAGTGCAGCATGATGCAACCTTGCCGCAGGCAACAGTAAAGAGGGCGCGAGCCCGGCGCGATCAGCATTTTCGAAGCGAGTTTCTTCCATGAAAAGCCATCCCGATGCCGCCAGCCGTATGGTGGCCGAGGTAGTGACGCAGTTGCCCGTGCCCTCGCGGCTCGGCATGCTGCGTTTCGAACGGCTGAATGAACCAAGCTGGGCGCTGCTGTTCCTTGACCCAAACTGCGAACGCCAGTTCGGTTTGCCCGCTGTCGAGCTGTGCGCTCTGGTCGGCTCACCCTATGCGAGCCTGATGGAGCCCGAAGCGCGCTATCAGTTGCACGATGCGATCCAGCAGCAATTGACCGCAAGCCCGCATTACCTGGTCCGCTACACGCTGCACACCGCCCAAGGCTCCCTCAGCCTGCTTGAATTGGGCGAAGCCTATAAACAACACAATCGCCACCTGCTACGCGGCTATCTGCTGGTGGTCGACGGTTTGTTTACCGATGATCCGCTGCTACCGGCGCTGGACCTGGAAACCCAGAACTCGCGCCTGCAGATTGCCCTGGAACTGAACCAGCGCGCCCAGCAGGAACAACTGCTGCACCTGGATCGCGTTCGCGCCCAGCAAGACCTGATCCTGCTGCTCGCCCGCCAGCGCTACAGCACCGGCAACTCCTTGCAAGAAGCCGCCGAACTGATCACCCGTAGCGCCTGCGACATCTATGAAATCGACTGCGCGAGCCTGTGGAACCTCGAAGGCCAGAAGCTGGTGCCGATTTCCGCCTACCACCGCGACTCTCAAGAGCACTGGTTACCGGACGTGATTGACGCCAGCAACTTCCCGGATTACCTGGAAGCCTTGCACACCAGCCGCGCAATCGACGCCCACAATGCCATGCGCGACCCGCGCACCCGAAGCATGGCCGAGAGCCTGCGCCCGCGTGACATCAATGCCATGCTCGACGCCAGCATCCGTGTCGATGGTCAGGTAGTCGGCGTGCTGTGCCTGGAGCAAACCGGCATGACCCGCGCCTGGCAGTCGGACGAAATCGCCTTTGCCGGCGAGCTGGCCGACCAATTCGCCCAGGTCATCAACAACCACAACCGCCGCACTGCCACCAGCGCTCTGCACCTGTTCCAGCGCGCGGTCGAGCAAAGTGCCAACGCCTTTTTGCTGGTCAATTGCGACGGTGTGGTCGAGTACGTCAACCCGAGCTTCACGGCGATCACCCAGTACAGCACCGAAGAAGTCCACGGCCATCGGCTGTCGGAACTGCCGGCGCTGGAGAACCTCAGCGAATTGCTGTTCGACGCGCCCTCAAGCCTGGCCAAGAGCAACAGCTGGCAGGGCGAGTTCAAGAGCCGGCGCAAAAACCTCGAACCCTACTGGGGCCAGTTGTCGATCTCCAAGGTCTACGGCGACAACCGTGAACTGACCCACTACATCGGCATCTACGAAGACATCACCCAGACCAAGCTCGCCCAGCAACGTATCGAGCGCCTGGCCTACACCGACAACCTGACCAACCTGGGCAACCGTCCGGCGTTCATCCGCAACCTCGACGAGCGTTTCGCCCGCGACAGCGATAGCCCGATCTGCCTGCTGCTGGTGGACATCGACAACTTCAAGCGGATCAATGACAGCCTCGGCCACCAGACCGGCGACAAACTGTTGATCAGCCTGGCCCGGCGGCTGCGCAACAGCTTGAGCCCGAGCGGCAGCCTGGCGCGTTTCGCCAGTAACGAGTTCGCGGTGCTGCTCGACGACACCAGCCTTAAAGCCGGCCAGCAGATCGCCAGCCAATTGTTGATGACGCTGGATAAACCGATGTTCGTCGACAACCAGTTGATCAGCGTCACGGGTTCCGTGGGGCTAGCTTGCGCACCGCTGCACGGCCGCGATCCGCAAACCCTGATGCGTAACGCGGGGCTCGCGCTGCACAAGGCCAAGGCCAACGGCAAACATCAGGTTCAGGTGTTTACCGAAGCGCTGAACGCCGAGGCCAGCTACAAGCTGTTTGTGGAAAACAACCTGCGTCGCGCCCTGACCCAGAACGAGCTGGACGTGTTCTACCAGCCCAAGCTGTGCCTGCGCTCCGGGCGCTTGCTGGGGATGGAAGCGTTGCTGCGCTGGAACCATCCGGAAAAGGGCATGATCCGCCCGGATCAGTTCATCAGCGTCGCCGAAGAAACCGGTCTGATCATTCCCATCGGCAAATGGATTGCCCGTCAGGCGTGTCGCATGAGCAAAGAGCTGACCGCCGCCGGACTGGGCAATTTGCAGGTAGCGATCAACCTGTCACCCAAGCAGTTCTCTGACCCGGACCTGGTGTCGTCGATTGCCAACATCCTCAAGGAAGAACAGCTGCCCGCGCGCTTGCTGGAGCTGGAACTGACCGAAGGCCTGCTGCTGGAGGCCACCGAAGATACGCACTTGCAGCTCGACCAACTCAAGCGTCTGGGCCTGACCCTGGCCATGGACGACTTCGGCACCGGTTACTCATCGCTCAGCTACCTGAAAAAATTCCCGATCGACATCATCAAGATCGATCGCAGCTTCATCCATGAAATCCCGGACAACCAGGACGACATGGAAATCACCTCGGCCGTGATCGCCATGGCCCATAATCTCAAGCTCAAAGTGGTCGCCGAAGGCATCGAAACCGCCGAACAACTGGCGTTCCTCCGTCGCCACCGTTGCGATGTCGGCCAGGGTTACCTGTTCGACCGGCCGATTCCGGGCGCCGAGCTGATCGAGAAGCTGAAACGCTATCCGCGTGGCCCAATCGCCTGACAGCGCTGTAACACTCGGGCACACTGTGGGTCTTATTGCGTATATCGCTCATCCCAACCTGACTGAGAGGACTGATCATGGTTCTGCGCTCGGAAATTCTGGTGAACAAAAACGTGCTCCCAACTAAAGAACAAGCTCTGCCTGGCCGCGAAACTCCGATAAAAGTGCCGGACGAACACTTCGTCAACGGCCATCCACTGCTGGGCCCGTTCCCGGGCAACGTGGATTTCGCGATCTTCGGCCTGGGTTGCTTCTGGGGCGCCGAGCGGCGCTTCTGGCAGCGCGAAGGTGTGTACAGCACGTCGGTGGGTTACGCCGGTGGCTTCACACCGAACCCGACCTACGAAGAAGTCTGCTCGGGCCTGACGGGCCACAGCGAAGTCGTGCTCGTGGTCTACGAGCCGGAAAAGGTCAGCTACGAACAATTGCTGGCGATGTTCTGGGAACTGCACAACCCGACGCAGGGTATGCGCCAAGGCAACGACATCGGCACCCAGTACCGCTCGGTGATCTACGCCACCAACCCAAGCCAACTGGCAGCGGCCAAGGCCAGCAAGGAAGTGTTCCAGGCTGAACTGACCAAGGCCGGCCTCGGCACCATCACCACTGAAATCGAAGAAGCCCCGACGTTTTACTACGCCGAGGCCTATCACCAGCAATACCTGGCGAAGAACCCGGAAGGGTATTGCGGGATTGGCGGCACGGGCGTGACCTGCCCGATTTGATGGGTGAACGCAGTACCTGTGGCGAGGGAGCTTGCTCCCGCTGGGGCGCGAAGCGGCCCTGAAATCAGTGACAACGTTCTTTCAGATAGAACCTATATACCGATTTTACGACTGCTTCGCAGCCGAGCGGGAGCAAGCTCCCTCGCCACACATTACTCCGCGATCAACCAATCCATCTGCCACCCGCCCTGGGTCTGACCGAGTTTCTTCGACAGCCACGGCAGCAACTCGCGCAACTCTTCCTCCAGCCCCCACGGCGGATTGGCAATCGCCAGCCCGGAACCGTTCAGGCTGTTTGGCGTATCCAGCGGATGCACCAACAACTCCACGCGCAACAACTTCGGCGCACCGGTGCCCGCCAGGTCCTGGTAGAACCGACGCAACATGCGCTGGTCCTTCACCGGGTACCAGATCGCCGCCACGGTTTGACGCATCCGGCCAATCGCCTCTTTCAGCGACGCGGCACAACGCTGCATCTCGTCGAGCTTCTCGAACGGCGGATCAATCAACATCAACCCACGCTTCTCTGGCACCGGCAACAAAGCCCGTGGCACGTGCCAGCCTTCGCCCAAGTGCACTTTGACCCGGCGATCGCCTTTCATGTTGTCCTTGAGCAACAGTCCGTCTTCCGGGTGTTTCTCGTTGAGCAATACCCGGTCCTGCGGACGGGTCAAACGCCGCGCCAGCTCAGGCGAGCCAGGGTAGTAGCGCAACTCGCCATCCGGGTTCATCTCATGCAAGACGCGCATGTAATCGGCGGTCAGCGGCGGCAGATCCTGCTCGCCCCACAAGCGTGCGATGCCTTCCAGGTATTCACCGGTACGGCTCGCCTGATCGCCCTGCAGGTCATACAGACCAATGCCGGCGTGGGTGTCGAGATAGGCAAACGGCTGCTCCTTGCGCGACATCAAGGCGATGAGGCGGGTCAAGGTCAGGTGTTTGAACACATCGGCGTGATTGCCGGCGTGGAAGGCGTGACGATAATTCATGGCTGCTCCTGCGAAGGAGGCGAAGTTTACCTTGTACCGCGCCCAGCGTCAGGGGTTCGCAGCCGAGCGGGCAGACAAACCATGATCGCCTGATGATCATTCCAACGCTCCGCGTGGGAATGCCTCAAGGGACGCTCAGCGTTCCAGCCGCAATGGTCGGTATCAAGCCTGGCTCCGATGTGACGCAGAGCGTCACGGGCTGCATTCCCACGCAGGAGCGTGGGAACGATCAATATTAACCAGCGGTTATTTTTCTTGTGTTGCTTGCGATTGATAACGCATCAAACACTCCAAGAGGACCCGCATGAACTGACGCTGATCCTTAACATCCTCATCAAAATAAGTATCAATCTTTGAAAATACCCCATCAAAATCATCGTTTATGCCTAAAAAATATACCAAAGTATCAATTAGCAACTGTCGTTCATTCTCGCTATAAATAAGAAATTCTGGCCGCATTAAAATATCAAAAAGCTCAGCAAGCTCTTGCTCATCGTTCACATCCTTCGAAACGATAATCTCCTCCCTCGCCACATCACGTGTGTTTTCCATATCAAATACGAAAAGCAAACTACGTATATCCCAGATATTGTAGGCATCTTTCATTAATCAAAGTCCGTATAAGAAATTTCGCCTCCGTTTCGGGGTCGCTTCTTTACCAAGTGGACTGATCTTCAAGACTGGCTTTATGGAGGTCGTCTTTCCACGCTTCGCTTGCCAACCGATATATGTCCTCGAAAAATCCACGAGGATCGTCTATTTCTGTTTCATTCCACGCAATAGTGCGTGGCTCATCGTAATCACTTTCAAACTGAGCAGCAAAATCAAAATTTTCTTGTCTCAGGATATCCTCAAGCATTTTGAACGTTACAAATCTATGCCTATAAGTTAAATAGTCAAAGTCCGGAAGGATGAATACCTTTATTATCTTCTCCCTATCATTTTTCTCATTCGGATTATATACCCACAGCTCCTCACCCAGCGTTTCCTCTCTATCGTATATTGATATCCCTCCAAGCAAATACAAAGGGACTGGTACATAAGGGATGTTCACAAACGGATGAGTCAACATTCATTTCACCTTTCGTGGAAAAGCAGTAAATGGTCGTTTTATATTTTTCTTATCAAACTTAATTTCCGCGCCATCCAAACCCTCAATATACTTGGGGCTATTTCTATCTTTATCATTCGGCTTATACCCACGACCGGCTCCTGGCAACTCCATTCGAACAATAGGATTCCGTTCGCTATCATAGCCAGTTGGTTCAGGTGGGTCACGATGCATTTTCGACAGAGCATAACTTATCGCCCGAAATTGCATAGTCCAACTTTTAAACTGAGAGCTAGAATTAATCTTCTCTCTTACTCCTTTTTTTGTTGGATGCGAGCCGTCAATTGCCCGTTGCTTTAAGGCCTTGTCACCAATTTCCGGACCATGCTTCGCGACCGTATGCATTTTGTATTGTTTTTCCCAATCCAAAACTTGGCGTTTGGCCTCTGCCTCATTTTCTGGCTCAAACTTTTCCGTCTTAGGTAGTGCTGGAGACTGCTCATCAACCGCAGCACCACCCACATCATCCGGCGCCTTACAATCTGGCTTGTTCGGTGGCGGACAATTTCCGCTCAACCCCAACGGGTCAATCCACCCCGTTGGATTCGGGGTGTACTGGTAGCCGTTCAGCCCGCCCGCCAATTTGATCGGGTCGGGTGTCAGGTAGCGGCCGATGTCCGGATTGTAGTAGCGATGGCGGTTGTAGTGCAGGCCGCTTTCGGCATCGAAGTACTGCCCCTGAAAGCGCAATGGCTGCTCGAGTTGTTCTTCACCGAAGTGCTTCAGGCTGGCGAGTTTTCCGTAGGCCTTGTAGGTCGCCGACCAGACGATCTCGCCGCTGTAATCCGTCAGTTCCTGCGGGGTGCCGAGGTGGTCGAGTTGGTAGTAGAACGGACAGGCCTTGCGCGGACCGAAGCCGTCGAGCATGGCCAGGGGGCGGAAGCTGCCGGGTTCGTAGACGTAGCTGCGGTAGTGTTCTTTGCCGCGTTCGGCGACGAGGTTGTCGCCTTGCCAGAAGAACTCGGTGGTGTGGCCATCGACGGTTTTGGCGATGCGCCGACCGAAGGCGTCATAGCGGTAGCTGGCAGTTTTGCCATCCGGCAGCGTGACGCCGATCAACCGGTGTTGGCAGTCGTAGCGGTATTCGGTAACGAGTTTCTGCGCGGTGCCGCGGCGCTCAAAGATCAGGTTGCCGAAGGCGTCGTAGTCGTAATGGCGGTCGCCTTGCAGCAGCAGGCGGTTGCCTTTGATCGTCGCCAGGCCCGGGCGATCGTGCATTTGCAGGTTGCCGGCAGGGTCGTGCTCAAAGCTTTGCGCGGGTTCGCCGCGGGCATGGCGTACGCGGGTCAGGCGGTTGAGCGCGTCGTAGTAATAGCTGCGCTGACCGTGGCGACTGTCAGCGATGGCAGCCAGGTTGCCATTGACCGCATAACTGTAGTGGCGCATGTACAGCGGGCGGTCTGACTGGTTGACCGCGTGGGATTGCAACCGGCCCTGTTCGTCATGGTGGTACTGGCTAAGCAGTTGGCCTTGCTGGCGTTGTCGCTCACGCCCTGCGTTAAAGACGTGCGTGGTCAGCCGTGTGCCGTTGAGGTCGATAGCGCTGAGCGCGCCGCCCTTGGCGTGGTGATAATCGAGTGTGCTGTTGTCCGGTAAGCGCAGGCGATTGAGCTGGCCGCAGGCGTCGTAGCCATAACGCAAGGTGCCCCAACCCTGATGCTCGGTGATCAGGCGGTCCTGCTGGTCGTACTCGAACTCCAACGGGTGGTCGTGGCCGTCATCGACGCTGACCAGTCGGCCGAGACCGTCGTAGCAATACTCGACGTTGACGCCATCGGGCAGCGTCTTGACCAGCAGTCGTCCTGCCGCATCGCGCTGGTAGGTGGTGATCAGCGTTGAGCCGTCATCGCCGAACTCGGTTTTCTCCAGCAGATGGCCGTTGAGGTCGTAGGCATAGGCCGTGCGGCGGCCGTCGAAACCGGTTTCCTGTCGGATCAGGCCATTGGGTGTGTAGTCCAGCTGATACTTTTCGCCGGATTCGTTCTCGATTTCTGTCAGCAACAACAGCGCGTTGTCGTAGCGATAACGCAGTTGTGTGCCGTCGGCATTGATTCGACGGCTGACCAGGTGCAGGTCGTCGGCGTATTCATAGCGCGTGACCTGGCCCTGCTCATCGCGTTCGGCGATGATTTTTCCGTAGGCGTTGTAGCTGAAGGCGCGGCTGGCACCGCTGGGAAGTGTTGTCTGAATCAGCCTTCCGACGGCATCCCATTGGTAGTGGGTGACGGCACCGTGTTCGTCCTGCCGGGTAATCTGCCGCCCCAAAGCATCATAGGAAAACCGACGCTGGCCACCGTCTGGCAACGTTTCTTCGAGCAGTTGCCCCAAGCCGTTCCAGACGAACACATGCCGACTGGTGTCCGGATAACGGATCGACAGCAGCCGCCCCCGAGTGTCGTAGTGGTAATGCGTGACATGCCCGTCAGGATCAGTCGCTTCAGTGACATCACCCTGAGCATTGCGCTGATACTTCCACACGGCTTTACCGCGATACCGCGCATGCAGGAAACCATCGCGGTATTCGTAGGCCGTCGGTTCGTCTTCTGGTGGAATCAGCGCGACAAGCCGTCCAACCTCGTCGTAACGGTACTCAGTGACGGCCCCCAGCGGATCCTGCTCGGCAATCAGCCGACCTTTGTCATCGTAGGCCTTGAGATGTTCGCCACCTTCCAGGTCGACCTTGCGCACTAGCCGCGCCCGATCGTCATGGACGTAAACCTCTTCGCTACCGTCGATATTCAGGACAGTGACACCGCCCTGGTCATCCCAGACGTACTGCGCGTCCATCTGCGAAAACGACGCCCAGTGCCGAATGCATCTGGCAGCCTTGCCGGACCTTTCCCACTCCCAGAAAAAGCTCGCGCCACCGGCCAATTGCCGCTGCAAAATGACGTGCTGATCGTCGTAGTCGTAGCGCTCGCTTTCGCCTGCGGCGTTGGTCGCTTCGATCAGTTGATCGCGTTCGTCGTAGCGATAATTGACCAGCGTCTGCTCGGTGTGCCACGCCTCGTCGAGGGTTGGAGCCGGGACAAAACGCTGGTAATCGACGGCGATCAAATGTCTGCGGTCATAGCGCAACAGCAAGGCGCGGCCCACGCCGTTATCGAGGCGCTTGATGCGTTCCTGACGGTCGCGGGTGATGCGCAATCGGTTGTTGTAAGCGTCGCTGACGGTCGTCAGCCGGCCATTATGAAAGTGATAAAAACGCGCGTCGTCGCCGGCCTGGACGAGGATCAGTTCCTCGGGCTCATCGCCCAGATAAATCGCCGCCCGCGACAGACTGTTGTGGATCGCCGGGCGCTCGACGTTCGGTAACGGGAATGCCGTACGACGGTTTTCGTGGTCGATCCAGATGACGTTGTCGCCATCGATTTCCAGGCGGTGCGCCAGCGAATGGCTCCAGCCAAAGCCCAGTCCGCTATCGATCTCGGCGGCGCTGGTGCGATAGAGCCGGGTGAAGTCGAACGGCAGAATCCCGTCGAGCGAACCATCGACCAGGGTCAGCAGTTCTTCGCCAGTGACCATCGACACCGGGCATTTGTTGGTGGCGGTTTTATCTGCCGAATCGGCGCTGTCGCCGTTGGGGTTTTTCGCCTGCGCCGGGACGTCGACGTGAGGTTCGTGTTTATTCAGCGTGGAATTTTTGCGGCCATTCCAGCGCAGTTGCATCCGACCTTTTTTCAGGCCCGCTACGACACCCCGAGCGGCGACTTTTTTGTAGCGGTCAACGTAGGTCATGAAGTTGTTGATGATCGTGATCATCGACCTCACGAAACCCATGGCTGCCTGAAAAATCTGCGGGCCGTACTTGGCCAGGCGCACCGTCAACCAGGCAACACCGATGCCGACCACGCTCAGCACCAAGCCAATCAGCAGGTCGATGATCAAACCAACCACCACCTTGGAAATGGCCTCGGCCGAGGTGCCGGCCAGTTGCGTCGGTGGCAACATTTCCAGCCACAGTGCTGCGGTGCGCATCAACAAACACAGCGCCGCTTCATCACTGGCCAGCAGCATGGCTTTTTCCATCAAGTCCGGAGCGCTTTCGGCCAGATCAGCCAGTTGCCCGGCGCTGTCCCCAAGCTTTTCGACAAAGGCTTCGGGATTCTTCAAGATGTCGCTCAGCTCGCCAATCCCATCCCAGACACCCTGAATCGCCGCCCAACTGCCGGCGAGCATTCCATTGCCCACCGCCGCCAGCGATGCCGACGCCGACTGCTGCGACCACTGCGGCTTGAATCCTTCCCACTCGCTGCGCAGCCAGGTTTCCAGCTCATCGGTCAATCCGTCGTAAGCGTCAAAAAGCTCATCGACTTGCTCCGGCGTCACTTCGCTCTGGACATGAACCCGATAGAACTTCCCGGCGATCCCCTTAAACGTCCCTTTGCCGTTTTCATCCAGCAGGACCGGCGTCTTTTCACCGCCCTCCACGGCAATCACATCGACCTGAATATTCCCCAGCGGAATGTCGTAGACCGATTCGAACTTGCTCTCGATCTGCAACAGGCCGCCGGCCGGACACTGCGCCACACTGGAAATGAAATCGTCATCGCCGCTGCTCACCGCGGTGGTCGTGCTGCCGAACTTGATCTGCCGCTCCATGCCCATCAACGACGGCAGGTCGGCAGCGTGGCTAGCTTTGTCTGCGGCTCTGATAAACCAGCGGTTGAGTTGTTCGCGGTAGAGGCTGAGGGTGTCTTTAAAGCTGTCGAGCTCCTGCTCGATACGTGCGATCTGATCCATCAGTTCAGCTCCGCCATCAGGAACTCCACCAAGGCAGTTTTCGGTGCTTTAGGCAGGCCGGGTGCGTCAAGAAAGACCGCAACCTTGTGCCGTAAAACGCTTTCGGAAAACGCTTCGTACAGGTCCGGGCGATCGTCGCTCAGCCACGTCAGCAGGTTGTTGATTCGGGTGGCGGCAGACTGCACCGCGAGTTGTTCCAATAGCGCGCCGGGAATTTCCCACCATGGAAAAACCTTTGATGTTTTCAGCGCGCAGTCACCGATTTCCAGGGCCTGCCCATTGATCAGGCAGCGCCCGATCGGCGGCATCAGTTGCGCGACATCAACCTGTGCAGACTGAAGAATCGGCAGCAAATAACGTCCGTCCCAGAAACGGAAAAATACTGCGTTGCCGTTGGGTAACAGGGCTTGCGTAAGGCTGCGCAGATGGTCGACCAAAGCCTCTTGAGGAGCAGAAGACACCGCCAGCCAACCCCAGTCGCGAGACTCGGTAGTGGCGACCCACTCCAGAAACTCACTGTCCGCAGCGACGATGCCGACATAGGGCATCACCGACATCCACTCGGCGTATGCGCTGTCGGCCCAGATGGCGCTCGGTGCTTGCGCAGTGATCGAGCGTTGCCAGGCTTTAAGGGGCTCGGCAGAGCTCGCATTGCCGAACACCGCGAACAACTGCTCGGAAGGTTTCAGCGGATGGCACTCCTGCCAGGCACGAGGTGACAAGGCATCAGGCTGCACAGACACCCTCCTTGCAGCGCTCGCATTCTTCGCAGAACGGCGCGTCGCTTTTCAGGCTCAGAATCTGTGCGGCGCTCAGCAGCGCAATTGGAGTTGCGGCGAGTTTCAATGGAACGTCCAGCGACTTCGGCGCAGCAGCAACCATCGCCACCATCGGCGCGCCACCCAGCTGAATCGGCACACTGCTGAAGATCCCGGCAGCGCTGATGTTGATCCACTGCCCGCCCGCCTGAATGGACACGCTGGCACCGCCGTCGATGACCACTTGCTGTCCGGCGCTGACATGGAATTGCTGACTGGCATTGAGCGCCTGACTGGTCACCCGAATGTGCCGGTCGCCAACCACTACCAGATGATCGTCCTGCTTCACTTCGGTTTGGCGCTGACCGTAGGTGATGCGCTGTTCGTCAGCCTTCAGTTCATGGCGATCGAGACCCGCGACCACCACACTTCGCTGGTTACCCACTTGCGTGTGCAGGTCGTGCAATACGTGCCGGGTCCAGTCGCGCTGGGCCCGCAGATAGATTTCCTCGGCGCCCTTGCGGTCTTCAATGCGCAGTTCGTTGTAACCACCGCCACCGGGACTGCTCTGGCTGCGAAAAATGCTGCGGGTCTTGTCTGCCGGCAGATCGAGCGGCACCGAATTGGCCCCATTTGCCAAGCACGCCATGACCAAGGGTTTGTCCGGGTCGGCATCGACAAACCCCACCAACACTTCCATCCCAACCCGCGGGATCAGCGCACTGCCGTAACCGTCATGAGTCCAGCCACTGGCGACTCGCAGCCAACAACTGGAATGTTCGTTGCGCTGGCCTTCGCGGTCCCAGGCAAATTGCACCTTGACCCGCCCAAACTCGTCGCAATGGATTTCGCTATCGGTCGGCCCAGTGACGACCGCGTTCTGATAGCCCGGAACCCGCGGCTTGTTTTCGGCCAAAGGCGGACGAAACGGTACGTCCCACGGCGTCGCCAGAAAGGTATTGCGATACCCCTGAAAATCACCGCTGTCAGCGGACTCTTCCAGCACTTGCGGTTGCCGGCCGTGGTGCTGAATTTCTGTCAGTAGCCACAGGTCATTCCACTCTGTGCGCGGGTGTTCGGCGATCTTCAGAAAATGGCCGGTGAGCAACGCCGATTGATCACTGCGACCTTCGGCCTGACGGAAATCCGCGCCATGGCGCTCCAGCGCCCGTTGCGCCAGGTGTTTGCCGTGGTCGCGATCGGTGAACTGACCGGGATAGCGGTAATCCTCCAGCACCGTACGCTGCTCGCTGTCGACAGCGCTTTGCAGCAACAGGCCGGGTTTGTGGAAGTCATAGTCGCGACGGGTGACTGCGGTGGTGCGGGTTTCCAGGCGGACGTTG
The DNA here is from genome assembly GCF_058800905.1 of Pseudomonas sp. GW822-FHT04C11. Taxonomy (NCBI): domain Bacteria; kingdom Pseudomonadati; phylum Pseudomonadota; class Gammaproteobacteria; order Pseudomonadales; family Pseudomonadaceae; genus Pseudomonas; species Pseudomonas sp. GW822-FHT04C11. The sequence goes on along the minus strand of NZ_JBXAMS010000001.1, from coordinate 205,105 downwards.
AAGCGCTTGATTGCAGGCTGGTCGGCGGCCATTCCACTGCCTGGCAAGTAAAGGGTCGGCTGCGCCGGTTGGCGGAAAACTGTCTGGTCGTCACCGAACACCAGCAGATGGCCGTGCGGGCTGTGCTGGAAGTGGTAGTGAATGCCGATCTCGGCGCACAACCGCTGAATAAATTCCAGATCGCTTTCGGCGAATTGCACGCAGTACTCGCGCTTGGGGTATTGGCTGCCAAGCTGTAACTCGAATGCATCACCCAAGATGCCGTGATCCTTGAGCACCAGAGCAATGATCTCGGGAACGCTTTTATGCTGGAAGATTCTCTGGTTGATGCGTTGACCAAGATAGGCCAGGCGCGGCACCAGACTGATCTGATAACGAGTCAGGCGCGTGCCCGAATCGCCTTGGGCGATGCGATAAACCTGACCGTGAACACCAGCGCCTTGCGCGTCAAAACCGAGAAAAGCCTGACGATACAGCAGGCTCTCGAGGTCGAGGTCCGGGCGCTCACTGACCAGTTCCAGGTCGAAACGAAAGGGTTGGCTGATGGCTTCCTTGCCCGTGAACTCAAGCACTTTGAGCTCATTCTGGACGCCGTCGAGGGTCAACGTGAAATGCGGTTGATGGGCAGACGTGAGCATCCGATGCCTCTGAAGCAGAATGAAGGCGGGCGATTCTGCATGAGCGACAAGGGGGGGAGATCGAGGGTCAGAAAAATCAGATTTACCCTGATTTTTTAGAGAATTTTCCTTCAGATATCGGGATGAACCACTACAGACATTCCTGTCGAACAGGCTGTATCGACGCCTTCTTGAGCCACAACACGATCCCTGTAGCAGCTGGCGCAGCCTGCGTTCGAGCGCGTAGCGGTCGTAAAACCATCCTCTGCGGTTTACCTGAAGAAATGCGGTGAATGATTTTACGACTGCTGCGCCCGAGCGCGGACCGAGCCGAACGCAGGCTGCGCCAGCTGCTACAGGGATCGTGCGATGGCTTAAACCGGCGGACGAAAAAACGGCCCGCATCCATAAGGCTGCGAGCCGTTTTTATTCAGCGAAGGATTAGAGCATCAGCTCATCCGATCACTTGTTCAGGTGGAAATCTTTTTCCGCCGCAGCGAAACGCTGCAGCATACCGGCCGACGGCTCACCCATTTTGCTGACCAGCAAAATAGCGAGGCTGGCGAAGATGAAGCCCGGGATGATTTCGTACAGACCCAGCAGGTTGAAGTGCTTCCAGACGATCACGGTGAGCGCACCCACCACGATACCGGCCAGTGCGCCGTTACGGGTCATGCCTTTCCACAGTACCGAGATCAATACCACCGGACCAAACGCCGCACCGAAGCCGGCCCAAGCGTAGCTGACCAGACCCAGCACACGGTTTTCCGGGTTGGCAGCCAATGCGATGGCGATCAGTGCAACGGCCAGAACCATCGCGCGACCAACCCAGACCAGTTCAACCTGGGAAGCGTTTTTACGCAGGAAGGATTTGTAGAAGTCTTCGGTCAGGGCACTCGAGCACACCAGCAACTGGCAGCTCAGGGTGCTCATCACGGCAGCCAGAATGGCCGACAGCAGCACGCCGGCGATCCATGGGTTGAACAGGATCTTGGCCAGTTCGATGAACACGCGCTCATGGTTTTCACTTACCGGCATTGCCACGGCCGGGTTCGCCGAGAAGTAAGCGATACCAAAGAAGCCAACCGCCACGGTGCCGCCCAGGCACAGGATCATCCAGGTCATGGAGATGCGACGGGCGTTGGCAATCGACTTGACCGAATCCGCCGCCATGAAGCGCGCCAGGATGTGCGGCTGACCAAAGTAACCAAGGCCCCAACCCATCAGCGAAATGATGCCGATGAAGCTGGTGTTTTTCAGCATGTCGAAGTTGCCTGGATCTTGCGCTTCGATGGCCAGGAAGGTGGTGTCGATACCGCCGGTAGCCAGCAGCACGATGATCGGTGTCAGCAACAAAGCGAAGATCATCAACGTGGCTTGAACGGTGTCAGTCCAGCTCACCGCCAGGAAACCACCGACAAAGGTGTAGGCAATCGTCGCCGCAGCGCCGGCCCACAATGCAGTCTCGTAGGACATGCCGAAAGTGCTTTCAAACAGACGGGCACCGGCCACGATGCCGGAGGCGCAATAAATGGTGAAGAACACCAGGATCACCACAGCAGAGATGATCCGCAGCAAGCCGCTCTTGTCTTCAAAACGGCTGGAGAAGTAATCCGGCAGCGTCAGCGCATCGCCGTTGTGTTCAGTCTGCACGCGCAGCCGGCCGGCCACGAACAGCCAGTTCAGGTACGCACCGACGATCAGGCCGATGGCGATCCAGCTTTCCGACAGACCCGACATGTAGATGGCGCCCGGCAGGCCCATCAACAACCAGCCACTCATGTCGGAGGCACCCGCGGAAAGCGCAGTCACGACGCTGCCCAGGCTACGGCCACCCAGAATGTAGTCAGAAAGGTTGTTGGTGGAGCGATAGGCCATGAAGCCGATCAGCACCATTGCTGCGATGTAGATCACGAACGTGATCAAGGTTGGATTGCTTGCACTCATTGAGTTACGCCCTGGCTTTGTTTTTATGTAGCGGCGGTCTGCTGAACCGCCGCCAAACAATGACGTTTGAGAGACGATCAGGGCATCCGCGCATTTATGACTGATGTTTCCCCAGGAAAGCCATCAGCCGATGAACCGCATCAACAGCGGTTGCACCTTGGTGCGCGAATGCTATTCAACAAAGCAAATGAGGTGCAACCAGTTTTTGGGAATAAGTTGCACCTAATACAAAATTTCTTTTAAACAGCGGTTTTTGCTCCTTTTCGGAGCAAGAACCTTCGCTAACTGCTGCAAAAAGCACCAAGCAAGAGCGGAGGCCACGAACCAGAATTTATTTCCTGACAAGCTGCCGATTATTCCGACAAAAAAAGGGTTGCACCCGGTTGCACCTCTTTCGGCGCACGGCTAATCTTGCCGCCAGCTGATGCCACGCAGTCGTGGCAAACATGAGGATAAAAATATGGCTACCACCACCCTTGGGGTCAAACTCGATGACCCGACCCGCGAGCGCCTCAAAGCTGCCGCGACCTCGATTGATCGCACGCCGCATTGGCTGATCAAACAGGCGATTTTCAATTACCTGGAAAAACTCGAGGGTGGTGCAACCCTGACCGAGCTGAGCGGCTTGACCCGCTCCGAAGCCGATGAAGGCGCCGAGGTCCACGTCGATCACGCTCATCAGTGCTTCCTCGAATTCGCTGAAAGCATCCTTCCGCAATCGGTACTGCGCGCCTCGATCACCGCCGCCTACCGTCGTCCGGAGCCGGAAGTGGTGCCGATGCTGATCGAGCAGGCGCGCCTGCCAGCCCCAATGGCCGAGGCCACCAACAAGCTTGCCGCCTCGATTGCGGAAAAACTGCGCAATCAGAAGAGCGCCGGCGGCCGTGCAGGTATTGTTCAGGGCCTGTTGCAGGAATTTTCCCTGTCATCCCAGGAAGGCGTGGCGCTGATGTGCCTGGCCGAAGCGCTGCTGCGTATCCCGGACAAAGGCACTCGCGATGCACTGATCCGCGACAAGATCAGCACCGGCAACTGGCAGCCGCACCTGGGCAATAGCCCGTCGCTGTTCGTCAACGCCGCCACCTGGGGCCTGTTGCTGACCGGCAAACTGGTCGCCACCCACAACGAAGCCGGCCTGACTTCGTCCCTGAGCCGGATCATCGGCAAAAGCGGCGAGCCGATGATTCGCAAGGGCGTCGACATGGCCATGCGCCTGATGGGCGAGCAGTTCGTCACCGGCGAAACCATCGCCGAAGCCCTGGCCAACGCCAGCAAGTTCGAAGCCAAAGGCTTCCGCTATTCCTACGACATGCTCGGTGAAGCCGCACTGACCGAACATGACGCGCAGAAATACCTCGCGTCCTACGAGCAAGCCATCCACTCGATCGGCAAGGCTTCCCACGGTCGTGGCATTTATGAAGGCCCGGGCATCTCGATCAAGCTCTCGGCCCTGCACCCGCGTTACAGCCGCGCCCAGTACGAGCGCGTGATGGACGAGCTGTACCCGCGCTTGCTGTCGCTGACCCTGTTGGCCAAGCAATATGACATCGGCCTGAACATCGACGCCGAAGAAGCCGACCGCCTCGAGCTGTCGCTGGATCTGCTCGAGCGCCTGTGCTTCGAGCCGCAACTGACCGGCTGGAACGGCATTGGTTTCGTGATCCAGGCCTACCAGAAGCGTTGCCCGTATGTGATCGACTACGTGATCGACCTGGCTCGCCGCAGCCGTCATCGCCTGATGATTCGCCTGGTGAAAGGCGCCTACTGGGACAGCGAAATCAAACGCGCCCAAGTCGAAGGCCTGGAAGGCTATCCGGTCTATACCCGCAAGGTGTACACCGACGTTTCCTACATCGCCTGCGCACGCAAACTGCTCTCGGTGCCGGAAGTCATCTACCCGCAGTTCGCCACGCACAACGCCCACACCCTGTCGGCGATTTATCACATTGCCGGTCAGAACTATTACCCCGGCCAGTACGAGTTCCAGTGCCTGCACGGCATGGGCGAACCGCTGTACGAACAGGTTGTAGGCAAGGTTTCCGAAGGTAAGCTGAACCGTCCGTGCCGCGTGTACGCACCGGTCGGCACTCACGAAACACTGCTGGCGTACCTGGTACGTCGCCTGCTGGAAAACGGCGCGAACACTTCGTTCGTCAACCGTATCGCCGACCAATCGATCTCGATTCAGGAGCTGGTAGCCGATCCGGTGAGCAGCATCGAGCAGATGGCCACGCTGGAAGGCGGCTTCGGTCTGCCGCACCCGCGTATCCCGCTGCCGCGCGACCTCTATGGCAGCGAGCGCGCCAACTCCAGCGGCATCGACCTGGCCAACGAACATCGCCTGGCATCGCTGTCCTGCGCCCTGTTGGCCACCGCGCACAACAACTGGAAAGCCGCGCCGATGCTGGGCTGCGCCGCCAGCGCTGAAGCCCCGGTACCGGTGTTGAACCCATCGGACCTGCGCGATGTGGTCGGTCATGTGCAAGAAGCCACCGTCACCGACGCTGACAACGCCATCCAGTGCGCACTGAACGCTGCTCCGATCTGGCAGGCCACCCCGCCCGCCGAGCGCGCCGCAATTCTCGAACGTGCCGCCGATTTGATGGAAAGCGAGATTCAGCCGCTGATGGGCCTATTGGCTCGTGAAGCCGGCAAGACCTTCGCCAACGCCATTGCCGAAGTGCGTGAAGCCGTGGACTTCCTGCGTTACTACGCGGTGCAGGCACGCAACGATTTCACCAACGACGCCCACCGCCCATTGGGTCCGGTGGTGTGCATCAGCCCGTGGAACTTCCCGCTGGCGATTTTCAGCGGTCAAGTCGCCGCCGCACTGGCCGCCGGCAACCCGGTCCTGGCCAAGCCTGCGGAACAAACGCCGCTGGTGGCCGCTCAAGCCGTACGCATACTGCTCGAAGCCGGGATTCCGGAAGGCGTGCTGCAACTGCTGCCGGGCCGTGGCGAAACCGTCGGTGCCCGCCTGGTCGGCGACGACCGGGTCAAAGGCGTGATGTTCACGGGTTCTACCGAAGTTGCGCGCTTGCTGCAACGCAACGTCGCCGGTCGCCTGGATGCCCAGGGCCGTCCGATTCCGCTGATCGCCGAAACCGGTGGCCAGAACGCGATGATCGTCGACTCTTCGGCACTGACCGAACAAGTGGTCATTGACGTGGTGTCTTCGGCTTTCGACAGTGCCGGCCAACGCTGCTCGGCCCTGCGCGTACTGTGCTTGCAGGAAGATTCCGCCGACCGCGTGATCGAAATGCTCAAGGGCGCCATGGCTGAATGCCGCCTCGGCAACCCTGAGCGCCTGTCCGTGGACATTGGCCCGGTGATCGATGCCGAAGCCAAGGCCGGCATCGAGAAACACATCCAGGCCATGCGTGACAAAGGTCGCAACGTCTACCAGGTCGCCATCGCCGACATGGAAGAATGCAAGCGCGGCACGTTCGTCATGCCAACCCTGATCGAGCTGGAAAGCTTCGACGAGTTGCAACGGGAGATCTTCGGCCCGGTGCTGCACGTGGTGCGCTACAAGCGCAAAGACATCGATCAACTGATCGGGCAGATCAACGCTTCCGGCTACGGCCTGACACTGGGCGTGCACACCCGTATCGACGAAACCATCGCCAAGGTGATCGACAACGTCAACGCCGGTAACGTCTACGTCAACCGCAACATTGTTGGTGCCGTGGTCGGCGTGCAGCCGTTCGGTGGTGAAGGCCTGTCGGGTACTGGTCCGAAAGCCGGTGGTCCGTTGTACCTGTACCGCTTGCTGTCGACGCGTCCTACCGACGCAATCGAACAATCCTTCGCTCGCGGCGATACCCTGAGCGCGCCGGATGTGCGTCTGCGTGACGCCATGAGCAAACCGCTGACCGCCCTGAAAACCTGGGCCGACAGCCACAAGCTGACCGAACTGAGCGCGTTGTGCACGCAGTTCGCGACACAATCGCAAAGCGGCATTACCCGCACGCTGAACGGCCCGACAGGCGAGCGCAACAGCTACGCCATCCTGCCGCGTGAACACGTGCTGTGCCTGGCGGAAGTCGAAAGCGATCTGTTGAGTCAACTGGCTGCAGTACTGGCCGTAGGTGGCTCGGCGGTGTGGCCGGAAGGTGAACTGAGCAAAGCGTTGTTGGCTCGTCTGCCGAAAGACGTGCAAGCGCGCATCAAGCTGGTCGCCGACTGGAACAAGGACGAAGTGGTGTTCGATGCAGTCCTGCATCACGGCCACTCCGACCAGTTGCGTGCGGTCTGCCAGCAAGTGGCCAAGCGTGCCGGCGCGATCATTGGGGTTCAGGGCCTGTCGCAGGGCGAAACCAACATTGCGCTGGAACGCCTGGTGATCGAGCGTGCGCTGAGCGTCAACACCGCTGCAGCGGGTGGTAATGCCAGCTTGATGACTATCGGTTAAACCGCAATACGACCGGGTGCCTGCAATGGGCGCCCGGTTGATCTTTTGCCCCTCCATCACCCGCATCAATCATCCTGTTCAGCCCACCCTCCCCGCACCTAGACTCGGTCCATTCCAATATAGGTAGGCCGCCATGTCCGAGACGTTGCTCAGTTCCCGCAATCTGGCTTTCGAGCTGTATGAAGTCCTTGATGCCGAGGGCCTGACCCTGCGCGAGCGTTTCGCCGAGCACAATCGCGAGACGTTCGACGCCGCCATTGGTACGGCGCGCAGCCTTGCCGAGAAGTTCTTTGCCCCGCACAACCGCAAGGGTGACGAGCACGAACCGCGCTACGAAGACGGCAAGGCGATCCTGATTCCGGAAGTGAAACCTGCGGTGGATGCATTCCTCGAAGCCGGCTTTCTCAACGCCGCACGCAGCTTCGAGGCCGGCGGCATGCAGTTGCCGACGCTGCTGTCGCAAGCCTGCTTCGCGCACTTCCAGTCCGCCAACGCCGCGACGACCTCCTACCCGTTCCTGACCATGGGCGCGGCCAACCTGATTGAAAGCTTCGGTACCGATGAGCAGAAACGGCGCTTCCTGCAACCGATGATCGACGGCCGCTTCTTCGGCACCATGGCCCTGACCGAACCTCACGCCGGCTCCTCGCTGTCGGACATCCGCACTCGCGCCGAACCGGCCGCCGATGGCACATACCGACTCAAGGGCAACAAGATATTCATCTCCGGCGGCGACCACCCGCTGTCGGAAAACATCGTGCACATGGTGCTGGCCAAACTGCCGGATGCACCGGCCGGGGTGAAAGGCATTTCGCTGTTTATCGTGCCTAAATTCCTGGTCAACGATGACGGCAGCCTGGGCAAGCGCAACGACGTGCTGCTGGCCGGGCTGTTTCACAAGATGGGCTGGCGCGGCACCACCTCCACCGCGCTGAATTTCGGCGATAACGGCGAGTGTGTCGGCTACCTGGTGGGCAAGCCGCACCAAGGTCTGAGCTGCATGTTCCAGATGATGAACGAAGCGCGAATCGGCGTCGGCATGGGCGCGGTGATGCTCGGTTACGCCGGTTACCTGTACTCGCTGGAATATGCCCGCGAACGCCCGCAAGGTCGCCTGCCGGACAGCAAGGACCCGAACACTGCGCCGGTCTCGATCATTCAGCACGCCGACGTCAAACGCATGCTGCTGACCCAAAAGGCTTACGTCGAAGGCGCCTTCGACCTCGGTTTGTATGCCGCGCGACTGTTCGACGACACCACCACGCTGGAGACCGAAGCCGAGCGTAAACAGGCCCATGAATTGCTCGACCTGCTGACGCCGATCGTTAAATCCTGGCCATCGGAGTTCTGCCTGAAGGCCAACGAACTGGCGATCCAGATCCTCGGTGGCCACGGCTACACCCGCGAGTACCCGGTGGAACAGTACTACCGCGACAACCGCCTGAACCCGATTCATGAAGGGACTCACGGCATTCAGTCGCTGGACCTGCTGGGTCGCAAACTGGCGCAAAACGGCGGCGCCGGGCTCAAGCAATTGATCCAACTGATCGCCAATACCGCCAAACGCGCCCATGCGTACGAATCATTAACGCCACTGCGTGAGCCGCTGGAAAAACTGGTGGCACGCCTGCAAACCGTGACCATCGGCCTGCTGACGGATCTGGGCCAAGGCAAGGTCAACAGCAGTCTGGCGAACTCGGCGCTGTATCTGAAAGTTTTTGGCCACACGGTGATCGGCTGGCGCTGGCTGGAACAGGCGATCTGCGCAGAAGAAGGGTTGGCCAAGGGCAATGCGGCGGATGTCGGCTTCTATAAAGGCAAGCTGCAAGCGGCGCGGTATTTCCTGACGTGGGAAGTGCCGGCTTGCCATCATGAACTGGCGATTCTTGAGGCGCGGGATGATGTTTGCCTGAGCATGCAGGAAGAGTGGTTCTGATCCCTGACAGTAACTGAGCGGGTAGCCAACATCGTATGTCAGTACGTGCACACCTGTCATATATGACAGGTGTGCACGTTAAGGATGCAGGATAAGGTATTTTCGCGGGACATCCAGTTTGCCCGGCAAGTATGGACTCAAGGTCCACCTCTTACCTCTAAACGAGCGAATCACCATGAACAGCCAAACTTTCGAAGAGCGATCCATAAAACTTTCAGGGCTTATAACAAAGGATTACTGCATCCTCGCATCGATCTCAAATACGCCGTTGCGAAACGGAACTGTCTGGACGAATAAAAACTCAACTCTTTCCACAGTGATCACCAAAAACCATAACCGGCTTTCTGATGAAGAAACGCAGATAAGCATCACATCAACTCCCGACAATGCTGAATCCAGTGTAAAAACATCAGCGACGGCGATGTTCGAAGTCACTTCGGCGGACGACCACTATCTAGGCACCCACCGTGTCACTTACAAAGAGTTTACGTACACCGGGCCCAATCAATGGAATGCAACGGTTTATGGCACCCCATTACGCAAGGAAACGCCAGAAATAAAAATAGACCCTTATGTAAAGCTCACTGACAATCAATTTTTCTTGTCGGCCAGGGTCAACGATGCAGTGAAGGATCAAGGTAACGTACGAATCACTGAAAAGAGACACATAAAGGCAGACAACAACACTTACATCAATGAAATTATAACTCCGACCAAACGTTATAGAAACAATGTATCGATCACACAAGACGACATGTTCAGAACGCTGGCTGCAGACGATATCTACATTGATGAACAAGCAGCAGAATGGCGAGTTAAGGTAAAGTGGGTTTTTTACTTGCTGACAATGGGCGGGGTCGATTTTTATGGGCGGGAGATCTTGTTGATAAAGGTGTAGTTGCGGTCTTGCAGACGCGCTCTTATCGGCGCGTCTGCAAGACCGAAACGATCAGGTTCAACTCAACCGAAACCCACCCATCTGCCGCGCCAAATCATCCGCCAACCGCTGCAACGTCTGGCAATCCTCCCGACACGCCCTCACCTCACCCGCCGTAGCCCGCGCCAGATCGGAAATCCCCTGCACGTTGCGGTTGATCTCTTCAGTCACCGCCGACTGTTCTTCGGTGGCCGTCGCCACTTGATGGTTCATGTCGCTGATGCGCTCGACCTGCCCGGTAATCGCCGTCAACGACGCCCCGGTGCGCTGGCTCGACTCCACGCCGGTTCCGGTCGCCGCTTGCCCTGAGTGCATCGACGACACGGCATTCTCCGCACCCTGCTTGAGGCTGCCGATCATCTGCTGGATTTCATCGGTGGACGATTGCGTACGGCGTGCCAGTGTCCGCACTTCATCCGCCACCACTGCAAAGCCGCGGCCCATGTCTCCGGCCCGCGCGGCTTCAATGGCTGCGTTCAACGCCAGCAAGTTGGTCTGCTCGGAGATCCCGCGAATCACCGCCAGCACCTGATCAATGGACGCAACCTGCGTCGCCAGCTCGCCGACAGCACTGGCCGCAATACCGATTTCATCGGACATGCTTTCGATATGCCGAATGGAACCGCCGACCACTTCACGCGCCTGCAAGGCTTCATCGCGGGCGGTTTGTGAGGCGACCGCCGCGTTGCCGGCGTTCTGTGCAATTTCCTGCACGGTGAGGCCCATCTCGTGCACGGCAGTGGCGACCATGTCGGTCATTTCCTGCTGCCGACCGGAACGCTCGGCAGTGTTCTCCACCACTCGCGCAACCTGCCCGACAGCGGTGCGCAAACGCTCGCTGGTGGCCAGCACTTCGCCGATCATGTTGCGTTGATTTTCAAGGAACCGGTTGAAGCCGCGAGCCAGATCACCCAGCTCATCGGCACGACTGGAATCTAACCTGTGGGTCAAATCGCCACCACCGCTACCAATCGCTACCAGTGCCGCTGTTACCTGCCGGATCGGCCGCACCAGGCCACGAGCCAGCAACACCACCAATAACAGGCACACCAGTGCAACGCCCAGACCGATGGCACTGGTCAGCCACATCGCCTGTCGGGCCTCGGCGTAAATTTGCGATTGCGGCACTTCGGCCACCAGCGTCCAGCCCAGATCGCGTAATGGCAGGCTCAGGGCCAGGTAGTCTTCACCATCGCGCACAAAGCCGCTGCTGGTCGGGCCTTGATGGCCCATCACCGCTTGCGCCGCCGGGCCGCCGATCTGCTCGGCCAACTGGCGTTTGTTGCTGAACCCGGCCTCGGGATGAACCTGGATCAACCCATCGGAACGCACCAGATAGACCTTCCCGCGCTCGCCGAAGCTGAAGTTGTGAATCAGCTCCGAGAGTTCCTTCATGCTCAGGCCCAGCCCGGCAACACCCACGACTTTGCCGCCCTGCGAGACCTTGAGGTCAATGAACAAGGCCAATTCGCCGGTCGCCGTATCGTTGTCGATATTAAGGGTGCGCGGCTGGTTGCCGTCGAGGAAGGCGTAGAACCAGGCGTCTGCGGGATTGGATCGACTGAGGGTCCGATCAAGCCCTTTTTCGGTGAAGTAGTGGCCCGACGCAGTGCCAGCGATCAGCGCGGTAAAGGCTTTATGCTCGGCGCGGATACCTTCCAGGTAGCTGACGAAGCCGCTGGCCCGGTCGGCGTTTTCTCCTTCGGCCAACCACTCGCGCACCATGCTGTTGCTGGCGATGTCCTTGGCCGCGGTGAGCGGCTGGACCAGAATCCGCTCGATGTCGTTGCGCATCGCTTCGATGCTCGACGGCAGCGCTTGCTCGACCAGATAGCGCTGGGCAAGGCGGTTGACCACCAGGGTATAAATGCCGACCACGATCAGAATACTGACCAGCAGGGCGGTGCCCATACTCAGGATCAACTGCCATTGAATACTGCGTCGCCAGAACTGCATGAAGCACCCCCAAAGAGTAAGAGGCAAAACTACTGCAACAGCCGTGCCGATTGTATACAACTAAATCGACAATCTACTCTTTGGTTGTGCGCAAGCTGATCAAGCCTGATTGATCGTCTTCGAAATCACTTCAACCGTGGCGCTGACTTGCTCTTGGTAACGGTCGAGTTCCCGCTGATGACGTTTCTGCATTTCGAGCTGCTGCGAGCACAGGTTCATTGCCGTCAGCACCAGCAGTTTGTCCCCGATCAGGGTCGGGTATTTCTTTTTGGTCTCGGCCAGCACCGCTTTCAACATTAATGCGGCGTCCAGCAGGGTCTGCTCTTCCCCGGCCGGCGCCTTGATCGAATAGTCTTCCCCAAGAATCGAGACGACTTTTATCCCGTCGGCACCGTGTCTCATGCGTTCACAGGACCTGCGCTCACGCGCTCAACCAGCGCTTGAATGCGCGCAACGGTGGCGCCCTGCTTCTCTTCCTGTTCCATCAGGCTCAGTTGCAGGCTTTCGTTTTCATCCTTGGCCTGGGCCAGTTCTGCGCTCAGGGTTGCGTTCGTGCCGAGCAGCTCCTGGTTCTGTTGCACCAGGTCGCTGACCAGTTGTTCCAATTGGCTTAGGGATGCTTCCAACATTTTGATTTTCCGAGCATTTTCAAAGGGCGCGTACGATAAAGAAAAGTCACCACTGGCGCCAGGGTTATTCAGGCGTAAAGCCTTGATTTGCCTGGCGGCAACCTTGCTTGCGAGTTTTAAAGACTGCGTTTGTCCGCTCTGGTTCCTGACAGCTCGTCAGTGCGACCAATCTGCGGCAAAAGCGCACAGCGGCTCAAGACTTTAGTCGTATGACCGATAAGTCATACATACCTCGTCTCAGACTCGTGCCAATGCGCGCTTTACGGTGAACACCATGTCCCTTCGCAATATGAATATCGCCCCCAGGGCGTTCGCAGGTTTCACCCTGATTGGCGCACTGATGTTGATTCTGGGTGTGTTCGCCTTGAACCAGATGAGCAAGATTCGCGCTGCCGGCGAAGACATCGTTCAGAACAGCGTGCCGAGCATCAAGGCCCTGGACGAGTTCACTCAACTCGGCCTGCGCCAGCGCACTCTGGCCTATCGCCTGCTGGTCAACCGCGAACCGGATATCCAGCAAAAAACCATGGAGTTGCTCGACACCCGCAGCCAGCAGATCCGTGCGGCGCAGACCGCCTATGAAAAACTGATCAGCAGCCCTCTGGAACGCACGACCTACGACCAGTACGTGCAATTGATGGGTCAGTACCGCCAGATTGAGGACCGGATGAAGACGCTGTCGCGTAATAACCAACTCGACGAACTGCGCACGCTTCTGAATACCGAATTGCTGACCAACTCCGATGCGATTAACACCACTCTGAACCGCCTGGTGGAGATCAACAACGATCAAGCCGCCGACTTCAACCAGAAAGCCGCCGACCAATATTCCTCCGCCTTCAATCTGGTAGTGACCCTGCTGGTGATCGCCACGGGTTTGACCCTGCTGTTTGCCTGGCTGCTGACCAACAGCATCACGCAGCCCATCGCCAAGGCACTGAGCGCGGCTGAAGAAATCGCCGAGGGCAATCTGACCCGACCGATCATCGTCGACGGTAGCGACGAAGCTGGCCGCTTGTTGCAGGCCATGTTGAAGATGCAGGAAAAACTGCGCGACACCCTGCAGCGGATCTCGGGTTCGGCGACTCAGCTGGCCTCCGCCGCCGAAGAGCTGAACAGCGTCACCGACGAAAGCGCTCGTGGCCTGACTCAGCAGAACAACGAAATCGAGCAAGCCGCAACGGCCGTCAACGAAATGACCAGCGCCGTGGAAGAAGTTGCGCGCAACGCGGTGAGCACCTCCGAAGCCTCGAAAAACGCCACCACTTCTGCCGGTGACGGCCGTGACCTGGTGCAGGAAACCGTCAGTGCCATCGAACGCATGAGCGCCGATGTACAGAGCACTGCCACGCTGATCGGCGATCTGGCCAACGAGTCGCGTGACATCGGCAAGGTGCTGGACGTGATTCGCGGCCTGGCTGACCAGACCAACCTGCTGGCGCTGAACGCCGCCATCGAGGCTGCGCGTGCCGGTGAAGCCGGTCGCGGTTTTGCGGTGGTGGCCGACGAAGTTCGCGCCCTGGCGCATCGCACGCAGCAATCGACCAGCGAAATCGAACGCATGATCGGCAGCATCCAGAGCGGTACCGAACACGCCGTTGATTCGATGCGCAACAGCACCGAACGCGCTGAATCGACCCTGAACATCGCCCGTGGTGCCGGACTGTCGCTGGACACCATCAACAGCGCCATCGTCGAAATCAACGAGCGCAACCTGGTGATCGCCAGCGCCGCCGAAGAGCAGGCCCAAGTGGCCCGTGAAGTCGACCGCAACCTGGTGAACATCCGCGACCTGTCGGTGCAGTCGGCCACTGGCGCCAACCAGACCAGCGCCGCCAGCAACGAGCTGTCGCGCCTGGCGCTGGACCTGAACAATATGGTTGGGCGGTTTAGCCTTTAACGGTCACTGAATACCCTGTGGCGAGGGAGCTTGCTCCCGCTGGGGTGCGCAGCAGCCGTAAAATTGCTGATGAGTTTTTTCTGGAAGACCACAGCGTCTGTTTTCGGGCCGCTGCGCGCCCCAGCGGGAGCAAGCTCCCTCGCCACAATGATCGCACCCGACCCAAGGGGCTGTGGTTGAGCGCCGTCAAAAGCTTTTTGACAGCATCACATTTCAACAGGTTAGAATCGCTGGCACGCAGACTGCATGGTCAGTTTGCGCCCGCCTTTAGCTTTCTGGAGTACTGCCATTGAATGCGACGACCATCAACAGCCTGTTCTTGATCGGCGCGTTGCTGGTAGGTGCGAGCATTCTGGTGAGCTCACTTTCGTCCCGCCTCGGGATCCCGATTCTGGTAATCATCCTGGCCGTGGGCATGGCTGCCGGCGTCGACGGCGGCGGCATCATCTTCGATAACTACCCCACCGCTTATCTGGTCGGCAACCTCGCGCTGGCCGTGATCCTGCTCGACGGCGGGTTGCGCACCCGGGTCGCGAGTTTCCGCGTGGCATTGTGGCCGGCGTTGTCACTGGCCACGGTCGGGGTGCTGATCACCACCGTGCTGACCGGCATGGCCGCCGCCTGGTTGTTCAACCTGAACCTGATCCAGGGCCTGCTGATCGGTGCCATTGTCGGCTCCACCGACGCCGCGGCGGTGTTCTCGCTGCTGGGTGGCAAAGGCCTGAACGAGCGGGTGACCGCCAGCCTGGAAATCGAATCCGGCAGCAACGACCCGATGGCGGTGTTTCTCACCGTGACCCTGATCGACATGCTCGCCAGCGGCCAGACAGGTCTGCACTGGAGCCTGCTCGGGCACCTGGTCCGCGAGTTCGGTATCGGCGCGATCATCGGTCTGAGCGGTGGCTGGCTGATGCTGCAAATGGTCAATCGAATCCACCTGGCTGCCGGCCTGTACCCGATTCTGGTGATCGCTGGCGGTCTGGTGGTGTTCGCCCTGACCAACGCCTTGCACGGCAGTGGCTTTCTTGCGGTGTACCTGTGCGGCCTGGTGATCGGCAACCGTCCGGTGCGCAGCCGCCACGGCATTCTGCACATGCTCGACGGCATGGCCTGGCTGGCACAAATTGGTATGTTCCTGGTGCTGGGGCTGCTGGTGACACCTCACGACTTGTTGCCCATCGCCCTGCCCGCCCTCGGCCTGGCGCTGTGGATGATTCTGTTTGCGCGTCCGCTGTCGGTGCTGGTCGGCCTGCTGCCGTTCAAGGCTTTCCATGGGCGCGAAAAGGCCTTTATCTCCTGGGTTGGCCTGCGCGGTGCGGTACCGATCATTCTGGCGGTGTTCCCGTTGATGGCCGGGCTGCCGAATGCCCAGCTGTATTTCAACCTCGCGTTCTTCATCGTGCTGGTTTCGCTGCTGGTGCAGGGCACCAGCCTGCCGTGGGTCGCCAAGCTGCTGAAGGTGACTGTCCCGCCAGAACCCGCGCCAATCTCCCGGGCTGCTCTCGAAGTGCATGTCACCAGCGAGTGGGAGTTGTTCGTTTATCGCCTTGGCGCGGAGAAATGGTGCATCGGCGCCGCGCTTCGCGAGCTGAAAATGCCCGAAGGCACGCGTATCGCGGCGCTGTTTCGTGGCCAGCAACTGCTCCACCCGTCGGGTAGTACGGTACTCGAAGTCGGCGATTTGCTCTGCGTAATCGGCCATGAACACAACCTGCCGGCACTCGGAAAACTCTTCAGCCAGGCCCCCCAACGAGGTCTCGATTTGCGCTTCTTCGGCGACTTCGTTCTGGAAGGCGACGCCCAGCTGGGCGCGGTTTCAGCGCTGTACGGGCTGCAACTCGAAGGGGTCGATCCGGACATGCCGCTGGGTCGTTTCATCACCCAGAAAGTCGGCGGTGCCCCGGTGGTCGGCGACCAGGTGGAATGGAATAACACCATTTGGACTGTCGCAGTCATGGATGGGAACAAGATCGCCAAAGTGGGCGTCAGATTTCCCGAAGGAAGTCGCCCGGGCCCCGGATTGTTCCTCTAAACTCCTTTTTTCGTTACGTTTTCGATCGGTCTCTATGCCAACTTTGCGCACATTTTTAGCTATTGCCCTGCTAGGGCTGAGTCTCTCCGTCGGCACCCTGCAAGCGGCCGAACCACCGTCCGCCGAGTCTGTCCAGAAGAGCCTGGACAAGATCGCCGAGCGCAAGCTGCCCGAGGCCGATCAAAAAGCCCTGCAACTGGTGCTGCAACAGACGCTGACCCAGTTGTCCAACCGCGACGATTATGAAAAGCGTCTGGACAACCTCAAGCAGCAACTGAGCACGGCCCCCAAGCAGAACATCGAAAACCAGCGTGAGCTGGAGCGCCTCAAGGCCAGCAAAGCCGTACCGGTCGAGCAACGTTACGCCAACCTGTCGGTGCCACAACTCGAGCAGATGCTGACTGAACGCAGCACCCAGCAAAGCGATCTGCAAAAAGCCCTGGCCGATGCCAACAGCCTGATCATCACCGCCCAGACCCGCCCCGAGCGCGCCCAGGCCGAGATCAGCACCAGCCAGACACGCATCCTGCAAATCAACAGCATCCTCAAGCTGGGCAGAGACAACGGCAAAGCCCTGACGAATGAACAACGCGACACCCTCAACGCCGAGCTGGCAGCGTTGAATGCGCTGATCCCGCTGCGTCGTCAGGAACTGGCTGGCAACAGTCAACTGCAGGACCTGGGCAGCAGCCAACATGACTTGCTGCTGGAAAAAACCGCACGGATGGAGCGGGAGATCCAGGACCTGCAAACCCTGATCAACCAAAAGCGCCTGGCCCAGTCTCAACAGACGGTGACCCAGCAATCGATCGAAGCGCAAAAGGCTGGCGGCAGCAATCTGCTGGCCACCGAAAGCGCCGCCAATCTCAAGCTCTCCGACTACCTGCTCAAAAGCACCGACCGTCTCAACGAACTGACCCAGCAGAACCTGCAGACCAAGCAACAACTCGACAGCGTGACCCAAAGCGACGCCGCGCTGGACGAGCAGATCAGCGTGCTCAAGGGCAGTCTGTTGCTGTCCAAGATCCTCTACAAACAAAAGCAGGCCTTGCCCCGCCTCAAGCTTGATCGGGACCTGGCCAATGACATCGCCGACATTCGCCTGTACCAGTTCGAGGTCAATCAACAACGCGAACTGATCAGCACGCCCGGCGCCTATGTGGATAACTTGCTGGCGAGCCAGCCACCCGATCAGGTCACCCCGCAACTGCGCAAGAACCTGTTGGACCTGGCTGTCACCCGCGCCGACCTGCTGGAGCGCCTGAGCCGCGAACTGAGTGCGCTGCTCAACGAATCCATCACCCTGCAACTGAACCAGAAACAGTTGCTCACTACCGCTCAGAACCTGCGCGCGACCCTCGACGAACAGATGTTCTGGATTCCCAGCAACAAGCCGCTGGATTTCGAATGGATGCGCGGCGTGCCGGACCGCCTGGAGAAACAGGTCGTCACTCTGCCGTGGGCTTCGAGCCTGAGCGAGCTGGCCGACGGCCTGACCCAGCGACCACTGCTGTTTCTGCCGCTGGTGCTGCTGATCGGCTTCCTGGTCTGGCGGCGCAAGTACCTCTATGCGCGACTGAACAAGGTGCACCAGGACATCGGTCACTTCAAACGTGACAGTCAATGGCACACACCACAGGCGATCCTGATCAACGTGCTGCTGGCAATGCCGGTGTCACTGGCCCTGGCGCTGTGCGGTTTCGCCTTGCAGATCGACGCCCGCGGGCAAAACGCCAACCTCGGCGCCGCCCTGTTGCAAATTGCCCAGGCGTGGCTGCTGTTCTATACCGCGTACCGGATACTTGCGCCGGGTGGCGTGGCAGAACTGCACTTTCGCTGGGAAAGACCGCAGGTGGAATTCCTCCGCGGCTGGATCCGTCGTCTTGGCCTGGTCGTACTGGCGCTGGTCGCCGTGGTGGCGGTGGCCGAATTACAACCGGCGGCCCTGACGGACGACGTAATCGGCATCGCCGTGGTGCTGACCTGCTACGCCTTGATGGCCTGGCTGCTCAGCCGCCTGCTGATCAACAGTCCGACCCATAACAGCGCCTCCCTGTTTCGCAAAGCTGTCGGCGTTCTATTCACTGTGCTGCCGATCGCCTTGTTTATCGCCGTGTGCTTTGGCTACTTCTACACCGCACTGAAACTCAGCGACCGGTTGATCAACACCCTGTACCTGCTGATGTTCTGGCTGATCATCGAAGCCACCTTTGTGCGCGGTCTGGCCGTCGCGGCGCGGCGCCTGGCCTACCAGCGCGCCCTGACCAAACGCCAGGCCGCCAAAGAAGCCGGCGACGGTGAAGCGGTCGTCGAAGAACCGACACTGGACATCGAGAAAGTCAACGAACAGTCGCTGCGCCTGATCCGCCTGGCCTTGCTCGGCGGCTTCATCGCTGCATTGTATTGGGTCTGGAAAGACCTGATCTCGGTGTTCTCGTACCTCGACAACATCACGTTGTACGAATACACCAGCGGTGTCGGCGCCAACATGAGCATGGTGCCGATCAGCATCGGCGACATGCTCGGGGCGTTGATCATCATCGGTATTACCGTAGCCCTGGCGCGAAACCTGCCGGGGTTGCTCGAGGTGCTGGTGCTGTCCAAGCTCGATCTGGCCCAGGGCAGTGCCTACGCCACGACCACCCTGCTGACCTATGTGATTGCCGGTGTGGGTTTCGTTTCCACCCTGTCGACCCTCGGCGTGAGCTGGGACAAACTGCAATGGCTGGTGGCCGCACTCTCGGTCGGCCTGGGTTTCGGTATGCAGGAGATTTTCGCCAACTTCATCTCCGGGATCATGATCCTGTTCGAACGCCCGGTGCGGATCGGCGACACGATCACCATCGGCAACCTGTCGGGCACGGTGAGCAAAATTCGCATCCGCGCCACCACCATCACCGACTTCGACCGCAAGGACATCATTGTCCCGAACAAGACGTTCATCACCGGGCAACTGATCAACTGGTCGCTGACCGACACCGTGACCCGGGTCACCCTCAAGCTGGGCGTCGGCTACGATTCGGATCTGGAGCTGGTACGTACCCTGCTGCTCAGAGCGGCCATGGAAAACCCGCGCGTGCTGAAGGACCCTGCGCCCTCGGTGTACTTCCTGAACTTTGGTGAAAGCACCCTGGATCACGAGCTGCGTATTCACGTGCGCGACCTCGGCGACCGTAACCCGGCACTCGATGAAATCAACCGGTTCATCAACAGCGAGTTCAAGAAGCACGACATCAACATCGCTTTCCGTCAGGTAGATATCCACCTGAAAAACCTGACAGGCCAGGAACAGCTGTTGCTGACCAGCGATGCAGTCAAACCCGCCAAGGCTCCAAATACAGGCAAGACCCCACCCGAGCCGCCATCGGTACAACTCGACTGACTGGACGCCACGCGCCATTCCCCAGCAGAATGCTCGGACATTCTGCTGGAGATGGCCGTTGAAAGCCCTCGACGAACTGACCTTCGACAACCGCTTCGCCCGCCTGGGCGACGCGCTCTCAACTCATGTACTGCCTGAGCCCATCGGCGAACCACGACTGGTGGTTGCCAGCCCGGCGGCCATGGCCCTGCTCGACCTCGACCCGAGTGTTGCCGAAACGCCAGTGTTCGCCGAACTGTTCGGTGGTCACAAGCTGTGGGCAGAAGCCGAGCCGCGGGCGATGGTCTATTCCGGGCACCAGTTCGGTTCCTACAACCCACAATTGGGCGATGGTCGCGGGCTGCTGCTGGGCGAGGTCTACAACGAGGCCGGCGAACACTGGGACTTGCACCTCAAGGGTGCCGGGCAAACGCCGTACTCGCGCATGGGCGACGGCCGGGCGGTGCTGCGTTCATCGATTCGTGAGTTCCTGGCGTCTGAAGCGTTGCACGCACTGGGCATCCCGACCACCCGCGCACTGTGCGTCATTGGTTCGAACACCCCGGTCTGGCGCGAGAAACAGGAACGCGCGGCCATGGTCCTGCGCCTGGCAGCGAGCCATGTGCGCTTCGGGCATTTCGAATATTTCTACTACACCAAACGCCCCGAACAGCAGAAAGCCCTCGGCGAACACGTGTTGGCGATGCATTTCCCCGAGTGCCTGGAACAGCCGGAACCGTACCTGGCGATGTTCCGCGAAGTCGTCGAGCGCAACGCCGAGCTGATCGCCAAATGGCAGGCCTATGGCTTCTGCCACGGGGTGATGAACACCGACAATATGTCGATCCTCGGCGTCACCTTCGACTTCGGTCCGTTTGCCTTCCTCGACGATTTTGACGCCAACTTCATCTGTAACCATTCCGATGATCAGGGTCGCTACTCGTTCAGCAATCAAGTGCCGATCGGCCAATGGAACCTCAGCGCACTGGCCCAGGCCCTGACACCATTCATCAGCGTCGAAGCCCTGCGCGAAACCCTCGGCCTGTACTTCCCGCTGTATCAGGCTCATTACCTGGACCTGATGCGCCGTCGACTCGGCTTGACCACTGGCGAAGAAGACGACCAGCAACTGGTCGAAAACCTGCTGCAACTGATGCAAAACAGCAGCGTCGACTACAGCCTGTTTTTCCGCCGTCTGGGCGATCAAGCCGCCGAGCTTGCCGTCGCCCGCTTGCGCGACGACTTCGTCGACATCAAGGGCTTCGATGCCTGGGCCGAGCGCTACTGCGCACGCGTCGCCCGCGACGGTAACAGCGATCAAGCACAGCGCCGCGCCCGCATGCACGCGGTCAATCCGCTCTACATCCTGCGCAATTACCTGGCGCAGAAAGCCATCGATGCGGCGGAGAGTGGCGACTATGCCGAGGTCCGCCGTCTGCACGCGGTACTGAGCAAACCGTTCGAGGAACAACCTGGGATGGAAAGTTATGCAGAGCGGCCGCCGGAGTGGGGCAAGCATTTGGAAATCAGTTGTTCGTCTTGAAACCCGTCAAGTACCGACCGGCCAGTTAAATGTTTACTCGAAAAATGAACAGGGACGTTCCATGCATTACCAACAGCATCTCAGCATCGGAGAACTGATCGGGCTTCTCAGACAACAGGAAAAAACCCTGCATTTCTGTGTCTATGGCACTCAGGATTCCAGCACCATCACCTTGCAAACCGTGTGCGTGATCGAAGCCTTTCCGCAAATCACCGACAACGACGAAGAAATCTATCCGGACTTTGTCATCCGCCAGGGTCTTGAGTTCTGGTTCAGTGACGACTTGCTCGAAGATGTGGTGATGAGTGCACTGCAGCACAAACCCTCGGTAACAGACGTCGAGTTGCTCAAGGCGATCAGGTATTACGCCGAGCACGATTGCTTCATGAGTTTTTACTGCCCCCCTCCTGCCACCCCGTAACAACACGCGACAAGGACGTTCCCGTGCAAGGATTGCTGTCTATCGGCATCATGCTGCTCCAAGTGCTGTCACTGGCGATTTTCATTGGCAGCATTTGGGCGTATCGCTTCAAATTCAAGTGGTTTCGTGGCTTACGCCAGTGGCGGGCTATGCATTGCTTACGGCATCAACATGTTACGGCGGATTCGCCAACGTCGGCCTCATGCCGAAGACGCTCAAACGCCCATTGCTGCAACGATGCCCCTTTCTAACCAAGACGAGGTATCGGAGTGATGAGCAATGGCGGCAAAAACGACTTCCTTGCACAAGAATCGGACTCGACTGAGCCCGCGCTCATGAGCTGGTCGATCAACGTTCAAACACGGCCGACCGGTGCATGGGATATCACGATGGCGTTGTTGGTGCTGTTCGGAGTCATCTCCCTGACATACGGCCTCTATGAAGAGCACTTCAGCGCACCCGGCGGTGAGGCAAAGTCCGTGCTGTTCAGCACTGGCTTTGGCGCGGCCTGGCTGTTCATCACCGGTTACCTGTGGACCATGGTGGTTCACCGCAAAATCACCTATCACTACAGCATCCACACCGGTAATGGTTGGTGCCTGCAGCATTTGGCCGTCCCGAACCATGCAGGCCGGATCCTTGAACTGCTGCAGATCGGCGTCCCTCTACTGAGTTTTGTTCTGATACTCGACAACCCGCCACTGACCTGGTTGCTCGCACTGCCCGTCGCAGTGACCCTGATAGGTCCACGCTCTTGGTTGGGATTGGACCTCAACACGCGCTCGAAAATCTCGGCACCCTGGAGCACCTGTCAACGCGTGCTAATCGACCGCCAAAATAACCGGGTTATCGCCTATCAGGCTGACCGCAATGACATGTTCGAGGTTTATCTGCCAGAACACCTGCTGGAGAGCTACCTGAAGACACTGAGTTCGTTACTGCCAAGCAATGCCCTGTTCGAGCAGGCTCACTAACTCTGCGCGCGATCCTGACAGCGCCACTGGCGAAGAAGACGACCAGCAACTGGTCGAAAACCTGCTGCAACTGATGCAAAACAGCAGCGTCGACTACAGCCCGTTTTACCGCCGTTTGGGCGATCAAGCCGCCGAACTTGCCGTCGCCCGCTTGCGCGACGACTTCGTCGACATCAAGGGTTTCGATGCCTGGGCCGAGCGCCCGCCTGAGTGGGGCAAGCATCTGGAGATCAGCTGTTCGTCTTGAGGGCGGTCAGATAAAGGTTTCTATCGCCGTTCTGAAGTCGGCACTACAGGCAGTCACATGGCCATGATGCGCAAGAACTTGCGCAGCATGCCTGTGGATAACCAGCTTTTGATCAGACTCGCAGCATCGCCTGTATGGCTTTCAAGGCACTGCGCAAGTTCTTGCGCTGTGGTGCGCAAGAACTTGCGCACTTTTCTTGAAAATTTATCGATATCAGCTTTAGACAAACTATAGCTTATTGATTTTTATAGATTAAATTTAAGTGGCATGAAGCTTGATCACTATCAGGTGTGCATCGGGCGATTTTCCTCTCCCGGATACCTTCGATTGATCAGGCAAGGAAAGCATTCATGCCAACACCCGCATATCTGTCCCTATCAGGCGCCACGCAAGGATTCATCACTGAGGGCAACCTCACTCGAGACTCGGTAGGGAATGTCTATCAGGACGCCCATCAAGATCAGATTCTGGTTCAAGCATTCAGTCACCAGGTCATCATCCCTCGCGACCCGCAGTCCGGACAGCCAACCGGTCAACGCGTTCACAAACCCCTGATGATCACCAAAATCTTCGACAGGTCCTCACCACTGCTTTTCGCGGCCCTGACCAGCGGCGAGCAAATGACCGAATGCCACATCGAGTGGTACCGAACCTCAACTCTCGGTACTCAGGAGCTCTACTTCACCACCACCCTCGAAGACGCCATCATCGTAGAGATCCAGTCGCACATGCCCAATTGCCAGGACCCTGGCAACGCGCACTTCACTCACCTGGAAGATGTGTACTTCAGCTACCGCAAAATCACATGGGAGCATGTCATCTCCAATACATCCGGTTCTGATGACTGGCGTGTTCCAATCGCAGGCTAAGGCTGCACCACCGATTCGTTGCAGCGACCAGCGTTGCTAATGGCATCCAAAAACCAAAGTGCGCAAGAAGTTGCGCACTCACCTTCCGAAAAACACCACCCCATCCTGCTCCAGGCCCAGCCGCACAAGGCCTGTAGCCAAGTGCGCAAGAAGTTGCGCAGCACTGCGCAACTTCTTGCGCACATTAGCGACTCTTCCTACAGAAAAACCGGACAAGCCCGACACTGACAACGCATATATCATTGATTTATATACGAAATGTACTACATGGCACGAAGCTTGATCTGTAAGGAGTACCCACCGGGCGATCTCGCCTCCCGGGCACCCTCATTTATTCAGCAAGGAGAGCATCCATGGCTACACCAGCGTATATGTCCATCACTGGCACCAAACAAGGCCTTATCACTGCCGGTGCATTCACCGCTGATTCGGTTGGCAACACCTACCAGGAAGGTCACGAAGACCAGGTCATGGTTCAGGGTTTCAACCACGAAGTGATCATCCCGCGTGACCCGCAGTCCGGCCAACCCACCGGCCAGCGCGTGCACAAGCCAGTGAAAATCACCAAGGTTTTCGACAAGTCCTCGCCACTGCTGCTGGCTGCGCTGACTTCCGGCGAGCGCCTGACCGAAATCACCATCCAGTGGTACCGCACTTCGGCTGCCGGCACCCAGGAACACTACTTCACCACCAAGCTTGAAGACGCGATCATCGTCGACATCAAAGACTACATGCACAACTGCCAAGACCCGGCGAACTCGCACTTCACTCACCTGGAAGACGTAGAGTTCACCTACCGCAAAATCACCTGGACCCACGAAGTCTCCGGTACTTCGGGTTCCGATGACTGGCGTTCCCCGGTCGCTGGCTAAGTCTGGCCGACCGTTACAAAACATCGGCCAGCGCTGCTGGTCGATGTTGTTTGTGCCACCCAAGAATTCTTGCCTTCGTTGATCGCCCACTCAGGGCTTGATGGATGCTGCAGCACTGCACGAGGAACATCGGATGTTCGCGCCGGCCAACCAGACTCACTTCGCCCTGACCGTAGAAGGTCTGGCGAACGATTTCCAGGTACTTGCCCTCACTGGTCGAGAAGCCATCAGTCAGCCATTTCAGTTCGACGTCGAACTGGTCAGCGAAAACCCGTCCCTGGACCTCGAAAGCCTGTTGCATAAACCGGCGTTTTTGCAGCTCTCGCAAAACGGCACGGGCATTCATGGGCAGATCTATCGCGTGGCCCAAGGCGATACCGGTAAACGCCTGACCCGCTACTCGGTGACCCTGCGCCCCCAGCTGTCTTACCTTGCGCACCGCATCAACCAACGCATCTTCCAGAACCTCAGCGTGCCGAAAATCATCGGCCAGGTCCTCGAAGAGCACGGCATCCAAAGCAATGCCTACGAATTCAAAGTCGGGGCGATTTATCCCGAGCGCGTGTATTGCGTTCAGTACGATGAATCGGACCTGCATTTCATCCAGCGCCTGTGCGAGGAAGAAGGTATCCACTACCACTTCCAGCACAGCACCACCGCCCACAAGCTGGTGTTCGGCGATGACCAGACGGTGTTCCCGAAACTCGCGCCCGTGGCCTACCAGCAAGACTCCGGCATGCTCGCCAACGACCCGGTGATCAAGCGCTTCGACCTGCGCCTGGAAACCCGCACCAGCCGTACCACGCGCCGCGACTACGACTTCGAAAAGCCGCGCATCACCCTCGAAAGCGAGTCCCGTGGCGACGCCAAACCGGACCTCGAAGACTACGACTATCCAGGCCGCTTTATCGACCGCGAACGTGGCAAGCACCTGGCCAAGCGAAACCTTGAACGGCACCGCAGCGACTACCAACTGGCCGAAGGCAAAAGCGATCAGCCGCTGCTGGTCAGCGGGCATTTCCTCGCCCTGAGTCAGCACCCCAAAGCCAAATGGAACGATCTCTGGCTGCTCACTGAAATCCTTCACGAAGGCAAGCAGCCACAGGTGCTCGAAGAGTCGGTGACCAGCGACACCACCGACCTCAAGGACGACTTCCACCAGGGCTACCGAAACCGCTTTCAGGCCACGCCGTGGGACGTGCCCAACCGTCCGCCGCTGATGCACCCGAAACCGCGCATCCTTGGCAGCCAGAGCGCGGTGGTCACCGGCCCCAAAGGTGAAGAAATCCACTGCGACCAGTACGGTCGGGTGAAAGTGCAATTTCACTGGGACCGCATCGGTGCGGCCGACGACAAGACCAGCTGCTGGCTGCGCGTCTCGTCCGCCTGGGCCGGCGCCCACTACGGCGGCATCGCCATCCCGCGGATCGGCATGGAAGTGCTGGTCACCTTCCTCGAAGGCGACCCCGACCAGCCGCTGATCAGCGGCTGCCTGTACCACAAGGAAAACGTCGTCCCCTACGACCTGCCAGCGAACAAAACCCGCAGTACTTTCAAGAGCCTCAGCTCACCCGGTGGCGGTGGCTACAACGAGCTGCGCATCGAAGACAAGAAAGGCCAGGAACAGATCTTCCTGCACGCCCAGCGCGACTGGGATGAAAACATCGAGCACGACCAGAAAATCCGCGTCGGCAACGAACGCCACGACACCGTCGAGGCCAACAGCTATAGCGAGTTCAAGGCCGAAGAACACCACACCGTCCACAAAGACCGCAAAGTCGAAACCCGCGCCAATGACCACCTGACCGTCGGCGTGAACCAGCACATCAAAATCGGCACCGGCCAATTCATCGAAGCCGGTCAGGAAATCCACCTCAGCAGCGGCCTGAAAGTGGTGCTCGAAGCCGGCAGCGAACTGACCCTCAAGGGCGGCGGCAGCTTCATCAAGATCGACGCCGGCGGCGTGACCCTCAGCGGGCCGGCGATCAATATGAACAGCGGCGGCAGTCCGGGCAGTGGGACGGGAGCTGCGCCGATATTGCCGGGGCCGTTGAAGCAGGCGGATGCGGACAAGGCTGGGCAGTTGCTGGTGCCGGCGCAACGGCAGGCGCTGATGCGCGGCACCCCACGCTGTGAGATCTGTGAGCAAGCGGCCAAGGAGCCAGCGGCGAAGGAGAACGCTACGTGAACAATGTTTCCCAGGCCAATTTCTTGCTGATTGATGGTGTATTACGGCCCGACGCGATTACCCATCTCTACCAGCGCAGTGAACCGTTGGAGATTGAGCCGCTGTACATCGGAACGCGATGGCAAGAGCTGCATGACCTGGGTCCGATATTGGTATCGCTTCGAGGCTCATCCGACTTGATCAGCGAGACGCTCCAAAACGCTATTCAACCGGCAGACTCCAGCCTTTTGTACAGTCTCGCGCCGATGAATATCGTAGCGGGCCATTTGCGGCGCTTCATTGCTCCGCCGGATGTACTTGGCAGCAACGCTCTGCTGCGTTTTGCCGACCCATTGGTGGCACGTTATTGGTTAGGTAGCTATCAAGGTGCGCACTTGGATGCAATGCTTGGCCCGATAGAAGCCTGGCACGTGCCCGAAAACCAGCACTCCTGGGAGCTTGCGGGGTCATCCGAATGGCGAAGCATTTTTCGTGCAGCATCTCCCCCTGAGTGGGTTGATGCCTACGCTCAATTGGGAGAAATACAGCTGAGTGCGCTGGACCAGGCTGCCCGTTGGCGCTTCATGGAACGGCTAAACCAGAGTTTCGAGCGGCGCCATCCTCAGCTCCTGGCACAACTGGATACCAGTACCCGGACTCAGTGGTTCAATAAGCGGTTGGATGAAGCCGATGCCTGGGGGCTGTCGAGCGAACGCAGCCTCGCGATCTGGGTCGAATACACTTTGCGTTGGGGCGAAGGATTTACGCTACACCCCAACACCCCCTACCAGCACTGGTTGGCCCGTACACCCAAGGCGCTGAAGCTTTCACCCGAGTTGCGTATCCAGCAGATGGATGACGATTGCCTGGACGTCGAAATGATCAAGGAAGTGTGATGACTCAGCCCGCAACAGAAGCCCAACTGAAACAGGCTAGACGTAACCAAGAGTTTACCAACACCCCCATGGGGAAAGGCCAATGTCCACTGATGCAGGGGGAAGTGGCTATATTTCCGGTGCGTTATGCTTTGGACGAGTCCCCGATAAAAAAGGGCAGCAGCCAAGGGCCACATCCACTGCCAAAAAACTGGTCAAGCAAACCGCCAGAGCTGAAAACACGCAGTTATACCCTGCGCCAATTGCGCGACGGTTGGCTCTATGTGTGGAACAGTATCGACAAGACCTTTCATGAGTACCAGATAAAAGCCGAACAGTTCACTCGTCACAAATGGACCGACAGCCAGCTGAACAAGGACGTGCGCAACAACCCGGGCGAGACGCACCCGTACCTGCTCTATCCGCGACGTAGCCAATTGCGTATCGCTTACTCGCCTGTGCAATGGACCTGGCGCATGTGCGAGTTGATGCGCAACAGTGCCACCGAACAAACCCAATGGATGCGTAAGATTGATCTGCCAGCGTTTTGCGGCAGCGGGAAAGTCGCCCACGGTGACGCGATCACAGAGCTTGGTAAAAGTGTCGCGGATATTCTGGTTTCGGGCAAAAAAGCCTCGACCTTCACCAGCACCCTTTTGCCGACCAAAGCAACAGACACTGGCGCTCCGTTCAAGCCGGCCTTTGAAGAAGCCCTGGTACGCGGCAAAGTTCCAGCACAGGATACTGCCCTCTTCGTCGCTTTGGATGATCCACTGGCGATGGTCGATGACCTGAACATGAACCTGATCGGTCGGCTCATGGAACACAGTCAATTCGAAGCCCTGCATCAACACAAACTGCAAAGTGCGTTTGCCGTGCAGAATTTGTGTGGGTTCGATGCCGATCCTTTTATTCCGCCCTCGATCAAAGACCCGATTCAGCGGCAAGCCTATACCGATGACCTGTACACACTTCTGAAAACCAATGATGAAGTCGAACGGGGCAAAGACCTGGTACCTGCCGATCAAGCTGGAATGGTGGAGATGGGAGCCACATCGACAGTCGCTGCCGCCGAAACCCCATTCAAGGCTAAATGGGGGCAACTGCCCGATCAAAACAAATGGAAAAAAGCCCTTGAAGAATGGAACGCCAAACGTTTTTGGCGCGAGGACGTGCGCTTTGACGAAGCACAGAAGTACCTGAGCCAGACCACCACCGAGGCACAACGGCTCCACGACCATTGTCAACGCAGCGAGCGTGATCTGATCACCTGGCTCGACCAACTCAGCCCCAGCGCTGAGGCGGTCTACCACGATACCTGCAATGAAGACCAAGCCAGTCTGCTTCTGGAGACCGCCCACGCTATTTACACGGCACTGGGCAATGGGGAGAACGGGCAAAAGTGGTTGTGCAAACAGGCCAGGCAACCGAGCACACTGTTCAGCATGGCGCTGTTCAACTTCAACCCGGAAGTCGCCACTTTGATAAAGAAGGTGACGCACAACTTCAGCACTACCGGCAAGCTTGATGACCAGGGCAGTGAAGGCGACGGCAGCTCACCCGCGTTGGCTCCGACCTCCTCGGGCGATGCCACGAACATTGGCACCCGCACCGGTGAAATCAAAGCGGTCTTCGACCTGGAGGTCGTCCAGAACAGCAAGCTCTACAAGGCCATGAGCAGTGCCGCCAAGCAAGCCATGACCACCCTGATCAAGGTCGCCAACAACCAGGCCAGGGACGCCTGGCATGGGCTGAGCACTCTGCTGTTACCGGCGATGAAACAACAAGCGGCGCTGACTCTCGCCGCGCCCCAGGTGTTGATTTCCACCGAAATTTCCAGCGCCACCCAACTGACCTTCAACCCGACCTACCAGCGCGACTACCAGGCCTGGCTGCTGGAGGTCGTAACCGTGAAGAATAAAATAACGGGCGACAAAGGAGTGTTGCGCCGTCCCGGTGCGGCTTACGATCAACGCTCAGCGCGCCTCTCTCTGCAATCCCATGAAGAGCAATTGAAAAACCTGCTCTTGAAACGCCCCAATCAGATCGTCGCCAAAGCGTCTGGCAGCACTCGTCTGCGTGTCGGCATACCGCAAATCAACAGTTGGCTCGCCGACCTGGGACAAACCGAGGTGATGGCGCAACTGAAAATTGCAGGCACCCAGGAGTATCTGACACGCACCCAAGCCTGGATGGGCCAGAACCTGGGCAATGCCCTGCCCGCCCTGGTGGTCGGTTTGAACCTGTGGAATGTCTATAGCAGTGCCAAACAAGCGCAAAACGACGGTAAGTTTTCTGCCGATGAATGGCGCACTGTGGGTGCTAACGCCGCCTACGCTGCCAATGCTATTGCGGCGCTGTGGGTCGGGCCGGCGTGGAGTCGTGCGGGAGAGATGTCTACGCAGCTAGGTAGGAGGACACTGACCCTTGCACAAGCAGGATACACCGAATGGTCTGACGCTATTGCTGCGAGAAAGACTGGCGAATCAGCAATTGCTCACGAGTTTGCAGCGGCTTCGAAAGGCCTGATATTGCGCACTGTGACGTGGGCAGTATTGGGAGTCACTGCGACCGGGCTTGAGGCTTGGCAGATTTCCCAAGACGCCGGCGGCGCCACCAGTGAGGAAGAAAAAACGCTGCTGTGGATGAAGTTTGGTGTGGTTTTCGGGATGTCTTTTGTTGCCACGACCCAACTAGTTGGCGCAGTCCTCGGCCGTTGGTTTAGCTTTGCCTGGGTGATGTCCACTCCGGTGACGATCATTGTGGCAGTCCTCGGAATCGCCTATTTGATGATCACCATGGCCGCCAACCGCTACAAGCGCGAGGGACTGCGTCTATGGCTGTACCGTTGCAGCTGGGGACGCGGGGCAACACCTGAATGGTTAGGTGAAGAGGGCCATCCAAAACAGATGCAGGCCCTGCTGGAGACCCTGCAACGACCGAGCGTCGTGGGCAGAGCCTTGTATTACGGCGGCGGCAGTACCCCAAGAAAATGGTTGGGCTTCTGGGTGCAGGTCCAGGTGCCCAACGGGTTGGCGGGCAAAGAGGTGACCTTGCAACCGGCGATGATCGAAAAGAATTATTTTTCTAAAGATGAACTGCAAACCACAAAAAGTAGCTTTTACGACCAGTTTCTCAACGGAAACTGGGTAGACCCGAAGCTGCTCGGACAGTTGCCAGACGGTGCCGGCAGTAAAACCAGCCCGGCTGACTTCAGTTATACCAGCACCGAACAGCACCGTCTTTGGCAAGTGTGGATCGACACCTCGACAGACAGTCCGATCCTTGAATTGGAGGTCAAGTATCCGGCCGGAGTGCTTCAGCGCACTGACGGACGCGGCTATATGTTTCGATTGGCGCTTGAGTGGGCTGCGAGTGAAGCTGACCGAGCCAACAATGCCTTTAGCGGTGAGCTAAAGGACGACATCGTACTGGCCCAAAAAAGCACCCAGCTGTTGAAGCTGGCCGTCCCTAACTGAATGGATCAATGAGCCCTACAATGTTCAATTTTGACAAAGCACTTGATCTGCCGCCGCAACTCCATTGGAAGTATGCCGCCGAATCAGAGTTGTTGGGGTGGACGATTCGGGCACGCAATTACAATACGTTTGTGGCTAATTGCATGTTTACATTTATGGCCGCACTAATACTGGGAGGCTCATTCATCATGTACTCGGTATATGAGGGCATGAGTCAACCTTGGCGCACACTGTCTTGCGTTTTTTTTTACACGCTCATGTTATTTACAACTTTCTCCATGACCCACCAGCGAATGAATTTTGCCTATCGCTTTACTCAATCCGGAGTGGAGTGCTGCGAGTGGAAGGATTTCCCTAAATGGGCATTGACGTTTTTGAAGTGGCTTGCTGGGATTACGGCGATTATTTTCGTCTTCCTGGCGGCCATTGATCCAGCATTCCTGATTGGTGCACTGATAGGTCCGGGAGGGATAGGCTTGATGTATCTCTCGATGGCGAACTCGAGGAGCTACCAAAAAATGCAGACCCAATACCATCATCTGACATACGAATGGAAGGATTTCACACAGCTGGCCATTGCAACCAATAGAGACGTTGTGGACTTAAAGTACACCATGTATGACAACGGAATTGTAACTTGGAGTCAGAATATTTTTTGCAAGCGCAAGCAAAAAGAAAACGTAGCCAAACTCATCAAACCTTATTTATCTCCGAGTGTACCGTTTATCAAAGCCAAAGTTAATGTACCACTTAGCACTGACTAACGTTTGGTATGTGTGGTGCATACAACCACTTTTATTACCGACAACCGCCTCGCGCAAATAATCCCCTTTTCTGCTTTTCTGACCTTGAAGCAGGCCGTCCCTAACTGAATGAATCAATGAGCCCTACGATGTTCAATTTTGACAAAGCACTTGAGCTGCCGTCGCAACTCCAATGGAAATATGCCGACGAACCAGAACTGTTGGGATGGACGATTCGGGCACGCAATTACAATACGCTTGTAGCTAATTGCATGTTTGCATTTATGTCCTTAGTGTTATTTGGCCTTTCTATGTTTTTGTATTCCGCATACCACGACCTGAATCAACCTTGGCGGACCTTGTCGTGCGTATTTTTTTATGTACTCATGTCATTTACGATTTCGTGCATGACCCACCAGCGAATGAATTTTGCCTATCGCTTTACTCAATCCGGAGTGGAGTGCTGCGAGTGGAAGGATTTCCCTAAATGGGCATTGACGTTTTTGAAGTGGCTTGCTGGGATTACGGCGATTATTTTCGTCTTCCTGGCGGCCATTGATCCAGCATTCCTGATTGGTGCACTGATAGGTCCGGGCGGGATAGGCTTGATGTATCTCTCGATGGCGAACTCGAGGAGCTACCAAAAAATGCAGACCCAATACCATCATCTGACATACGAATGGAAGGATTTCACACAGCTGGCCATTGCAACCAATAGAGATGTTGTGGACTTAAAGTACACCATGTATGACAACGGAATTGTAACTTGGAGTCAGAATATTTTTTGCAAGCGCAAGCAAAAAGAAAACGTAGCCAAGATCATCAAACCTTATTTATCTCCGAGCGCACCGCTTATCAAAGCCAAAGTTAATGTACCACTTAGCACTGACTAACGTTTGGTATGCGTGGTACATACAACCACTTTTGCTACCGCCAACCGCCTCGCGCAAATCACCCCAAGAAAGGGGCGCCACGGATTTATTCTCGGGACACTCAACTAAAATAAATCCGCCCCCTTTTTCCGTGAAAAACAATAATAGATGCTTCTGGCGCCTCTATTTTTATTAAAAACTTAAGCGACTTAAACCCCATAGGTGCTACATTATGGAGTTAAAAAACTTTTTCCGACCCACCACATTGGTCACCAGATGGACATTAAACACGTTCTACTCATCATTTTAAGCATTTTTTCAACATCAGCGCCTGCCCAAAATATCGGATTTGGATTCATTAAAAATGATCCGGACAAGAAGACCTATTTATATACCACTCAGGAAATTGCAATCGGCGAAGCCATTTCAGTCCAGTTCCCTAAAACCAACGGAACCGCTGCTTGCTGCAAGTTAACAAAGTCAAATGGAGAAAAACGGCAACCGGGCGATGTAATCGATCTGCTCAACGAGTCCGACATGCACGCCTACGGGCTCGACATTCAATATAAAGAACCTTTTATCGGCATAGCTGTAGTTGGCAAAAACGCAAATGAAAATGGCGCCACAGCGGTTGAGGTTAAGGGTCAACGGACAATAATCAGCACCTGTTTAAGCCAAGAAGGCATCCATCTTTTCTCAAGAAAAAATGGAATATTGAACGGTCACTTATACTTAAACCTTGGATACGGCATAGAGCCAAATTCTAATTCTTGCGAAACGGAAAAGCACCGCTCCGTACCGACCGACGTATCCAGCTACATCGAAAGTAGAGATAACTGTGACTCTCTACGCGGCGATATCCCTGAGCCGGACCCCGCCGACCCGGGCAACCTCAACCGTGTCATCAGCGATATCAACAAATACTGCAAGGGCACAGACCAAAAACTGAAGCAGTTGAAAGAGAAATATTCCGGCAACGAAAGCATTATGAAATTGCTCTCTACTTATGAAGAGAACATTGAAGCTGACATGAGTTTTTAGATTCACTCATCAGGGACAAGAAAGGGCCACGGATTTATTTTCGGGACACCCCCAAAAAGAAACCGTCCTAGGACATTTCCCGCACGCTGTAGCGCCTTGGATGAACTTGTCCCAAATCGACCACGCAGATAGTCTTCACAAGTCGCCACATAATCAGCGACCAGTTTTGACAGACTGAACAGTATCAAGGCATGCAAATGCCGCTATGCGGCTCCATAGCTCAGGGAGCTTCACCATGAAAAAGATCACCCTCAAACCACTCAGCCTCACCGCCACCGATTCCCTCGACACTCCAAACCAGACCCAACGTCCGAGCCCCATCTTCACCGTCACCCCCAACATCGACACCGAAACCCTGCTAATCCACGCCAGCGAAATCCTGGCCTCGCTGAACGCGATGACCACCGACCTGGCCTTTGAGCTTGAAGGCGCGCACCGCAACGTGGCGCTGGGCATTCAGCAGATGATCGTGTTGGGCGAGTTGCTAGTGAACAGAGCGCTGGAGAACCTCGACCTGCCCGATTCGGCGGGCAGCCGGCTCAATCCGTCCGCCGTCCATTGACGGGCCGCGCTGTTTTATCGAATGGAGAGTTCCCCAAGTCTCGATAGATACCTATCACCGGCCTGAACTGCAACGTCCCTTCCCCGCTGATCGTCACCGAAGCCCCGCTCGACGTGCTGCGCGAAACAGTGGCCTTCCGCATCCGCAGCGCCACCCAACTGCTGGAAACATTCGCCCTGGCGATGGCTGCGACATGCTGAACGTCATCGGGCGACCTTGGGGTCGCCCATTTTTTTGCACTCGCCTGCACACCTTGATAATCCACGGCCTCGGCTCCAGATTGGTTGCATTGCCCACTTTCTGGAGCCCCTTCATGTCTGAACCCCTGTTGATCCCCTGCCCCCACTGCAACGGCCTCAACCGCATCCCCGCCGAGCGCCTGGGCGATCATCCCAAGTGCGGGCGCTGCAAAGCCGAAGTCCTGCTGAACAAACCCTTCGAGCTGA
Organism: Pseudomonas sp. GW822-FHT04C11; assembly: GCF_058800905.1. Classification (NCBI taxonomy): domain Bacteria; kingdom Pseudomonadati; phylum Pseudomonadota; class Gammaproteobacteria; order Pseudomonadales; family Pseudomonadaceae; genus Pseudomonas; species Pseudomonas sp. GW822-FHT04C11. The sequence goes on along the minus strand of NZ_JBXAMS010000001.1, from coordinate 170,265 downwards.
CGCAAGGCGATTACGCCAGTCAGATCAAGGGTGATCTGCCGTTGCTGGTGGATGTGTGGGCGGATTGGTGTGGGCCGTGCAAGTCGTTTGCGCCGGTGTTCGAGCAGGCGGCGGGGCAGTTGGCGGGCAAGTGTCGGTTGGCGAAGCTCGACAGCGAGGCGAATCAGCAGTTGTCGGCGCAGCTGGGGATTCGTTCGATTCCGAGTTTGATTCTGTTCAAGAACGGTCGGGAGGTGGCGCGTCAGAGCGGGGCGTTTCCGTTGCCGCAGTTGATGAGCTGGTTGCGTAGTCAGGGAGTTTGATGACCTGAAGTAGAAGGCTCAGCTCAGAACTTTGTGGCGAGGGGGCTTGCCCCCGCTCGGCTGCGAAGCAGTCGTAACGTCGACGATTGAGACTTAATAGACAAACCGCAATGTCAGATTTTAGGGCCGCTTCGCGGCCCAACGGGAGCAAGTACCCTCGCCACAGGGGACCGTGTTCAGTGGGCGGCTGTCAGGTGTTTTCCAGCAGGTTGTGCAGTTCGACGAACTGCTGGGTCAGTTTGTGCCGGGGGTCGAGGTGGATCAGTGGCATGTTGGCCTGGTGGGATTCGCGCATGCGCACCGAGCTGCCCAGGTACACCGGTAGCACCGGCAGGCCTTCGGCGATCAGTTCGTCGAGCATCTGCTGCGGCAGGCTCGCGCGGGCCTGGAACTGGTTGACCACGATGCCTTCGACTTGCAGCTCTTCGTTGTGGTCTTCCTTCAACTCTTCGATTTCCGCCAGCAGGCCGTACAGCGCCTGACGGGAGAAGCTGTCGCAGTCGAAGGGAATCAGCACACGATCGGCGGCGATTAACGCCGACACCGCGTAGAAGTTCAACGCTGGCGGAGTGTCGAGGTAGATCCGGTCGTAGTCTTCGGCCAGTTCGTCGAGCAGTTTGCGCAGTTTGTTGATCTTGTGTTTGGCCTCGAGCTTGGGCTGCAAGTCGGCCAGCTCGGCGGTGGCAGTGACCACATGCAGGTTGTCGAACGGGGTTTCGTAGATATCGACCTGGTTTTTCTTCGAGAACGGCCCGGATGACAAGGTCTGTTTGAAGAAGTCGGCGATGCCCATCGGGATGTCGTTGCCGGTCAAACCCGTCAGGTACTGAGTGGAGTTGGCCTGGGCATCGAGATCCACCAGCAGCGTGCGATAGCCTTCGCTGGCGCTGACCGCCGCCAGATTGCAGGCAATACTGGATTTGCCCACGCCACCTTTCTGATTGAACACCACACGCCGCATGTCAAAACCTCCGTGTATCAAAGAATGACCGAGTGTAGTTGCCGACACCGCAGCTTCGCTACCTCGTTGGCAGTCAGACTGCACGGTCAGCTGCAATCTCGGCAAAAAAACGACCGACTTCGCCCTTTGAGTGATGAATCAACTGACAGACACGTCTGTAAAAAACCGAATAATGGCAAAACGACAGCTTTTTCGCGGATAAACGGCATGGCACACCGAACAAAATGGGGCCAGTATTTGCTGAAAGCCCGCCGCACCGGGATAATGCGCGCCACTCGGCGGTAGCGTCATGCCGGGTCAGTCGCCGGTCAATCGACTCACCGCGTCAAGGAAGCCCGCAGGGGCGGGATGAATTTTCAGTGATCAAATTCAATATCGCCCAATGGCGCGCTTGGGCCCCTGGGCTCGAAAGCGTGGACGATTGGCAAGCCTGGAGCCGACAACCGGTCGTGCTCGAGAACAGCGATGCCGCCCCCGACGTATCGTTTTTGCCGGCCATGCAGCGTCGGCGACTCAGCCGTCTGGCGCGGATGGCCTTTAGTGTCGGCTGGCCGTTGGCCGAGGGTCACGAACAGCTACCGTTGGTCTTCATTTCTCGTCACGGCGAAACTCCGCGCACCTTCGAGATTCTCAACGACCTGGCCGCCGATCAGCCGCTGTCGCCGACTCAGTTCAGTCTGTCGGTGCACAACGCCGTCATCGGCCTGTGGTCGATCATGCGCGGCGAAACCAGCGAGATGACCGCCCTCGCGGCGGCCGGCGATGGCCTTGAACACGGCATGCTAGAGGCCGCCGCGTTGCTTGAGGAAGGCGCGCCGGCGGTATTGCTGGTGATCACCGAAGAGCAACCGCCGCAAGCCTACTCGACCTGGATCGACGATGTGCCGTTCCCGTATGCGGTCGGCCTGTTGATCACACCCGGAAATCAGTGGCAGCTGTCTCTGAACAGCACCTCGGATACGTTGTCCAAACCCCATTGGCCCCATGCGCTGAATCTGTTGAGTACCCTGCTCGGCCAGCAGACCACCTGCCAACATGCCTGGAAAAATCGTGTATGGACCTGGCAACGCAACCAGTAACCGATAAAAACCGCGACGCCTATTACTGGCGCCTGCTGGCCACTGCCTTGAGTTTCACCCTCTTCGGGTTGGGCGGGCTGTGCCTGCGGCTGGTGATTCTCCCGGTGCTCGGCTGCCTGCCGGGCGATGCCCAGGCCCATCGACAACGAACGCGGCATATTGTCAGCCGGATATTCCGCTCCTTTGTCCGGTTCATGGCCCGCACAGGCGTGCTGACCTACGACATCCAGGGTGCGGAAAAACTCGGCCGTCCGGGACAGATGATCATTGCCAATCATCCCTCGTTGATCGATGTCGTGTTCCTGATCGGCCTGGTGCCCCATGCCAACTGCGTGGTCAAGAAAAGCCTCTGGGAAAATCCTTTCACTCGCGGCCCGCTACGCCGCACCGGGTACATCAGCAACGACGGCAGCATGGACATGCTCGACGCTGCTGCCGACGCGCTGAAAAGCGACCAGACCCTGATCATCTTTCCCGAAGGCACCCGCACCCAACCCGGCCAACCGCCGGCCTTTCATCGGGGCGCGGCAGCAATCGCCCTGCGCGGTGCGAGAATCGTCACCCCGGTGGTCATCAAGGTCAGCCCCACGACCCTGACCAAGGCCGAGCCTTGGTATCGGATCCCCAAACGTCGCGTGCACTTCAGTTTCCGTGTCGGGGCCGATATAGACCCACAGGCCTTCGCAGCGCTGGGCCCTGCACCTCAGGCCTCGCGCAAGCTCAACGATTATTTTCACCATTACTTTATTAAGGAGCTCGCCGAAGATGAGCGATCTGAAGCTTGAGATAAAACTGTTGATCATTGACGCCCTTGGCCTCGAAGACATCGGCGTGCAGGACATCGGCGACGAGCAGACGCTATTCGGCGAAGGCCTGGGCCTGGACTCGGTCGACGCGCTGGAGCTCGGCCTGGCGATCCAGAAAAAGTACGGCATCAAAATCGACGCCGATGCCAATGACACCCGTGGTCACTTCACCAACGTGGCGAGCCTTGCGGCGTTCGTCACTGCAAAACAGGCAGCTTGAGACCGGACCATGCAAACTCGTGACGACATCTTCAACACCCTGCGTGATGCCCTGGTCGAACTCTTTGAGCTGGAACCCGAACGCGTGACCCTGGACGCCAACCTGTATCAGGACCTGGAAATCGACAGCATTGATGCCGTCGACCTGATCGATCACATCAAACGCCAGACCGGCAAGAAAATCGCCGCCGAAGAGTTCAAGTCGGTGCGTACCGTCGGCGACGTGGTCGAGGCGGTCTACCGTCTGGTTCAACCGGCCGCATGAGCCGACTGATCGGCCTCGGCCTGCTGCTGGCGGGCCTGCTGTACCCCTTTGCGGTGTATTTCGGCATGGAACATTTTGCCCCGTGGCAGTTCGGTCTGTTGCTGGGCGGATTGTGGCTGGCCCGTGCGCTGCTGGGCGAGCGACGCCCCGGCAGCGTCTGGATGGCGGTGGTTGCCATTGCTTTTTGCCTGCTGCTGGCGCTGTTCGACAGCCCTGTGTTGCTGCGCTGGTACCCGGTGCTGATGAGCGGTTTCATGCTGGCGTTGTTTGGCCTGAGCCTGAAGTTCGGGCAACCGATGATCGAGCGGCTGGCGCGTTTGCGCGAACCGCATCTGCCGGACAAGGCCATTGTTTATACCCGCCAGGTGACGATCGCCTGGAGTGTGTTTTTCCTCTGTAACGGTTTGCTCGCGGCCGCCCTGACTCTCTGGGCGCCGTTGAGTTGGTGGATGTTGTACACCGGCCTGATCTCCTACGGGTTAATGGGTTTGCTGTTTGCCATTGAATGGCTCATACGACAACGGGTACGAGGCCACCCATGAATTGGATAAAACTTGAGCAACTGTTGCTCAAGGCACTACCTGCGCGCGCCGTCACGGCGGATCCAGCGCTCAATCACGCCGACCTGTGCGAGCAGGCCCTGCGCCTCGCCGCTGGCCTGCAAGCACAAGGTGTGACGCGTATTGCCGTGCACCTGGAAGATGCCGCGCAACTGGCGATTGCCCTGCTCGGCGCCTGGCGTGCCGGGGTCAGCGTGCTGCTGCCTGCCGATCTGCAACCCCAAACCCGTCTGCGCTGGTCGACGGCGGTCGATCTGTGGCTGACCGATCTGGCAGACGACGCACAGCTGACTGACTTCCAGCAGGCGCCGCTGGCTGCCGCCGAACTGGATCTCGATCACTGCCACCTGAGCCTGTGCACATCCGGCTCCAGCGGCGAACCCAAGCGCATCGAGAAAACCCTGCGGCAACTGGCCAATGAAGTTCAGGCGCTGGAGCACTTGTGGGGCGCGGACCTGGGCAACGCCTGCATCATCGGCAGCGTCGGCACCCAGCACATCTATGGATTGCTGTTTCGGGTGCTGTGGCCGCTGTGCGCCGGGCGTCCGTTCGTACGCCGGCAATTGGCGTTCCCGGAAGACCTGCAGCGCACCAGTCGCGAACATCCAGCCTTCGCCTGGGTTGCCAGCCCGGCGCTGCTCAAGCGCATGGGCGACAACCTCGATTGGCCGGCCTTGAGCGCAGTCCGCCGAGTGTTTTCTTCCGGTGGCGCGTTGCCGGCCGAGGCGGCGCAACGCTTGCACGCACGCCTGCAACAATGGCCGACGGAGATTCTCGGCAGCTCGGAAACCGGTGGCATTGCCTGGCGTCAGGGCGACGATCTCTGGCAACCCTTTGCCGATGTCGTGCTGAGTCAGGACAGTGACGGGGCCCTGCTCATCGCCTCGCCGTACTTGCCGGTCGACCACGTTGAACATACCGCCGACGCCGCGCACATCGCCGCCGACGGTCGTTTCGAACTGCTTGGACGGCTGGACCGGATCGTCAAGCTGGAAGAAAAACGTATCTCGCTGCCGATGCTGGAACAGGCGCTGATGGCTCACGACTGGGTCGCCGAAGCGCGCCTCGGCGTGGTTCAGGAGAACCGGGCCTCGCTGGGAGCCTTGCTGGTGCTGAGCGAACAGGGTCTGCACGCGTTGCGCAACCAAGGCCGGCGTACCCTGACCCAGGAACTGCGTCAGCACTTGAGTCAACATTGCGAAACCCTGGCCCTGCCGCGCCGCTGGCGCTTGTTGCGTCAACTGCCGCTGAACGCCCAGGGCAAACTGCCGCAAGCCGACGTTGAAGCCCTGCTGCTGGCGCCCCGTCCAAAGGCGCCGCATGTATTGGAACAGGTCGAAGCCGATGGCGAGTGGAGCCTGCAACTGGCGGTGCCGCCGGACCTTGCCTACTTCAGCGGCCACTTCCCGCAAACGCCTGTATTGCCGGGCGTGGTGCAAGTCGAATGGGCGCTGAACCTGGGTCGGCAGCTGATGGAGCTGCCGATAAAGTTTGCCGGCATGGAAGTGCTGAAGTTCCAGCAACTGGTGCGCCCCGGCGATGAAATCCAGCTGCATCTGCGCTTCGACCCATTGCGCAGCAAATTGTATTTCGCCTATCGCAATGAGACGGCTACCTGCTCCAGTGGACGAATTTTACTGGAGGCCGCAGATGTCTAAAGTTATGCATCTGTGGCGAGGGAGCTTGCTCCCGCGGGTCGGTCCGCGCTCGGGCGCAACAGCCCCAAAACCCTCCAATGCGGCCTGCCAGGTTTCGTCCGCAGGATTGATTGCGAGCGCTTCGCACTCGAACGGGAGCAAGCTCCCTCGCCACAATGAATCCGAGCAAGGGACAACACATGCATAACCCCTGCGCCGTGATCCCGGTCTACAACCACGAAGCCGCCGTCACCAACGTGGTCGACGCGCTGCTCGCCAACCATCTGCCGTGCATTCTGGTGGATGACGCCAGCAGTCCGGCCTGTGCCGCGGTACTGGAGCAACTGGCCCGGCGCGACCAGGTTTTCCTGATCAAACTCGCCGTCAATCAGGGCAAGGGCGGCGCGGTCATGAGCGGGTTTCGCGAAGCTTCGCGCCTGGGCTTCAGTCACGCCTTGCAGGTGGACGCCGATGGTCAGCACGACTTGAGTGACGTTCGGACCTTCATCGAGCAGTCACGCGCCCATCCCGACGCACTGATCTGCGGCTACCCGCTGTACGACGCCAGTGTGCCGAAGGGCCGTTTGTATGCCCGCTACCTGACGCACGTGATGGTCTGGATCAACACCCTTTCGTTGCAGATTCGCGACTCCATGTGCGGTTTTCGCCTCTACCCGTTGCCGCCGACGCTGGCGCTGATCAATTCGGTGAAGATCGGCAATCGCATGGACTTCGACACTGACATCATCGTGCGCCTGGCCTGGCGCAATCTGCCGATGCGCTGGCTGCACACCAAGGTTCACTACCCCCTGGATGGCGTCTCGCATTTTCGTCTGTTTCGCGACAATGTGCTGATTACGAGCATGCACACCCGCCTGTTCTTCGGCATGCTGTTACGGGCGCCGGTCATTCTTTGGCGACGGTGGCGAACATGAGCATCAATGCAGACAACGAGCACTGGGCCGATCACAAGGAACGCGGCAGTTTCTGGCTGATGAAATTCACCGCACTCTGCGCAAAAGTGCTCGGGCGTCGGCTGTTGAGCCCGCTGCTGTACGGCATCGTCTTGTACTTTTTCCTGTTCGGTCGCAGCGCCCGCCACAGCGCCTGGCAATACCAGCAGCACCTGGCCGACTGGAGCGGCCGCAGCGAATTGCGCCCGTCTCATTGGCGGGTGTTTGGCCAGTTCATGGCCTTCGCCGACTCCATGCTCGACAAGCTCGACGTGTGGAACGGCAAGTTGAGCATCGAACAGATCGAAATCATCGACCCGGCGCTGTTGCGCAATCAATTGCGCGGCTCACGCGGGCAGATGCTGGTGGGCGCTCACCTGGGCAATCTCGAAGTCTGCCGGGCCCTCGCCGAACTCGGTGAAAGGGTCACCATGAACGTGCTGGTGCACACCAAGCACGCCGAGCGTTTCAATCGCCTGCTGGGCGAAGCCGGCGCGACCAATCTGCGGCTGATCCAGGTCAGCGAACTGGACCCGGTGATCATGCTGCAACTGAGCCAGCGCCTGGAACGCGGCGAGTGGCTGGCGATTGCCGGCGACCGCGTGCCGCTGCACGGCGGGCGCAGCGTGACGGTGGACTTCCTCGGTCATCCGGCCGCGTTCCCCCAAGGTCCGTGGCTGCTGGCCGGCCTGTTGAAGTGCCCGGTCAATTTTCTGATGTGCCTGAAGAAACCAGCCGGTGACTATCGACTGATCATCGAGCCCTTCACCGATGCGGTGGTATGGAAGCGCAGCGACCGCGAGCAAGTGATTCACCACTGGGCCACGCGCTATGCCGAACGCCTCGGCCAGTGCTGCCTTGAAGCGCCCCAACAATGGTTCAACTTTTACCCATTCTGGAAGACCGATGACGACGCATCTGCTTGAGCCGGTAACCTTCGGCGAACTCCCTTTGCGCATCGAAGACGTGCTGGCCCTGGCCAACCGTCAGGCGCCCGTGCAACTGCAAAACGACAGCGAATACCGTGAACGCATCGCCAAGGGCGCGCGGTTTCTCGATTCGTTGCTGGACAAGGAAGGCGTGATCTACGGCGTGACCACCGGTTACGGCGATTCCTGCGTGGTCGCGGTGCCGCTGCATCATGTCGAAGCGCTGCCGCGTCATCTGTACACCTTTCACGGTTGCGGCCTGGGTAAACTGCTCGACGCCCAGGCGACCCGCGCGGTGCTTGCGGCGCGTTTGCAGTCGCTGTGCCACGGCGTGTCCGGGGTTCGCATCGAGCTGCTGGAGCGCCTGCACGCCTTCCTCGAACACGACATTCTGCCGCTGATCCCGGAAGAGGGTTCGGTGGGCGCCAGCGGCGATTTGACACCGCTGTCATACGTTGCCGCGACCTTGTCCGGCGAGCGCGAAGTGCTGTTCAAGGGCGAGCGCCGGCAGGCTGCCGACGTCCATCGCGAACTCGGCTGGGAGCCGCTGGTGCTGCGCCCCAAGGAAGCGCTGGCGCTGATGAACGGCACGGCGGTAATGACCGGCCTCGCCTGCCTGGCTTACGCCCGTGCCGACTACCTGCTGCAACTGGCGACGCGCATCACTGCGCTGAACGTGGTTGCCCTGCAAGGTAACCCGGAGCACTTCGACGAGCGCCTGTTCGCCACCAAGCCGCACCCGGGCCAGATGCAAGTGGCCGCGTGGTTGCGCAAGGATCTGGCAATCGACGCCCCGACCGCGCCGCTGCATCGTCTGCAAGACCGCTATTCGCTGCGTTGCGCGCCGCATGTGCTCGGCGTGTTGGCCGACAGCCTGAACTGGCTGCGTTCGTTCATCGAGATCGAACTCAACAGCGCCAACGACAACCCGATCATCGACGCCGAAGCCGAACGCGTGCTGCACGGCGGGCACTTCTACGGCGGGCACATTGCCTTCGCCATGGACAGCCTGAAAAACCTCGTCGCCAACGTTGCCGACCTGCTCGACCGTCAGCTCGCGCTGCTGGTGGACGAACGCTACAACCACGGTTTGCCGAGCAACCTGTCGGGCGCCAGCGCCGAGCGCGCGATGCTCAACCACGGCTTTAAAGCGGTGCAGATCGGCACCAGCGCCTGGACCGCCGAAGCGTTGAAAAACACCATGCCGGCCAGCGTGTTCTCACGCTCCACCGAATGCCACAACCAGGACAAAGTGAGCATGGGCACCATCGCTGCCCGCGATGCGATCCGCGTGCTGGAGCTGACCGAACAGGTTGCCGCCGCGACCCTGTTGGCGGCCAATCAAGGGGTCTGGTTGCGCAGCCAGGCAGAAGACGCCCGGCCATTGCCGCCGGCGCTGGCGGCGATGCACGCAGAGCTCGCCAAGGATTTTGCGCCGGTCATTGAAGACCGCGCCCTGGAAGGTGAATTGCGCCTGTGCCTGCAACGCATCGCCGAACAACACTGGAGGCTGCATGCGTAGCAAGGGAGTGCTTCACGCCGATACGCAAATCCTCGTGCCGTTCTTCGACGTCGATTCGATGAACGTGGTCTGGCACGGCCATTACGTGAAGTACCTGGAAGTTGCCCGCTGCGCCCTGCTCGACCAGCTCGGCCACAACTACACCGCCATGCAGGAATCCGGCTACGCGTGGCCGGTGATCGACCTGCAACTGCGTTATGTGCGCGGCGCGGTGTTCGGCCAGACGCTCAACGTGCGCGCCAGTCTGGTGGAATGGGAAAATCGCCTGAAGATCAGCTACCTGATCAGCGACCTCGCCACCGGTGAACGCCTGACCCGCGCCAGCTCGGTGCAGGTTGCCGTGCACGTCGCCAGCCGCGAGATGCAACTGGCGTCGCCCAAGGTGTTTACCGATGCGGTCGAGAGGATGTTGCCATGACCTTTAGCACCCATCGACTTGATGACTGCCCTGTGGCGAGGGAGATTGCTCCCGCTCGGGCGCGCAGCACCCGTAAATCTGACGACTCGATCCCCCCGATGAAATGCCGTCGTCTGGGTTGGGGATTGCTGCGCACTCCAGCGGGAGCAAGCGCCCTCGCCACACGCTGCGGCTACAAGGTTGTGGTGATACTGATAGCGCTGCTTGGTTTTTCATCGCTGGCTAACGCCTTCGACCTGCAACAGCTGAGCGCTCAACTGGCCAAACCCAGCGTGATCCACGGCAGTTTCATTCAGGAAAAACACCTGCGTGCCCTGCCGCAACCACTGACCAGCAAGGGCTCGTTCGTACTGGCCAAGGATCACGGTTTGCTGTGGCTGCTCAAGACGCCGCTGCAACAGGATTACCGGATCAGCACCAAGGGCATCGCGCGGCGTGACAGCAGTGGCTGGCAAATGCTGCCGGGCAAAAGTGCCGGCGCCGAGCAGAACCGCATCTTCCTCGCAGTGCTGCAAGGTGACAGCAGCGGGCTGCAACGGGATTTCGAGTTGTCGTTGAGCGGCGAAGCACAGCACTGGAAGCTCACGCTGACTCCGCGTTCGATGCTGCTCAAGCAAGTGTTCAATCAGATCAACATCGACGGAGGTGAACTGGTGCAGCGCATCGAGTTGCTGGAAACCCAGGGCGACAGCACCGTTTTGCGCATGCAGGACACCACCAGCGCCACCCCATTGAGCGATGCGGAGCAACATGACTTTGCCGAGTGAACGGAGGCTTCCACGGCTATTTCTGACCCTGCTGCTGGCGGTGCTCGCACTCGCCGGTTGGCAATGGCACGACGGCGCACCGCTGTCGGCCAACCTGATGGATCTGGTACCGGGCACCGCGCCGGATGCGCTGGAGCTCAAGGCCGAACAGCGCATGCAAGAACCGCTGAACCGCGAAATGCTGGTGCTGGTCGGCCACACTAATCGCGAGCAAGCAATCGCTATGACGCAGAAGCTCGGCGAACAATGGCTGGCCAGTGGACTGTTCGAGAAAGTCCAATGGAACCTGCAAGCCGACTTGCCTGCGTTGCGCGCACAGCTGTTGCAAGGTCGGTTGGCGATGCTCTCGGCAGCCGATCGGCAACAACTGATCGAACAACCGCAAGCGTTCATCCAGCAGCGCGTACAAGCGCTGTTCGACCCCTTTACCGGTTTCAGCCTGGTGCCGAGCCAGGACGACTGGCTGGGCCTGACCGGACGCATTCAAAACAGCCAGCCGCAGCATGGTTCAGTGCAACTGGACATTGGCAGCGGCACATTGGTCGCTGATGCTGACGGCAAAAGCTGGGTCATGCTGCGAGCCCGCACCAGCGGTAACGCGTTCGACATGCAGCTGCCGCTGAAGGTCGCCGAGCTGCTCAAGCACAGCCGCGAAGAAGCGGCGCAGGCCGACGTGCAACTACTCGCCGCCAGTGGCCTGCTGTACGCCGCCAACGGTCAACAGCAAGCGACCCGCGAAATTACCTGGGTCGGCGGTGGTGCAACCGTCGGCATCCTGTTGCTGTTGTTGCTGGCGTTCCGCAGATTTCGCGTGCTGCTGGCCTTCATCCCTGTATTGGTCGGCATGCTGTTTGGTGCGGTGGCCTGCGTCGCACTGTTTGGTCATATGCACGTGATGACCCTGGTGCTGGGATCGAGCCTGATCGGCGTCGCCGTCGACTACCCGCTGCATTACCTGTCCAAGAGCTGGAGCCTGAAACCCTGGCACAGCTGGCCCGCACTGCGCCTGACCTTGCCGGGGCTGACCCTGAGCCTGGCCACCAGTTGCATCGGTTATCTGGCACTGGCCTGGACACCGTTCCCGGCGCTGACCCAGATTGCCGTGTTCTCTGCCGCCGGTCTGCTTGGCGCCTACCTGTCGGCGGTGTGCTTGTTGCCGGCGCTGCTCAAGGGCACGGACCTGCGACCCGCGCAGTGGCCGCTGCGGGTGGCCGAGTTCTTGGTGAACGTGCGTGCAGCGCTGCTCAAACGCGTACGCAGTTCGGTCCTGCTGGTGTTGGTCCTGGCCTTCTGTACGGGCGGCCTGTGGCACCTGACCACGAAAAACGACATCCGTCAGTGGGTCAGTGCGCCGCCGCAATTGATGAACGAAGCGCAGACCATTGCGCGGATCACCGGCTATCAACCCACCAGCCAGTTCTTCCTGGTGCGCGCGGCCAACCAGCAGCAATTGCTCGAGCGCCAGAAAGCCCTCAGCGACCGCCTGGATCAGTTGGTCAATCTGGACAAGCTCAAAGGCTACCTGGCGCTGAGCCAACTGGTCAGCCTGCCTTCCGAGCAGCAACAGGTTCGCGAAGCGCTGAATAAACTCCCGGCATTCTGGCAGCCGTTGCTCGACCTCGGCATCCCGGCCACCGCACTGCAAACCGAACTGACGCAGTTGCAGGCCTTGCCGGTCGAAGACATCGACGCAGCGCTGGTCGGGCCCTTGGCCGAGCCGTGGCGCCCGCTGTGGCTGGGCGCCTCGGATGGCGGCGTGGCGGCGATGGTCAGCCTGCAAGGCTTGAACGATACCGCGCTGCTGCGGGTGCAAGCGCTGGACTTGCCGGGTGTGCAGTTGGTGGATCGTCTGGACGACCTGAACAAGGTCTTCGCCGCCACCCAGATCAGCGCGGCTGAACTGAAACTGATGTCCTGCGCATTGATCGTGTTGCTGCTGATTCTGCCCTTCGGTTTTGGCGGCGCTCTGCGGCTCGTCGCGCTGCCATTACTGGCGGCCTTGTGCAGCCTGGCCAGCCTCGGTTGGCTGGGGCAGCCGCTGACGCTGTTCAGCGTGTTCGGGTTGCTGCTGGTGACAGCGATCAGTGTCGATTACGCGATCCTCATGCGCGAGCAGATCGGCGGGGCCGCCGTGAGCCTGTTGGGCACGCTGCTGGCGGCGGCGACCACGTGGCTGTCGTTTGGTCTGCTGGCGATTTCCAGCACCCCGGCGGTGAGCAACTTCGGTCTTTCGGTGAGCCTCGGCCTGGCCTTCAGCTTCATTCTCGCGCCGTGGGCCAAACCTTCGGCGCATGCCGCGCCCGTCGTAGAGCCGGCAGCATGATGACCATGCTGTTCTGGCTGCTGGCCTTGGCGCTGTTCGCGGTGGCGACGCGTGTCGGGCGTCATTTTGGCTTGATCCCGATTGTCAGCCAGTTGCTGCTGGCGACCTTCGGCCTGCCGCTGTTGATGTATTTCTGGATTGAACCGTACTGGCAGTTGAGCGGTGCCGAGCTGGTCTCGCCGGGCTGGCTGAAAAACCTCTACAGCCTGAGTTTCGCGCTGTTGCTGGGGCATATCCTCAGCGATGTGATCGACCTGAAGCTGGACCGTCAGAGCCTGAAAATCGCCTTGCCGAGTTTCGGCATTCCGTTCGCCTGTGGTCTGGCGACAGCGATTTGGTTGCTGCCGGATCAGCCGTGGTTGAGCTCGCTGGCGGTCGGCCTGTTGTTCGCGATCACGGCGATCCCGGTGTTGTATCTGTACCTGCGGCACATCAACTATCCACCGACCGCGACCCGCCGACTGGTGCAAACCGCAATCCTCATCGACCTGACCTGCTGGAGCCTGTTCGCCTTCGCCCAAGGCAGCCTGCACCTGAGCAGCCTGTTGCTGCCGCTGGCCGGCGCCTGCCTGCCGTTGCTGCTGCGTGTGCTCGGGTTGCGTCAGCCGCTGCTGCACAGCCTGGGCTTCTTTGCGCTGCTGGTGGTGGCGGAACACTTCAAACTCAATGCGCTGATTTTCGGCATCGGTTATCTGTTGTGCATGGCTGCCCTCAAGCTACCGCTGGTGCTACCGTTATCGGCAGCCTGGATGAGTCGCTTGCAGAACAGCATCGCAATCCCGCTGATCCTGACCTTCGGCATTGTGCAGATCAACGTGCACAGCGCCATGGACAGCCTCAGCTGGATGCAGCTCGGTGCGCTGCTGGTGTTTCCTATCGCCAGCAAACTGCTGGGTAACTGGCTCGGCCTCGGTTGGGCCGGAACATCGTTTGTCGGCGCCAACCGTTGGCGCGAAAGTCTGCTGTTGAACATTCGCGGCTTGAGCGAGATCGTCTTTCTCAATCTGCTGCTGCAACAACAGCTGATCAGTCCCGCGCTGTATTTCGCGCTGATGCTGATGGGTTTGATCGCAACACTGCTGCCGGCACTCGCCGGCGTGCACCGAATCCCCTCACCGCTCGCCGCCCCGGCCAGGAGCTCCAGTGCCAACAGTTGATACGGAACGTCGCCAGGTCATCGTCATCGGTGCCGGCCCATCGGGCGCCATCGCCGCCGCGCTGCTCAAGCGTAACGGCCATGACGTGCTGATCATTGAACGTCAGCACTTCCCGCGGTTTTCGATCGGCGAAAGCCTGCTCTCGCACTGCCTGGATTTCGTCGAAGAAGCCGGCATGCTCGAAGCGGTACAAGCCGCCGGCTTCCAGCTGAAAAACGGCGCAGCGTTCGCCTGGGGCGAGCGCTACAGCACGTTCGATTTCGGCGACACCTTCAGTAACGGCAAGCCGACCACCTTTCAGGTCCAGCGCGCTGATTTCGACAAACTGCTGGCCGATCAGGCAGCGCTGCAAGGGGTGGAAATCCGTTACGGCGAGACGATCATCAGTGCCAACTTCGAGCGGGCGAAACCCCAGCTCAGCGCTCGCCGTGAAGACGGCAGCGAATACCGCCTGGAAGCCGATTTCGTGCTCGATGCCAGCGGCTACGGCCGCGTCTTGCCGCGCCTGCTCGACCTTGAAGCACCGTCGAACTTCCCGCTGCGCCAGGCCGTGTTCACCCACATCGAAGACCACATCGACGGCCCGCACTTCGACCGTGAAAAGATCCTCATCACCACCCACCCGACCCAGCGCGACATCTGGTTCTGGACCATCCCGTTCAGCCAGGGTCGCTGCTCGGTGGGCGTGGTTGCTGCTGCCGAACACTTCGACGGCCGCGGCGACGATCTCGACGAATGCCTGCGAGGCTTCATCGCCGAAACCCCGAGCTTGGCCAAGGTGCTGAAAAACGCCCATTGGGACACGCCCGCGCGGACCATCGGCGGCTACTCGGCCAACGTCAAAACCTTGCACGGCCCGGGCTTCGCCTTGCTCGGCAACGCCGCAGAGTTCCTCGATCCGGTGTTTTCCTCCGGCGTGACCATCGCCATGCGTTCGGCGAGCATGGCCGCCGGCGTTCTGCATCGCCAACTGCAAGGCGAAAGCGTGGACTGGCAACGCGAGTTTGCCGTGCCACTGAAGCGCGGTGTCGACACCTTCCGCTGCTACGTCGAAGGTTGGTATGCCGGGACCTTCCAGGATGTGATCTACCACCCTGGCAGCGCTCCGGAGATCCGCCGCATGATCAGCGCGATCCTCGCCGGTTACGCCTGGGACGAACGCAATCCGTTCGTCAGCGAACCCAAGCGCCGGTTGCGCATGCTCTCGGAGATTTGTGCGAGTGATGCAACGTGAGTGACACCGAACAACAGTACCTCAGCGACAGTTACGTCGAAGAAACCCGCTTCGGGTTCTGGTTCCTGCGCAGCTTCACCTGGCAGCACCACGTGCTGCGAGTGGCAATCAACGACCTGCGCAGCTTGTTCGGCGAAGCACTGCCCAGCCATCCGGTGCTGCTGGATGCCGGTTGCGGTCAGGGCAAGTCGTTCCAGTACCTGCATCAGGTGTTTGCCCCGCAACGGCTGATCGGCCTCGACGCCGACCCGCACAGCCTGATGCTCAGCGGCGAAGAGGCGCAGCGCCAGAACATCGACGTCGAACTGATCGGCAGCGATTGCGCGACCCTCAAGCTGCCGGACGCCAGCGTCGATTTGCTGTTCTGCCACCAGACCTTCCACCACCTGGTGGAACAGGAGCAAGCCCTCGCCGAGTTCTATCGGGTGCTCAAGCCGGGCGGCTATCTGATGTTTGCCGAGTCCACCGAAGCCTACATCGACACCTGGGTGATTCGCTGGTTGTTCCGCCACCCGATGCACGTGCAAAAGAGCGCCGACGGGTATTTGCAGATGATTCGCCAGCAGGGTTTTGAATTCGGCCCGCAAAACGTGTCCTACCCTTATCTGTGGTGGAGTCGTGCGAAGGATTTTGGTTTGCTCGAACGCTTTGGACTGCGCCGCCCAAAACCGGTTGGCCAACGGGAAGAAACCCTGGTCAACGTGGTTGCCCGTAAACCGCTCGAAGGTAAGCACTAATGATTCGCCTCCTGCTCGTGTGCTGTGCCTTGCTGCTGAGCGCTTGCGCCAGCCAGCCGCCGCTGCCCGAGCGCAACCCGACACTGGCCTTGCCGCTGCAATTGCATGTCGAGCGGCAACGGGCCGATCAGCGCCAGGACTGGTTGCTGGTGATCCAGCGCGAAGGTGCCGGTATTCGCTGGTCGCTGATGGACCCATTGGGCATTCCGGTGGCTCGCCAGCGCCTGATCGACAACCAGTGGCAGGCCGACGGCTTGCTGCCGCCCAACCCGGAAGCGCGCCAGTTGTTTGCAGCGTTGTTATTCGCCCTGACACCGGAGGCCGAGTTGCTCAATAATTATCCTGCCGCCCGGCATCACGCGGCTTTACGCTCGCTGACGCCACACTGGCAGGTGCTGTATCGAACCCCGTCGGACTTCGTGCTGACGCTGCCCGAACAGCTGAACTATCACGTTACCCCGCTGACCGCCGAGACTGCGCCATGACGGCCTACCTGAACGCCCTCGGGCTGATCTGCAGCCTGGGCCGCAACAAACACGAAGTGGCCCGCAAGCTGTTTGCCGGCGACTGCTCGGGAATCCGTGTCGAGGCCGGCTGGGTGCCTGAACGTTCGCTGCCGGTGGCGGCGGTACACGGTGAGTTGCCCGCGATCCCGGCTGCACTGAAGCAGCACAACACCCGCAACAATCAGTTGCTGCTGGACGCCGCGCTGCAAATCCGCGAAGACATCGAACAGGCCATTCAGACCTATGGCCGTGGACGCATCGGCATCGTCCTGGGCACTAGCACCTCGGGCATCGACGAAGCCAGTCGCGGGATTGCCCATTACCTGCGGGACGGTCAGTTCCCGCCAGAATACGACTACCAACAACAGGAACTTGGCGCCCCGGCGAACTTCCTCGCCGACTGGCTGCAACTGAGCGGCCCGGCCTATGTGATTTCTACGGCCTGCACCTCCAGTGCCCGCGCATTGATGAGTGCTCAGCGACTGCTCGACATGGGCATGTGTGATGCGGTGCTGTGTGGCGGCGTCGACAGTCTGTGCAAACTGACCCTCAACGGTTTTTCGGCGCTGGATGCAGTGTCCGAGCAGCGCTGCAATCCGTTCTCGGTCAATCGCAACGGCATCAACATCGGTGAAGCGGCGGTACTTTTCTTGATGAGCAAACACCTCGGCAGCAGCCAACCGATTGCCCTGCTGGGCAGCGGCGCCAGCTCCGATGCGCACCATATTTCCGCCCCGGAACCCAGCGGGCGCGGTGCCCTGCAAGCGATGAACAAGGCCCTGCGCAGCGCCGGTTTAGCGCCTGAGCGGATCAACTACCTGAACCTGCACGGCACCGCCACCCAACACAACGACGCCATGGAAAGCCTGGCCGTCAACAGCCTGTTCCCGGCAGGCGTGCCCTGCTCTTCAACCAAGCCCATGACCGGCCACACCCTCGGTGCGGCCGGGGCGCTGGAAGCGGCGTTCTGCTGGCTGAGCCTGAGCCGCGACAACACCCGACACGCGCTGCCACCACAGGTCTGGGACGGCCAGCCTGACCCGCAATTGCCAGCGCTGAGTTTTGTGACCGCTGCTGATCGCCTGGAACCAAGCACTGCACGTTGCCTGATGAGTAACTCCTTTGCCTTTGGTGGCAACAACGTCAGCCTGATTATCGGAGACGCCCAATGATTGATTGGCCTCTCGCCGAACTGCTGCCCCACGCGGGTGACATGATCCTTATCGATCACGTGCTGTCGTTCGACGAAGAACAGATTCACACCCGCCTCACCGTCAAGCCCGGTGGCCTGTTCAACCAGCCCGACGGTAGTTTGCCGGCCTGGGTCGGTATCGAGCTGATGGCGCAAAGCGTGGCAGCGTACGCCGGCTGTCGCGCACGCGAGCGAGGCAATCCGGTTGAGCTTGGTTTCCTGCTCGGTACGCGTAAATTTGAATGTAATGTGGAACACTTTCCGCTCGGCAGCGAGTTGACGATCCACGCCCTGCGCTCGCTCGAAGACGACAACGGCATGGGCGTTTTCGAATGCCACCTGACGGCACCCGGCATTCATGCCACGGCCCGTCTGAATGTGTTCTGCCCACCTCAGGCGGCTCACTATCTACATGAATCCCACTCTTCTTCTAGCACTACTGGAGTCCAGTCTTGACTGAATCCGTACTGGTCACCGGTTCCAGCCGTGGCATCGGCCGCGCCATCGCACTACGCCTGGCCCAGGCCGGCTTTGATCTGGTGCTGCATTGCCGTAGCGGTCGCAGCGACGCCGAAGCCGTTCAGGCCGAAATCGAAGCATTGGGCCGCCGTGCGCGCATCCTGCAATTCGACGTGTCGGATCGTGCCAGCTGCAAGGCCCATCTGGAAGCCGACGTGGAAACCCACGGCGCCTATTACGGCGTGGTGCTCAACGCCGGCCTGACCCGCGACGGCGCCTTCCCGGCCCTGAGCGAGGACGACTGGGACGTGGTGATGCGCACCAACCTCGACGGTTTTTATAACGTGTTGCACCCGGTGATGATGCCGATGATTCGCCGTCGCGCCGCCGGGCGGATCGTGTGCATCACCTCGGTTTCCGGGTTGATTGGTAACCGTGGGCAGGTCAACTACAGCGCCTCCAAGGCCGGATTGATCGGCGCCGCCAAGGCCCTGGCGATCGAACTGGGCAAGCGCAAGATCACCGTCAACTGCGTTGCGCCGGGGCTGATCGACACCGCGATGCTCGACGAAAACGTCCCCGTTGATGAACTGCTGAAAATGATTCCCGCACAACGCATGGGCACCCCTGAAGAGGTGGCCGGCGCGGTGAATTTCCTGATGTCCGCCGAAGCGGGCTATATCACCCGACAGGTGCTGGCCGTCAACGGAGGCCTGTGCTGATGAAACGTGTCGTCGTCACCGGCATGGCCGGCATCACCTCGTTGGGCAGCGACTGGGAGACCATTCGCGCTAATTTCAAGGCCAATCGCAGTGGCATCCGCCGCATGGACGAGTGGGATCGTTTCATCGAACTGAACACGCGTCTGGCCGGTCCCATCGATGACTTCATCGTCCCGAGCCACTGGACCCGCAAGCAGTTGCGCAGCATGGGCCGGGTTTCCCGGCTGGCGGTCGGCGCGGCAGAACAGGCATTGGCCGATGCCGGCCTGCTCGGTGACGAGTCGATCAAGGACGGCCGCATGGGCGTATCCTGCGGCTCATCCACCGGCAGTACCGAGGAGATAAAAGCCTTCGGCAAGATGCTGCTCAATTCGGTGGCTGAAGGCCTGAACGCCAACTCCTACGTGCGGATGATGCCGCACACCACAGCGGCCAATATCAGCATTTTCTTTGGCCTCACCGGGCGCTTGATCCCGACCTCCAGCGCCTGCACCAGTGGCAGCCAGGGCATCGGTTATGCCTACGAGGCGATCAAGTTCGGCCGCCTGCCGCTGATGCTCGCCGGCGGCGCCGAAGAGCTGTGCCCGACCGAAGCCATGGTGTTTGACGCGCTCTACGCCACCAGCCTGAAAAACGACGCCCCGAAAACCAGCCCACGGCCTTACGACAGTGCACGCGATGGCCTGGTGATCGGTGAAGGCGGCGGCATGCTGGTACTCGAAGAACTCGAACACGCGCTGGCCCGCGGTGCGCACATTTACGCCGAAATCGTTGGTTTTGGCAGCAACGCCGACGGCCAGCACGCCACCCGCCCAGAGCAAACCACCATGCGCCGGGCCATGGAGCTGGCACTCGAAGACGCAGGCCTGGAGCCATCGGCCATCGGCTACGTGAACGGCCACGGCACCGCCACCGAGCAAGGCGACATCGCGGAAACCCTGGCCACCAACAGCCTGTTCGGCAGCCACATGCCCATCAGCTCGCAGAAGAGTTTTCTCGGTCACACCCTTGGCGCCTGCGGTGCACTGGAGTCCTGGTTCAGCATCGAAATGATGAACAGCGACGAGTACGTGCACACCTTCAACCTCGACGACATCGATCCACGCTGCGGCGAACTGGACTACCTGCGCGGCGAGTTCCGTGAGATGAGCTGCCAGTACGTGATGAACAACAACTTTGCCTTTGGTGGGGTTAATACGTCGCTGATCTTTCGGCGTTGGTCGTAACTTAAAACTTCAAGCTCAAGCCCCCCGATACCAAGACCTATAAATGTCACGCCGAGGCGAACATGGACGGGATTGCGTTGAGGGGGATTTGGCGAAGGCTCAGTCATTCAAGACGCGGGTTTTGCAGGGGGCTGCGTCGTATCGATGTCCCCTTCCAACGCCGTTGGGCCCTCGAACTCTGTCTGCAGTAGTGCCAAAAACGCTTCCCGAGCTGGGTGTCGACCTGCGTTTTCATGCCAGTAAAACAGGTTGTCGATACTCGTCAGGTCCGGGAATTCATATCCTTGCCAACCCGCACTGTGACGGTATTGCTCATAAATCCCGCGAGGAACCAGCGAAACGCCGGCACCAGCACTGACACAGCCCACTATGGTGCCATAGCTTGCAATGCTGACGATCGGCAACACCTGATCATGGCGCAACAGCCACTGCTCCAGTGCCAACCGGTACGGACAGCCGGGGGGCCACATGAAAATTTCCTTACCTTGTAAATCCGCTGCCTTGCGTAAAGGCCCATGCGACGCGGATGCGATGAGCACTAAATCTTCACGGTAGATCACTGCACGCTTGAGACCGGGGCGTTCAATGTTCACCGCCACGATCACCCCATCAAGCCGGTGATGCTGAGTATCGTCCAGCAGTTGAGCCCAGGTGCCGGTGCTCAACTCCAGCGACACCTGCGGGTACAGCGCATGGTACTTGGCCAATAACCGGGGCAACCGTCCCGTAGCACTAGACTCGATGGCGCCAATACGCAGGGGACCTCCAGGCGCATTGGTAGGCGCTACCGCGCGCCGGGCCTCATCAGCCAAACACAGGATTTTCGTCGCGTACTCGAGAAACACCTCCCCGGCAGGAGTGATCCGCAATCCTCGACCATCGCGGAAAAACAGCGGTGTGCCGAGCTCACGCTCCAGGGACTTGAGGCGTGCAGTGATATTGGACGGCACGCAGTGCAGCAACTCGGCGGCGCGCGCAATGCTGCCGAAGTCGTGAACCGTCTTGAACATGCGCAGTTGGGACAGTTCCATAGCTCACCCAAAGTGAATGCATGGGTCAGTTTAAGTCACTTGTAGTGAGGCTGCGTGTTTTTGATACTTCAACCGGCGCACGTTGCACGGATGCTATCGCGCCTTCACTTCCCCGATGAACAGGAGTTCTCATGGAGTTATCTCAGCGCAAAATCCAATGCCTCGCCGAAAGCGTGTTCACTCATAAAGCCTTGAATAACACGTTCTTCCAACGATGGATGGGAGGCACACTCTCCCTCGGCGACGTTGAGGTGTTCGCCCGAAACTACCTGGCCCGTACGACGCAGACTTCTCGTATGGTTGCCCTGTCATTTGTGGGCACGGACGACTTGTATGCTCAGGTCGAAATCGTCAAAAACCTGTACTCCGAAATGGGCTACGGTAACCCGGAAAAGGCCCACCTTGCCCTGCTGGAATGTTATCTGATCGACCTTCTCAGCCGCCTTGCTGATCGGCCATACAGCATGGACGAACTCATGGCCTTGCCTGTGTTGGAAAGTACCCATACGTTTAGTCGCGAACAATTGAGTCTTTACACCGACGGTGGCCACAACAATCCGCGCCATGTGCTCGGCACATTATTGGCTCAGGAGTGGCTGGCCTATTCGATGCTCACCCGTTTGTACGAAGGAGCGCGCAACTATCAGCACCTGTATGCCAATAACGACGACTTTCATGAACACTGCGAGTATTTCTACATCCACATCGGGGATGCGGAAAAAGAACACAAAATCCAGGCCGTGAAAGCCGCCACCCAGGAATGCACCACCGACCAGCACATAGAGGAAGTCCGCGCTTCGTTCAACCGCTTCCTGGACATCACTGAGCAATACTGGAACGGAATAGCTCGTGCCATGCCCAGCGTGCAAAGTCGTGTTGCTTCCAAGATGACGATTTGATGAATACAAGGCCCAGCTTAAAAATCACGTTGGCGGCGATATTTGTAATTCTTTGCTGGGCCTATTCCCCCATTGGAATCCACATCGGACTAAAGGCTTACGAACCCGGTCATCTCGCACTGATGCGATTCCTCATCGCCTCAACGTTCATGGCCGGAGTCGCATCTGTGATGCGTATTTCCCTGCCACGCCTGAAAGACCTGCCGCTGCTGGCGGTGCTGGGATTTTTTGCTGTCAGCCTGCATCACATAGCCCTCAACTACGGCCAACGAGGTGTTAGCGCTGGGGCCGCCAGCGTACTGGCACAATCCACGCCGCTGTTCAGCACGTTATTGGCGCATTTCGCGTTCAAGGATCGGGTCAACGGCTGGCAATGGATCTGTGTGCTGTGCGGCCTGCTCGGCGCCGCTGTGGTAGTCACCGGGGACCGTGGTTTTGGTGAGCTGGACGCACACGGGCTGCTGATCCTGCTGGCGGCGTTTTCATGGAGTCTGTATTTCGCTTTGCAAAAACGCCATTCCTATCGTTATGACGGGCTGACGATGGTGTGTTACACCATCTGGTCGGGCACGGTACTGCTGCTTGTATATGTCCCAGGGCTGTGGAGCGCAGCGCAAAATGCCTCAACCTCGGTCAATCTGGCGGTACTCATTCTGGGCATCTTCCCCAGTGCCCTTGCGTACCTCGCCTGGGCATACGTACTGGCGCACAGCAATGTGAGTCGCGCTTCCATTTCGCTTTACCTGATACCGCCCACAGCCATGTTGATGGCCTCACTGGTTCTGAGCGAACGCCCTTCGGCCATGGTGATCGTCGGAATGGTCATTGTGCTGATGAGCGTACTCGCCCTCAATCTGGAACCATCGAAAGTCGCAGTGCCTGCCGACAACGTTTGAACAGCGGTCGTGACCACCTATGAATGACACACAAAATCCGATCTTGGCCTATGAGCACCATGTGCTGATTTGCACCAACTTGCGCCCCGATGGCCACCGTAGTTGCTCGGGCTCAGGCGCCCATGAACTGCTCAGTGCAGCAAAACGCAAACTCGCCAAAATGGGTGAGCCAGGAACATCGCGCGCCAACGCATCGGGCTGCCTGGGCCGCTGCGACAACGGCCCGGTCATGGTGATTTACCCAGCTAACCTGTGGTTCTCGTGCACGACGCCGCAACAGGTTGAACGCATTCTCGATCAACACCTCTTCCGTCCCGATCAGCAATTGTGACCCAAGGGGCCTCACCAGGAATCCGCGTCGTGACTTGGACAGATGAAGACATGCGCATCGCACAATGGATGCTGGCCGAATACCGTAAACAAGACTATCTGCCGCAAGCTGTCGCCGCGCGGGAAATCCGTCTGATGTTCGGCGAAGCTCATGTGTACCAAAATCGCCACGGCAACTGGGCCGTGAACAAGCCGATTCTCGAAGCCTTTAAAGCACTGACTGCTGAGTTCGTGGTATGGAGCCGAAGCTTTCAACTATGGAGGCCAAGAACCGCACAAGATCCGGCCGACATACGCGTGAGCCGCTGAAAAGCTATCCCGACCGATACCATGCGGCGTGATTCATGACCTCGCGTAATATCTGAGTGCAAATCACTCTGTTCAGGCGTTACCGGGGTTGAAACACTAATGACACCTTGGCAAAAAATGAAACATTGGAAAGCGAAGTACACAATTTCGGAAGCGTCCCACAGCAGGAATTAGAATTTCGCGCTAGGGTCAGTGCCCCGAACACCCCAAGAAAGAATGAACCATGACTAAAAAGGCCGTTATCGTTTTCAGCGGTGGGCAAGACTCAACAACCTGCTTGATCCATGCACTGACTATTTACGATGAAATACACTGCATTACGTTTGATTATGGCCAGCGCCATCGCGCGGAAATTGATGTGGCGCAACAGCTCTCGAAAAAGCTTGGCGTGACGGTGCACAAAGTACTGGACGCTTCATTGCTGAATGAATTGGCCATCAGCAGCTTAATCCGGGACAACATTCAGCCCCAACCATAGACAGTTCCGGGGACGGTCTGCCAAGCACGTTCGTACCCGGCAGGAATATTCTGTTTTTTTAACCTTGGCTTCTATTTATGCGTATCAAGTGGGCGCTCAAACTGTAATTACAGGTGTTTGTGAAACTGATTTTTCTGGCTACCCAGATTGTCGGGATACATTTGTAAATGTCTTTGAATAATGCCATCGAATTGGGCATGGATTATAAGTTGCGCATTGAAACTCCGCTTATGTGGTTGAACAAGGCGGAAACCTGGGCTTTGGCCGACTACCATAACCAACTGGACTTGATTCGCTACCACACACTGTCTTGCTACAACGGACTACAGGGAAGTGGGTGTGCCGACTGTGACGCCTGTAATCTTTGTGCAAAAAAATTGAATGAGTATCTGGAAAACAGAACGGAGATCATGAACAATCCAAAAGACAAACTAGAATTAAAATAGCTACCCTTGAGCAGGGGGATGCATTAGTAACAGTCTTATCTCCTTCCTTAAGCAGCTTGGGCTCCAGCTATGTACCTTTTAAATAATGACCTAGCGCCGTAGGCGGGCAAAACGTTAAAAACCGCGAAACACATCTTTATAACTATCTGAACGTAAACTATATTGAGTATGTCACCGTTTTCCATAGCACCATAAAACGCAATAAAGCAGAAAAGAAAGCTGTCTATTATCACCGCAAAAAAAGTGCTTAAAAACACTCGCAAAAATAGAAACCTGGAATTTGTCAGCTCTTTTATTCTACATAGCAAGTACGAATTCACATATTCAGAAAAAAGAAAAGAGATTGAGGACGCCACTAATACAGACGACACATGTGTAACGACTACCCTATAGGACTCATCAAGCTTCCAGCCAGGCAACCCGGGAAAATAGCTAGTGACACTCAGTAGAACCACAATAAGAGCATTACTCGCAAAAGCAAACAATATAGCTTTCCTTGCAAGTCTAAGCCCATAAGACTCGTTTAACAGATCGACTATTAAAAACGTCAGCGGATATAGAAAAACACCTGGAGTGACAACAACATCAAATCGTTCCAAATAAACAAGCTTGGTCGCAGCAACATTCGTAAAAATATAAAGCACAAACAGCAACAGATTGAGAACAACATAAGTCATCCACGACCTTTCATGACGATCTTTCATTTCATATGCAGTTAATGCAGCCCCACCGGAATAAAATTTCTTGCATATGTCTTTCACCTCCATCCTATTTAAATTATCTACTATTTCACTTTTCAACAACTCACTTAACTTTACCTTAATGACCTTGCCAGTAGAGATTACCATAATGACAGCAAGGCTTTTGCTATTTTCAAACCCTAACAGCTTGTACTTACTATTTTCGACTTCAGTGTCACTAACCATTAAACCTCTCCTCGACGACATCCCCAACAACACAAACGCTATCAGAATCAAAATACAACCCACTGATGATAGATAACCTTCCTGTTGTTTTGTCGTACACCAGCCTTTCTTTATTACTACTCGACAACCCCTTCTTCACTATCAAGAGATCACCCGCCTCATTTACCCCACTAATTTCGTTCTCCAGAAGCACACCTATTAAATTGCTGGCCGTACCAAAATAATAGGTAAGAGGATGAATCGTTGCCAACTCACCAATTCTCTTGTCCAGACTCTGAATCAGTAGACTCTCTCTAATCACCGGGACCGCCGCAGGATTCATATTCCCCTGCAGAGAAACACTACTCTCTATAATTTCTTTCTCTTCAAAATCAACAGTCTCTATTTCTTTATAAGACACACCAAAAAAATCAGATATTTTTCGAACAGTAGACTGCTGTACATTGACTACCCTTCCTTCCAGAATATTATAGATAGTCGTCCTGGTCAGACCACTGGAACTGCACAAAGACAGCCGCGTTTCTCCGCGACTCTTCATGAGGTACTTAATATTATTTTTCAGTTTTTCCGCTTTGTCTTTCCTATACATTAAATATCTACCACTTGCTTATAGTTGCAACAAACCACACGCCCTAGCTGAATGACTACGGAGGTGAATCTTTGCGAGACCAGCACCCTAAATATTTGCCGCCCACACGAAATAATAGTGCAAGCATATGGAACAGCCGTCAAACAATGTTTCATACCTTTACTTGTGACGCAAAGTCCTACGGATGTCGCCCACTCAAATTAGTGAATTTTCTTACATCAATTAAGAAGTGGCTGACTAGCTTAATATCGATGAAATCTAGATAGCTAGAAAGGGCGCTATTTGAACACCAGCCACACATGAATCATTTAATTACACAGATGTTCATTTATTTGATTAATAAAAATGAATTTTCTGGTAATAAATAGACCGCCCCATCAACTCACGTAAAGCTGCCAAGGGACTGGCACCTTCCTAAACCTTGCAAGGAGCTCCGTCATGAAAAAGACCACTGCCAACTCCCCGCAATCGCCCGACCGTTCACCCGACGACACCACCGACTTATCCAAACTCACCGAAGTCGCCGAACGCTCCGTCAGCGCCCGCCTGCGCAATCCAGGCCGCCCCGACCCTATCAGCCACGTGTTCACGATCATCCCGAATGTCGACACCGAATCCCTGCTCTGTCACGCCTGTGAAACCCTGGCCTCGCTCAACGTCATGACCACCGACTTCGCCGCCGAACTTGAAGGCTCGCACCGCAATATGGCGTTAGCGATTCAACAGTTGGCCTTGCTGGGCGAGTTGCTGGTCAATCGGGCGCTGGACAACCTGGACCCGCCCGAGGGGTTACCTGAAGTTCCGTCCAACAGCGCCCACTGAGTGGTCGCGCTCTTTTACCGAGTGGAGGTTTTCATGGATCGATATATGCCTATCACCGGCATCGACTGCACCATCCCATCATTGCTGATCGACACCGAAGCACCGCTGGACGTGTTGCACGACACCGCGGCCTACCGCATCCGCACTGCAACCCAGCTGCTGGAGTGTTTCGCATTCAGCGAGGGCATTCATAGTGAGCTGGCGCGGGTGCTGGTGACGTCACTGCGCGATGGCTGCGATTTGCTGGATGTCGTCGGGCGACGATTACAGGCGCAGATTTCGGCGTAAAAAAAAACAGGCGACCCCAGTGGGATCGCCTGTTTTTTATACGACAAAGGGCGCCTTTCGGCGCCCTTTCACAAACAGGTCGGCTTGTCATCGCCCTTTACCTGCCTGGCTCTGCGATGGCTGGTTGCCCAGGATCCTCAGAGTCTCACAAGCCCCTTTCGGGAACGTGGGCAGTATTGCCCAAGGTTGAGCAAACAACCATAGCTCTATTTCGATGTATCAGGTGCTGGCATGCAACTTCAGCCCAAGCGCCTTGACGACTTTAAGGATCGTACCGAACTCGGGATTTCCTTCGCCGGACAGCGCTCGGTAAAGGCTCTCACGTGAAAGCCCGGCATCACGCGCAACCTGGGTCATACCTCGGGCACGTGCAATGGTGCCAAGCGCCTTGGCGATAAAGGCTGGGTCATCTCCGGCCTCCTCCATGCAAGCATCCAGGTAATTGGCCATGTCCTCTTCGGTCTTGAGGTACTCGGCAGAGTCCCAGCGAGAAAATTGTTCGGTCAATGTTGAGCTTCGAATGATTTCAGTCATGCGAGCGAGTGTAGCCTTCAAGCTACACTCGCTCAACTTGAACCTACCGTCCACACGGACTGCCACTAAAGTGCCGTCTTACGCATCAGCAACTCGACAAACGCCTTGGCCATCGGCGACTTCTGGTCCTTGCGCTGCACCAGCCACACCGCCGACATCGCCAGCGGGTCGAGCAAGGGCCGATAGACCACGCCGTCGATGCGCATCCGCTGATACGACGCCGGCAACACCGACACCCCGAGTCCTGCCGCCACCAGGCCGATAATGGTCATGGCCTCACCGGCTTCCTGGGTGAAGTGCGGGCTGAAACCCGCGTCACGCGCCAGGTTCAGCAGTTGCGCGTATAGACCACTGCCATAGCTGCGCGGGAAGAACACGAAAGGCTCGTGGGCCAGTGCAGACAGAAACAGCCCTTCCTCGCTGCCGACCACCAGCGGGTCCTTGGAGCTGAGCACCGCCACCAAGGGTTCACGCGTCAACTCGACCACCTCCAGCGAATCCGGCAGCGGCAATGGCCGCATGATCCCGACCTGAATCGACTCGTCCACCAGCGCCTCGGCAACCTGGGTGCTGCTCATTTCCCGCAAGTTCAGATGCACCGCCGGGAAGCGCTGGCGAAACGCGAAGATCGCCTGCGGGATCGTCGAGTTGAACGGCGCCGATGAGGTGAAGCCGATCTTCAGTTCCCCCAGCTCGCCAAGTTGGGCTCGACGGGCGACGTCGGCAGCCTTGTCGACCTGGGCCAGCACCAGCCGAGCCTCTTCGAGGAACAGCCGACCGGCTTCACTGAGCTCGACCCGACGATTGGTACGCTCGAATAAACGTGCGCCGACTTCCTGTTCCAGCACCTGAATCTGCTGGCTCAACGGCGGCTGAGAGATGCCTAGCACCTGTGCGGCGCGGCCAAAATGCAGTTCTTCGGCGACGGCGATGAAGTAGCGCAAATGGCGCAATTCCATGAAAACTCCATTAGGTCGTTAAACCTATCAAACAGGTCGAACAATATATTGGATAGAAACATTAGCCAGCTATATGATTTTTCCATTGCCTGCCTGGCCGTGCTCTCCCGAGGTCCCCCGTGAAAACTGCTGTCGCCCCGCTCGCCCATGAATTGCCGCCGACTGCGCTGGACGATGTGGTCGCCCAACTGAATGATGTGTACATCGAAAAAGGCACGCCGATGTTCATGCGTACGGTGCTGGCGCTGTTCTCCGGCGGCTTTGCGACCTTCGCCCTGCTCTACTGCGTGCAGCCGATGATGCCGCTGTTTTCCCGAGAGTTTTCGATCAACGCGGCGCAGAGCAGCCTGATCCTGTCGGTGGCCACCGGGATGCTCGCCATCGGCTTGCTGATCACCGGCCCGATCTCCGACCGCATTGGTCGTAAACCGGTAATGGTTGCGGCGCTGTTCGCGGCAGCGTTGTGCACCATGGCCAGTGCGATGATGCCAAGCTGGCAGGGCGTGCTGGTGATGCGTGCGCTGGTCGGGCTGTCTCTCAGCGGGCTGGCGGCGGTGGCCATGACGTACTTGAGCGAAGAGATTCATCCACAGCACATCGGTCTGGCGATGGGACTGTACATCGGTGGCAACGCGATTGGCGGGATGTGCGGCCGGCTGATCGTCGGCGTACTGATCGACTTCGTTAACTGGCACACCGCGATGCTGGTGATCGGTGGCCTGGCGCTGATTGCGGCGGCGGTGTTCTGGAAAATCCTCCCCGAGTCGCGCAACTTCCGCTCCCGCTCGCTGCATCCGCGCAGCTTGCTCGACGGCTTCACCATGCACTTTCGCGACGCCGGGCTGCCGTGGTTGTTCCTCGAAGCGTTCGTGCTGATGGGCGCGTTCGTCACGCTGTTCAACTACATCGGCTATCGCCTGCTGGCCGAGCCGTATCACATGGATCAGGCCTTCGTTGGCTTGCTCTCGGTGGTCTACCTGTCGGGCATCTACAGCTCGGCGAAAATCGGCGCATTGGCCGACAAGCTTGGCCGGCGCAAAGTCCTGTGGGCAACCATCGTGCTGATGCTCGCAGGTCTTGCGCTGACCCTGTTCACGCCATTGCCGCTGGTGATCATCGGCATGTTGATCTTCACCTTCGGCTTCTTCGCCGCACACTCGGTGGCCAGCAGCTGGATCGGCCGCCGCGCGACCAAAGCCAAGGGCCAGGCCTCGTCGCTGTACCTGTTCAGCTACTACGCCGGTTCGAGTGTCGCCGGCACGGCGGGCGGGGTGTTCTGGCACCTGGGCGGCTGGAACGGCATCGGCCTGTTCATCGGCGGGTTGCTGATGATTGCGCTGCTGGTGGCGTTGAAACTGGCCCGCTTGCCATTGCTGCCAAACAACCAACCGGCTTGAAGCTTCGGGGCTCAGCGTCGAAAGGACATGAGTTTCAGTACTCGACGCCCTGAAGCTTCGTGCTTGATAACAGCCGCCACATGCAACGCAACCAGCAGTGCGAGCAGCACGCACGCGACGATATGTATTTTAAAAAACAGCACAATCAAATAAGCATTCGTCAGCGGCTGTGGAATCAACAAGACATCAAACACATTGATTGCCCGATCCATCATCAAAAAACCCGTCACCATGACAACACCTGTCACCAGATAAATCAGTCGGTGCATAAACAATACAAACAACTCGACGGGTGAGAGTGGCTGACGGTTTTCATGACGGCTGTGGCGCCAATGAAGAAATACCCGCAGAGCGAAAAACGGTAAAAACACTGTCGTCAGCGATACATTGACAAACGCCACCCACTCCTTGACCGCCAATGAAACATCAAACAGAGAAACATAAAACCCGCTACCCAGCGCCCATATGATGATGACTGCAGATAACCAATGCAGAAACTTCTGCCAACCCGAATACGATGAATTCCTCATTCCAATTAAACTACCCAATGAACATTAGGGGCCATGATGCGGAAACCCCGATCATTTGTTGATGGCTTGGCATTCTCTTTGATCACACTATTAACTCCTGTTCATCCATGAATAAAAAATCGGTCTCGGCACCGAACAATTCAAATAGCCGAGAAAGTACTCTACCGATACAAACAAACACTCTATGCAGGAAGAATCCCCCACCAACGCGGGAAATCTCAGCAGGATGATTAATCAGACATTGCAAGTAATACTAACTTGCAATGAATGGAATAACTTCCGACACATTCCGCAAGAACGTGAAAAACAAAAAAACCCGTCTGACGCAAAGGTCAGACGGGCTTTGGCAGCTATCCAGAACAGGATTACTGGTGGTATTGCGCCGACAATTCATGCACCGCACGCAGGAAGGCGCCGGCATGTTCCGGGTCGACTTCCGGGGTGATGCCGTGGCCGAGGTTGAACACGTGGCCACTGCCTTTGCCATAGCTGGCGAGGATGCGGCCAACTTCAGCGCGAATGGCTTCTGGTTTTGCGTAGAGTACGGTCGGGTCCATGTTGCCTTGCAGGGCGACTTTGTTGCCGACGCGCTGGCGGGCTTCGCCAATGTCGCAGGTCCAGTCCAGGCCCAAGGCATCTGCACCGGCGTCGGCGATGCTTTCCAGCCACAGGCCGCCGTTTTTGGTGAACAGGATCACCGGCACTTTGCGGCCTTCGTGCTCGCGGATCAGGCCGCTGACGATTTTGCGCATGTAGGCCAGGGAGAACTCCTGGTACGCCGCTGCCGAGAGGTTACCGCCCCAGGTGTCGAAGATTTGCACCGCCTGCGCGCCGGCCATGATCTGGCCGTTGAGGTAGGAGGTGACCGACTGCGCGAGCTTATCCAGCAGCAGGTGCATGGCTTGCGGGTTGTCGTAGAGCATGGCCTTGGTCTTGCGGAAGTCTTTCGACGAGCCGCCTTCGACCATGTAGGTGGCCAGGGTCCATGGGCTACCGGAGAAGCCGATCAGCGGCACGCGGCCGTTCAGCTCGCGGCGAATGGTGCTGACCGCGTCCATGACGTAGCCGAGGTCTTTGTGTGGGTCAGGAATTGGCAGGGCTTCGACGTCGGCCAGGGTGCTGACGACTTTCTTGAAGCGCGGACCTTCGCCGGTTTCGAAGTACAGGCCTTGGCCCATGGCATCGGGGATGGTCAGGATGTCGGAGAAGAGGATCGCCGCATCCAGCTGTGGATAACGGTCGAGCGGCTGCATTGTGACTTCGCAAGCGAACTCCGGGTTCATGCACAGGCTCATGAAATCACCGGCCTTGGCACGGCTGGCGCGGTATTCAGGCAGGTAGCGACCGGCCTGACGCATCATCCACACAGGGGTGACGTCTACGGGTTGCTTGAGCAGGGCGCGAAGGAAACGGTCGTTCTTCAGGGCAGTCATGTCGGCATCCGGAAAAAAAGTGCGGGCATTTTCTCAGAGCGCGACGCAAAAGGCACGGCAAGCGCCGCACCTTTTGTCTATCGGGTCAATTTGTCGCGGTGGAACCACCTCACGAGCCGACCTCTCCCCCGTAGGAGCAAAGCTTGCTCGCGATGCGGGCACCTCGGTCGACCTGATTACTGCGGTGATGCTATCGCGAGCAAGCTTTGCTCCCACGGGAACGCGGTTTACTCGCGATGAGGGTCAGACGCCCAGGTAATCCAGGATCCCTTCCGCCGCATTACGGCCTTCGAAGATCGCCGTCACCACCAGGTCAGAACCCCGCACCATGTCGCCACCGGCGAAGATTTTCGGGTTGCTGGTCTGGTGCTTGTACTGGCCCTGTTCCGGGGCCACAACGCGGCCCTGGCTGTCGGTCTGGATGCTGAACTGCTCGAACCACGAGGCCGGGCTCGGACGGAAACCGAAGGCGATGACCACGGCGTCGGCCGGGATGATCTCTTCGGAACCCGGGATCGGCTCGGGGCTGCGACGGCCACGGGCATCCGGTTCGCCGAGACGGGTCTCGACCACCTTCACGCCTTCAACCTTGTCCTCACCGACGATGGCGATTGGCTGACGGTTGTAGAGGAATTTCACGCCTTCTTCCTTGGCGTTCTTCACCTCTTTGCGCGAGCCCGGCATGTTCGCTTCGTCACGACGATAGGCACAGGTCACCGACTTGGCGCCCTGGCGGATCGAGGTCCGGTTGCAGTCCATCGCCGTGTCGCCGCCGCCCAGTACCACGACCTTCTTGCCCTTCATGTCGACGAAGTCTTCCGGCGACTTTTCAAAGCCCAGGTTGCGGTTGACGTTGGCAATCAGGAAGTCCAGCGCGTCATAGACGCCCGGCAGGTCCTCACCGGCAAAGCCGCCCTTCATGTAGGTGTAGGTGCCCATGCCCATGAACACGGCATCGTATTCTTCGAGCAGTTGCTCGATGCTCACGTCCTTGCCGATTTCAGTGTTCAGGCGGAACTCGATGCCCATGCCGGTGAAGACTTCGCGGCGATTGCTCAGCACGGTCTTTTCCAGCTTGAACTCGGGGATGCCGAAGGTCAGCAGACCGCCGATTTCCGGGTTCTTGTCGAACACCACCGGGGTCACGCCACCGCGTACCAACACGTCGGCACAGCCCAGGCCAGCAGGGCCTGCACCGATCACCGCGACACGCTTGCCGGTCGGCTTGACCTTGGACATGTCCGGGCGCCAGCCCATGGCGAATGCGGTGTCGGTGATGTACTTCTCGACCGAACCGATGGTCACCGCGCCGAAGCCGTCGTTAAGGGTGCACGCCCCCTCGCACAGACGGTCCTGCGGGCACACCCGGCCGCAAACTTCCGGCAAGGTGTTGGTCTGGTGCGACAGTTCGGCGGCGGCGAGGATGTTGCCTTCGGCCACCAGCTTCAGCCAGTTGGGAATGAAGTTGTGCACCGGGCACTTCCATTCGCAATACGGGTTACCGCAACCCAGGCAGCGGTGGGCCTGGTCGGCCGACTGCTGGGGTTTGAAGGGTTCGTAGATCTCCACGAACTCTTTCTTGCGTTGACGCAACAGTTTCTTCTTCGGATCCTTGCGCCCGACCTCGATGAACTGGAAGTCATTATTCAGACGTTCAGCCATTGTTAAAACCTCATCAAACTCTTCAGGCGCATATCACTGCGGGTTGGCACGGGTGCTGGAAAGCAACGATTTCAAGCTGGCAGCCTTAGGCTTGACCAACCAGAACCGACGCAAGTAGTCATCGAGGTTTTCAGCGAGGTTACGACCCCACTCGCTGTCGGTTTCCTCGACGTATTCGTTCAGCACGCGTTGCAGGTGGCTGCGATAGGCTTCCATCGCCTCACCGCTGATCCGCTGGATTTCAACCAGTTCGTGGTTGACCCGGTCAACGAAGGTGTTGTCCTGGTCGAGCACGTAAGCGAAACCGCCGGTCATGCCTGAGCCGAAGTTGTAACCGGTCTTGCCCAATACGCAGACGAAACCACCGGTCATGTACTCGCAGCAGTGATCGCCAGTGCCTTCCACCACGGTGTGAGCACCGGAGTTGCGCACCGCGAAACGCTCGCCCGCAGTACCGGCGGCGAACAGCTTGCCGCCCGTGGCGCCGTACAGGCAGGTGTTGCCGATAATGGCGCTGTCCTGAGTCTTGTAGACGCTGCCTTTTGGCGGAACGATGACCAGTTTGCCGCCGGTCATGCCTTTGCCGACATAGTCGTTGGCATCGCCTTCGAGGTACATGTTCAGGCCGCCGGCGTTCCATACGCCAAAGCTCTGACCGGCCGTCCCTTTGAAGCGGAAGGTGATCGGCGCATTGGCCATGCCCTGGTTGCCGTGTTTGCGAGCGATTTCACCGGAGATCCGCGCGCCGATCGAACGGTCGCAGTTGCAGATATCCAGAGCGAAGTCGGCGCCGCTCAGGTCGTTGATCGCCGAAGTGGCCATGTCGACCATCTTCTCGGCCAGCAGGCCTTTGTCGAACGGCGGGTTGCGGTCTACCTGACAGAACTGTGGCTTGTCTGCCGGGATGTGATCGCTGCCGAGCAACGGCGTCAGGTCCAGGTGTTGCTGCTTGGCGGTCTGACCTTCGAGGACTTCCAGCAGATCGGTACGACCGATCAGCTCTTCGAGGGAACGTACGCCCAGCTTCGCCAGCCACTCACGGGTTTCTTCGGCGACGTAGGTGAAGAAATTCACCACCATGTCGACCGTACCGATGTAGTGGTCCTTGCGCAGTTTTTCGTTCTGAGTCGCCACGCCGGTGGCGCAGTTGTTCAGGTGGCAGATGCGCAGGTATTTGCAGCCCAGGGCAATCATTGGCGCGGTGCCGAAGCCGAAGCTTTCAGCGCCGAGGATCGCCGCCTTGATCACGTCGAGGCCGGTTTTCAGGCCGCCGTCAGTTTGCACCCGAACCTTGCCGCGCAAGTCGTTGCCGCGCAGGGTCTGGTGGGTTTCAGCCAGGCCGAGTTCCCACGGTGCGCCCGCGTACTTGATCGAGGTCAGCGGCGATGCGCCGGTACCGCCGTCGTATCCGGAAATGGTGATCAGGTCGGCATAGGCCTTGGCCACGCCAGCGGCGATGGTGCCAACGCCGGCTTCTGCTACCAGCTTCACCGAGACCAGGGCCTTCGGGTTGACTTGTTTCAGGTCGAAAATCAGCTGCGACAAGTCTTCGATCGAATAGATGTCGTGGTGCGGTGGTGGCGAAATCAGCGTCACGCCCGGCACTGCATAGCGCAGCTTGGCGATCAGGCCGTTGACCTTGCCGCCTGGCAGTTGACCGCCTTCGCCGGGCTTGGCGCCCTGTGCGACCTTGATCTGCAGCACTTCGGCGTTGACCAGGTATTCCGGGGTCACACCGAAACGGCCGGTGGCCACCTGCTTGATTTTCGAGCTCTTGATAGTGCCGTAGCGCGCCGGGTCTTCGCCGCCTTCGCCGGAGTTGGAACGCGCACCGAGGCGGTTCATGGCTTCGGCCAGGGCTTCGTGAGCTTCCGGCGACAATGCGCCGAGCGAGATGCCCGCGGAGTCGAAGCGTTTGAGCACCGATTCCAGTGGTTCGATTTCACTGATATCCAGCGGCGTATCAAGGGTCTTGACCTTGAACAGGTCGCGGATCATCGACACCGGACGGTTGTCCACCAGCGCCGTGTATTCCTTGAACTTGCTGTAGTCGCCCTGCTGCACAGCGGCTTGCAGCGTGCTGACCACATCCGGGTTGTACGCGTGATATTCGCCACCGTGGACGAACTTCAGCAAACCGCCCTGCTGGATTGGCTTGCGCGGGCTCCAGGCTTCGGCAGCCAAGGCCTTCTGCTCGGCTTCGATGTCGACGAAACGCGCACCCTTGATGCGGCTCGGCACGCCACGGAAGCTCAGGTCGCAGACTTCCTGAGACAGACCGATCGCTTCGAACAGTTGTGCTCCGCGATAGGAGGTGATGGTCGAGATGCCCATCTTCGAGAGGATCTTGAGCAGGCCTTTGGTGATGCCTTTGCGGTAGTTCTTGAACACCTCGTAGAGGTCGCCCAGCACTTCACCGGTGCGGATCAGGTCGCCCAGCACTTCGTAAGCCAGGAACGGATAAACCGCAGAAGCGCCGAAGCCAATCAGCACCGCGAAGTGATGCGGGTCGCGTGCGGTGGCGGTCTCGACCAGGATGTTGCTGTCGCAACGCAGGCCTTTCTCGGTCAGGCGATGGTGCACCGCACCAGTGGCCAGCGAAGCGTGAACCGGCAGTTTGCCCGGGGCAATATGACGGTCGCTCAGCACGATCTGGGTACGCCCGGAACGCACGGCCTCTTCGGCCTGATCAGCGATATTGCGCACCGCGGCTTCAAGGCCCAGCGCCTCGTCGTAGTTGAGGTCGATGATCTGGCGTTCGAAGCCTGGACGATCGAGGTTCATCAGCGAGCGCCACTTGGCCGGGGAAACGACCGGCGAGCTGAGGATCACGCGCGAGGCATGTTCCGGCGACTCCTGGAAGATGTTGCGCTCGGCACCGAGGCAGACTTCCAGCGACATGACGATGGCTTCACGCAGCGGGTCGATCGGCGGGTTGGTGACCTGCGCGAACTGCTGGCGGAAATAGTCATACGGCGTGCGCACACGCTGGGACAACACTGCCATTGGCGTGTCGTCGCCCATCGAGCCAACGGCTTCATAGCCTTGTTCGCCAAGCGGACGCAGCACCTGATCACGTTCTTCGAACGTGACCTGATACATCTTCATGTATTGCTTGAGCTGGTCAACGTCATAGAACGCCGAACCGTGGTCGTTGTCTTCCATGGTCGCCTGGATACGCAGGGCGTTCTTGCGCAGCCATTGCTTGTATGGATGACGGGACTTCAAACGGTTGTCGATGGCATCGGTGTCGAGGATCTGACCGGTTTCGGTGTCCACGGCGAAGATCTGACCCGGGCCAACGCGGCCCTTGGCGATCACGTCTTCAGGCTGGTAGTTCCAGACACCGATTTCCGAGGCCAGGGTGATGAAGCCGTTTTTGGTGGTAACCCAACGCGCCGGACGCAGACCGTTACGGTCGAGCAGGCACACCGCATAACGACCGTCGGTCATTACCACGCCGGCCGGGCCGTCCCACGGTTCCATGTGCATCGAGTTGTATTCGTAGAATGCACGCAGATCCGGGTCCATGGTCTCGACGTTCTGCCACGCAGGCGGAATGATCATCCGCACGCCACGGAACAAGTCGATGCCGCCGGTGACCATCAGCTCCAGCATGTTGTCCATGCTCGAGGAGTCGGAACCCACGCGATTGACCAGCGGGCCGAGTTCATCCAGATCCATCAGATCGTTGGTGAACTTGGTGCGACGAGCCTGGGCCCAGTTACGGTTACCGGTGATGGTGTTGATTTCACCGTTGTGCGCGAGGAAGCGGAACGGTTGAGCCAACGGCCATTTCGGCAGGGTGTTGGTGGAGAAGCGCTGGTGGAACACGCAGATTGCGGTTTGCAGGCGCTGATCGCTGAGGTCTGGATAGAAGGCGGTCAGGTCCGCCGGCATCATCAGGCCTTTGTAAATGATGGTCTTGTGCGAAAAGCTGCAGACGTAGTGGTCGAGGTCGGCGGCGTTGGCCACGGACGAGCGACGACGGGACGTGAACAGTTTGACGGCCATGTCCTGATCGCTCAGGCCCGCACCGCCGATGAACACTTGTTCGATCTGCGGCAGGCGCTCGAGCGCCAGACGGCCGAGAACGCTGGTGTCGATCGGCACTTTGCGCCAACCCACCAGTTGCAGGCCGGCAGCCAGGATCTCGCGGTTCATGTTCTCGCGAGCCGCTTCGGCTTTTACCGGGTCCTGGTTGAAGAACACCATGCCCACGGCGTATTGCTTGGGCAGTTCAATACCAAACGTTTCCTGGGCGATGGCTCGCAGGAACACGTCGGGCTTTTGCATCAGCAGACCGCAACCGTCGCCGGTTTTGCCGTCAGCGTTGATCCCACCGCGGTGGGTCATGCAGGTCAGGGCCTCAATGGCCGTTTGCAACAGGGTATGACTGGGTTCGCCCTGCATATGGGCTATCAGGCCGAAACCGCAGTTATCCTTGAACTCATCTGGTTGGTACAGACCTGCTTTCATAGACACTTTCTCACCAGGCTGCCTCTTATCGAGACAAATTTCTTTTCAATTCAGCCAGTTACCTTCCACGCCGAACGTACGCCAGCTTTGCGGGGGCAAAAGGGAGGTCATTGTACACACCGACACAGAGGCTCACAAATTTGACGACGAAATGTCGCAAATCTATGTCGCATTTGTGAAAGGTTTAAAGCGATATGCTGTGCTAGTCAAAACATTTTTAATGTTGACCGCAACGACTCAAAGACTACTGTGACGCAGACGCCACAAGGCACGCGGCTTTGACAGCCGCATGCGCTTGCAGAAATTTTGAGGTGCCGGGAGAGGCGGCCTGGGTAAGGCCGCCGAATCTTCAGCGAGCTGTTGCCAGTTCTTGTTGGACGCTGGCGACAGAGCGAGGCCAAGGTTTACCAGCCTGAACCTTCGCTGGCAAGGCCTTGATGGCGGTAACGGCTGCATCGCGGTTGGCGAAGCTACCGTAAGTGATGACGTAAAGCGGCTTGCCGTTGAGGACTTTCTTGAAATAGCGGTACTCGCCGCCCTGCTCCTTGACGAAGTTTTGCGCCGCGGCTTCAGAGCTGGTGCCGAGGATTTGCACTACATAATTGCCCGGCGCCTGACCTGCGTACCAGGTGCCACCGGTTGCGGCTTTGGCGACGGTCGCCGGCTTCTCGACCGGTTTCTCGACAGCTTTGGCGACTGGGGCAGGTTTGGCCACTGGAGCCGGTTTGGCCGCAGGTGCCGGGGCTGGCTTGGCAGTTGCGACCTGAGTCGGCGCTGGCGTTGGCTTGGCCGCAGGCGCTGGTGCAGGGGCTGGCGTCGGACCGGCCGGAATACCGGCTGGCGGCGCAGTGGTGGTCACGGTAGGCGGTTTGGCGCTGGAGCCTTCGACTGGCACGCCGTCGTCGCCTTCAGTGATACCGCCCGCAGCTTCCGCCAATGGGCCGCGCATAACCGGCTGCGATTGTCCGACCAGCGGCAATGGCATCGGCTGGGTATTACCGGCGAACTCGACCGACGGAGCACCACCATTCGGTTTCGGTGTGCCCAGTGGCAATTGCGCCTGCTCATTGGCAGGCGCGCCGGTGGCTGGTGCCTTGCTGCGACCCGGCATCAACCAGGCGGCGGCCACCGCGACCACGACTACGGCAGATATCGCCAATACGTGTTTCTTCGGCATGTTGAACCCCATACTTGGACGCTTGACCGCTGAGCGGCTAGCAATCATGGCTTCGATCATCGCATCGCGGGCGACCTGATTGATGTTTCCAGGCCATCCATCGGAGCTTTCGTGTATCTCAGAGATCTGATTCGCAGAGAAAAGTTCGATTCCCTGACCGGCGCCTTCGAGTCGCTGGGCCAGGTATTCGCGGGTTTCTTCTTCGGCGTAAGGTTGCAGTTCGATGACGTGGAAGCGCTCTTCCTCGGTGCTCAGTTGCTCAAGTTCAGCGATCAGCGACGACTCACCGAACAGGAACACGTGCGGACGACCTTCCGGCGCACCCGCCGCCAACGCCAGTAGCGCTTCAAGGGCGGACTCGTCGAGCTGCTCGGCGTCATCGACCAGCAAATAGACTTCCTGACCGGTCAGTGCGAGCTGCACCACTTGCTTGAGAATCGCACCGACTTCAGCCTGGGCAACGTTCAGCGCCTGAGCCACCTGACGCAACACACCCGCCGCATCACCGGCGCCACGGGCGGAAACCACCACGCTCTGCACCGACTGCTTGTTGGTGCTGGCTACCAGCGCCTGACGCAACAGGGTCTTGCCACTACCTTGCGGGCCGGTAACCACCAGCAACAACTGGCTGTAACGGGCCAGGTGATGCAGTTGCCCCAGCACGGGCTTGCGCTGGGCAGGGAAGAACTTGAAGCCAGGCACCCGTGGAGCGAAAGGGTCGTGACTCAACTGGTAATGGCCGAGGAACGCCTCGTCGGCATGCAAACTAGTCATCGGGATCTTATTAACCTTTAAGCTGAGCCAGGGCGCGGTAATCCGCTCCCAGCGTGGCCTGTAAAACCTCTTTCGGATAATCGTCGGTCACTACGGCTTCGCCCATGCGGCGCAACAACACCAGTCGCAAACGACCGTCGATTACTTTCTTGTCAATTGCCATGTGTTCGAGAAAATCGGCTTCGGTCATCACTGAAGGTGGGATGACCGGCAACCCGGCCCGCTGGAACAGGCGAATGCCGCGATCACGCTCCTGGTCGCTGATCCAGCCCAGGCGCGAAGACATTTCCAAGGCCATTACAGTGCCAGCAGCCACCGCTTCACCATGTAGCCAGACACCATAGCCCATGTGGGTTTCGATGGCGTGGCCGAAGGTATGGCCCAAATTGAGCGTAGCGCGCACCCCAGACTCGCGCTCGTCGGCACCGACCACAGCAGCCTTGGCCGCGCAGGAGCGTTCGATAGCGTAGGTCAGGGCCGTTTGATCCAGTGCCCGCAAGCGATCGACGTTGTCTTCGAGCCAGGTCAGGAACGGCTCATCGCAGATCAACCCGTATTTGATGACTTCCGCCAGACCCGCCGACAACTCGCGAGCCGGCAAGGTATTGAGCGTTGCGGTATCGATCAACACGACGTTCGGCTGATAGAAGGCGCCAATCATGTTTTTGCCCAACGGGTGGTTGATGCCGGTCTTGCCGCCCACCGAAGAGTCGACTTGCGACAGCAAGGTGGTCGGAACCTGGATGAAATCGACACCACGCTGGTAACAAGCAGCGGCAAAACCGGCCATGTCGCCTATCACACCGCCGCCCAAGGCGATCACGGTGGTGCGGCGGTCATGGCGAGCGGTGAGCAGGCCGTCAAAGATGGTTTGCAGGGTTTCCCAGTTCTTGAAGGCTTCACCGTCAGGCAGAACCACGGAGATCACCGAAAACTGTGCAAGGCTGCGGGTCAGACGCTCTAGATACAGCGGCGCAACGGTCTCGTTGGAGATGATCGCGACTTGCCGCCCGGCGATATGCGGCGCCAGCAGTTCGGGCTGATCCAGCAACCCTTCGCCAATATGGATCGGGTAGCTTCGCTCGCCTAAATCGACCTTAAGTGTCTGCATGTGTCCCCACAGTGAAGTTGGAATCAGGTGTCCGGCCTTACATTATCGACTGACAACATCTGCGTGTGTGACGCTGCCCGTTCGTCATGCGCCACACCTTCGAACGGTCATGACCGGAGCCGAGGATAGCGCATTTCGTCCTGCGCATTAACGGGGAGGCAGCTGCTGCAAGCGCTCCAGGATGTCCAGGACCACCATCCGCGGCGGCCGCTCATCGGTTTCCACCACCAGGTCGGCGATCTCCCGATACAGCGGATCGCGTAATGCCAGCAGATCACGGAGGGTTTTTGCCGGATCGGCGGTGCGCAACAGAGGACGATTGCGATCACGCGCGGTGCGCCCGACCTGCTGCTCGACGGACGCATGCAGATACACCACACGCCCGCCAGCATGCAGCGCCCGACGATTGGCTTCGCGCATCACTGCGCCACCACCCGTCGCCAGCACCACGCCATCAAGCGCGCACAGCTCGGCGATCATCGCCTGCTCGCGGTCGCGAAAGCCGGGTTCGCCTTCTTTGTCGAAGATCCACGGGATATTGGCGCCCGTGCGCAATTCAATTTCCTTATCGGAATCCTTGAACGGCAGGCGCAGCTCTTTGGCCAACAAGCGACCGATGGTGCTTTTTCCAGCACCCATCGGCCCAACAAGAATCAAATTTCGCACAGAATCAATGACTCACAGCAATCGCCTGGTTATTCATGATACGCGGAGTGAGAAATACCAGCAGCTCGGATTTTTTCTCCGACACCACGTCACGCCGGAAAAGGCGGCCAAGATACGGCACATCACCGAGAAATGGCACCTTATCTACAACCTTGCTCTGAGTATTTGAGAAAACCCCGCCAATGACGATGGTTTCGCCATCGTTGACCAGTACCTTGGCATTGACCTCGTTCTTCTTGATCGGCGGCACATCCTGCACTTTGTTCAGGTAGTCCGGCTCATCCTTGGTGACCTTGACCTCCATGATGATGCGGTTATCCGGGGTGATCTGCGGCGTCACCTCCAGAGACAGCGAGGCCTCCTTGAACGCCACCGATGTCGCGCCGCTGGAGCTGGCTTCCTGATAGGGGATTTCCGTACCCTTGAGGATCTTCGCGGTTTCCTTGTCGGAGGTGACCACTTTGGGTTGAGAGACGATTTCCCCGTTACCGGTCTTCTCCATGGCCGTCAGCTCAAGGTCCAGCAACACGTTATCGGTGATGAAGGCGATGCCGATCCCCGATGTATTCCCTGCCGCGCCCATATCGACGAACGGTGAGTTGGTGCTGGTGCTGCCCGGTGTACCAATGGTCGATGAGGCGTTGGCCCCGTTGCTGACCCCGGAGGCATTCCAGTTACCCTTGTTGCGGACCGAGCCGCCCCAACGCACGCCGAGGCTTTTGTCGTAGTCGACGTTGGCTTCGACGATCCGCGCCTCGATCATCACCTGACGCACTGGAATATCCAGCTGAGCGACGATTCGCCGTAGCTCATCCAGGCGATCCTGGGTCTGGTAGGCAATGATGTTGTTGGTTCGCTCGTCGACAGTGATCGAACCACGCTCGTCGACTTTCGCCTCGGCGCTGGTCACCGACTGGAACAGCTTGGCGATATCCGCCGCCTTGGCGTAGTTGACCTGCAACAGCTCACGGCGCAGTGGCGCCAGCTCGGCGATCTGTTTGCGCGACTCCAGCTCCTGGCGCTCGCGGGCGGCAATCTCATCTGCCGGCGCTACCAGCAAGACGT
This sequence comes from Pseudomonas sp. GW822-FHT04C11, assembly GCF_058800905.1. NCBI lineage: Bacteria > Pseudomonadati > Pseudomonadota > Gammaproteobacteria > Pseudomonadales > Pseudomonadaceae > Pseudomonas > Pseudomonas sp. GW822-FHT04C11. The sequence goes on along the minus strand of NZ_JBXAMS010000001.1, from coordinate 127,490 downwards.
TACCGATCTTGCGCTTGTCCAACCCTTTGGTCTTGAGCACCAGATCCAGCGCCTGATCCCACGGCACGTTTTGCAGGCGCAAGGTGATGCCGCCCTGCACCGTGTCGCTGGCCACCAGGTTGAGGTTGGTAAAGTCAGCGATCAGTTGCAGTACCGAGCGCACATCGATGTCCTGAAAATTCAACGACAGCTTCTCACCGCTGTAGGCGAAACGATCTGCGTTGCGCTTCTGCAGATCGTCGACAGTCATCGGGCGGACACTGACGGTCAGCTTGTTGTCGGTCTGGTAGGTCGAATATTCGTATGTACCACTGGGCTCGATGCTGATGCTCGCTTTATCGGCAGACGCACTGGCGTTGACGAACTGCACCGGCGTGGCGAAATCCTTGACGTCCAGGCGAACCCGCAACCGTTCGGGCAACTGGGTTTTGGCGAAGGTGAGAATGATCTTGCCGTCACGCTCCTGGATGTCCGGGCTGATACCGGGGTCTGACAAGTCAATGACGACATTGCCTTCACCCTGCTCACCGCGTTGAAAGTCCACGCCGCGAATGGCCTTGCTCACGGGAGCATAAGTCTTGGCGGCCACTGGCATGGCGCTCGCCACTCGCGGTGCCGCTGGCCTGGGTTTCTGAGCGGCAGCAGCCTGCCCAACCACCACGAACAGCGTATTGCCCTCGACTCGCGTGCTGTAAGGCGTCAACTGCGTCAGGTTGATGATCAAACGGGTGCGGTCCTTGGCCTCGACCACTGTCGCACTGCGAGCGTTGCCGCCTCCCAGATCCCGCGTCTTGCTCGCCAGTTGGCTGCTCACACCCGGCAGATCAAGGGCGATGCGTGCCGGCTGATCGGTGGTATAGCCATGAGGCGCGGGCGGTGGCCCGTCGAAAGCCAGTTTCAACTCGATGCGATCACCCGGCAGCGCGGCGACATCCAGCGCTTTGAGATTGGCTGCCTGCACCATCGGAGAAAGCAGCGCCATCCATAGCGAAAAACCGAGGGTTGAGAAGATCCTGTTCATGATACGAGTTCCACTATGAGTGCTCTTTCAAAGGAATAGTCCGCGCTCGCTCCAGCCAGGCACCTTGGCCATCGGGAACGATTTCGACCACATCGACTTGCGAGTCGCTGATGGCCACGATCCGGCCATCGTTGCGCCCCAGGTAGTCACCGACCTTCAGCCGATGCACCCCACCGGCACCGCGCAGCAGCGCAAAGGCGCCGGACGCATTGGAAATAGTGCCGACCATTTCAAACTGCTCGATGTTGAAACCTTCAAGGTATTGCTTGACCCGGTTCGGATCGGGCTTGACGTTGCGTGCCCCCGGTTTTCGACCTGCAAGGTCGACCCTGATCTGCGGTGAAAACGGACTGCGCAACGACGCAGCACTGTAAGTGAATGTCTCGTAGGACCTGAACGTCGGCACCGGCTCGATCTTGCCGGGCGGATGCAGACGCACCTCGTTCATGTAGGCGTCCAGATCGCTGAAGTCGTTACCGTTGCCACAACCGGCAAGCCCTCCCAGCAGCACAGCCAGCGAAAACCATCGGGCCGCGTTCATTTCTGCAGCCCCTTGTCGTTGTAGCGGTAAGTCTTGGCCAGGATGTTCATGCGCAGTTTCGCGCCGCTGCCCGGAACAACCGGCTCGACGTTGAAATCGTGCAGGGTGACGATCCGCGGGAGGTTGGCGACGCCACTGACGAAGGTCGCCAGGTCATGGTAGGCGCCAGTGACAGTGATCTGGATCGGTAACTCGATGTAGAACTGCTGGGTGACTTCCGGCAGCAGCTTGATCTCTTCAAACTCCAGCCCGCTGCCCAATCCGGTGCGAGTGATATCTTCCAGCAGACCGGGCACCTCGGTATCGCCGGGTAACTGCCGCAGGAGCACGCCGAAGGAGGTTTCCATTGCTTTCATCTGCTCGATGTAGCGCTCCAGATTGGCCGCCATGTGCGCCTTGCTCGCGAACTGCTCCTTGAGGGTGGCTTCCCCGGCGCGGGCCTGCTCAAGCTGATCTTCAAGATCCTTGAGGTAAAAGCTGTAACCCAGCGCCAGCACCAGCACGATCAGCAGCCCGCTGGCCAGGCCTTTGATCGCCGTGGGCCAGGAGCCTATGTTGTTCAGGTCCAGGTCGTTGATATCGACCTTGCGCAACCCCTCGAACCATTGGGACGGGCTCATTTCGCGTCCTCCGCTGCGGCCGGTTGAGACTGACGAACGGTCAACTGAAACACGTTGGCCTGATCCAGCGCGCCGGCCGTGGTCGCTTTGACCTCGGTCAGGTTCGGCGACTCGAACCGGTCGGAGGCATCGAGGTTGCGCAACAACTCCGAGACGCGATTGTTCGACTCTGCCGCCCCGCTGATGGACAGCGTTTTATCGACCAGCTTCACGTCGGTGAAATACACCCCGTCCGGCAGCCTGCGCGCCAGTTGATCGAAAATACGTGCGCTGACCGATCGATTGCCTTGCAAGTCCTGGATGATCCGCATCCGCTCCACGAGTTGCCGACGACGGGTTTTCAGATCGCTGATCTGCTTGATCCGGTCATCCAGCACGGCGATCTGTTTGCCGACGTAATCGTTGCGGACGACCTGTCGATCAATCGCACTGCTGATGGCGTGATCACCCAGCAAAATTACCCCGACCGCCGCCGCCAGCGCGCCGGCCAACCCCAACAGGAAGCGCTTGCGACGCTCCTCACGCAGCTCTTCGCGCCAAGGGAGAAGATTGATCCGCGCCATCAGTCGAAACTCCTCAGCGCCAGGCCGCAGGCAATCATCAGCGCCGGCGCATCACTGGCCAGGGCACTGGCGTTGACCTTGCTGCTCAATGTCATGTCCGCAAACGGATTGGCCACCTGCGTCGGCGTGCCCAGGCGCTGCTCGATCAGTCGATCCAGCCCGGTGACCGAGGCTGTGCCACCGGCCAGCAGGATGTAGTCGATCGCGTTGTACTGACCCGAGGCGAAAAAGAACTGCAACGATCGCGAAACCTGCTGCACCAGCGCCTCGCGGAACGGTTGCAGGACTTCGCTGACGTAGTCTTCAGGCAAGCCACCCTGTTTTTTTCCAAGACCGGCCTGTTCAACCGTCATGCCATAGCGGCGCTGGATTTCCTCCGTCAACTGACGACCGCCGAACAACTGCTCGCGGGTGTAGATGATTCGGCCGTTGGACAGCACGCTCAAGGTGGTCATGGTGGCGCCGATGTCGACCACGGCCACCGTCGAACGCTCGGTCACGCCGGCCAACTGTGCCGTCAGCAAGCCGAATGAACGCTCCAGCGCGTACGCCTCGACATCGACGACCCGTGCGGTCAGGCCGGCAAGGGCCAGCGCAGCTTCGCGAACTTCGACGTTTTCCTTGCGACAGGCCGCCAGCAATACGTCGACCCGCTCGGGATTACGCCGGGAGGCGCCCTGCACTTCAAAATCGATGGCGACTTCTTCGAGGGGATAGGGGATGTACTGGTCAGCTTCAATCTTCAGCTGATTTTCCATTTCATCGGGGGAAAGCCCGGCGTCCATTTCGATGATCTTGGTGATGACCGCCGATCCGGCAACCGCCACCGCGACACTCTTGACGCTGGTTTTGGCCTTGAGCAACACCCGGGACAACGCCTGCCCGACGCCTTCGAGTTCGGCGATATTTTTCTCGACCACGGCGTTGGTCGGCAGCGGCTCTACCGCGTAGGCTTCGACCCGGTATCGATTGCCTGCACGGCTTAGCTCGAGAAGCTTCACCGAAGTGGAGCTGATATCGATCCCCAAAAGCGTGCGGCTTTTTTTATTGAAGAGTCCCAGCACTTGCAATTCCCTATGACTATCCGTGAGTTACGGACTCTTTATGATTCATTGCGTTCAATAGCTGCGTCTTGACAGAGGCGCCAAATGCGCTTTTGGCGGAAAAATGCTTATAATGGCCAGCGTTTTTTCCGCTTTCTCAAGCGCGGGTCGACCCTTGCTTACCTTGAATGCCCTGACGCCTAATTCATTCTTTACCCTGGATGTCCAAAAGCCTTGATTCGTCTGCTGAAATTTTTCGGGTGGTCCATCGTCGCCGTTTTCTGCGGACTGCTCCTCGGTCTGAGCGGCGCTTTTCTTTACCTTAGTCCGGGATTGCCATCCGTGGAGGCGCTGAGAAGCATTCAGTTGCAGATTCCTTTGCGGGTCTACAGCAGCGACGGCAAATTGATCGCCGAGTTTGGCGAAATGCGCCGCACACCGATCCGCTTCGCCGACATCCCACCGAATTTCATCAATGCGTTACTCAGTGCCGAAGACGACAACTTCGCCAATCACTATGGCGTCGACCCCAGCAGCCTGATGCGTGCCGCGAGCCAACTGGTCAAAAGCGGACACATTCAATCCGGCGGCAGCACCATCACCATGCAGGTGGCGAAGAACTTCTTCCTCACCAGCGAGCGTAGCTTCTCGCGCAAGACCACGGAAATCCTCCTGGCCCTGCAAATCGAGCGTCAGCTGACCAAGGACGAGATCCTTGAGCTCTACGTGAACAAGATCTATCTGGGCAACCGCGCCTACGGCATCGAGGCGGCGGCGCAGGTGTATTACGGCAAGTCGATCCGCGACGTCAGCCTGGCGCAGATGGCGATGATCGCCGGCCTGCCGAAAGCCCCTTCGCGCTTCAACCCGCTGGCCAACCCGGCGCGCAGCAAAGAACGTCGCGACTGGATCCTGGGCCGCATGTACAAGCTCGGGAAAATTGACGAAGCGGCGTATCAGGCCGCGATCAACGAGCCGCTGAACGCCAGCTATCACGTGCCGACGCCGGAAGTGAACGCGCCGTACATCGCCGAAATGGCCCGTGCCGAAATGGTCGGTCGTTATGGTAGCGATGCCTACACCGAAGGTTTCCGCGTCACCACCACCGTGCCGAGTAACCTTCAGGAAATGGCCAACACCGCCGTCCATGAAGGCTTGATCACCTACGACCAGCGTCACGGCTATCGCGGCCCTGAATCCCGCCTGCCAGGCAAGACGCCTGCTGCCTGGGCCACGGAACTGACCAAACAGCGCACCATCAGCGGCCTGGAACCAGCCATCGTCACTCTGATCGAGAAAAACGGCGTGCAGGTCCTGACCCGCAACGGCGAAGAACATGTCAGCTGGGACAGCATGAAATGGGCGCGCCCGTTCCTGAACACCAACAGCATGGGCCCGGCACCGAAGCAGCCATCGGACGTCGCCCAGGTCGGTGACCTGATTCGCGTACAGCGCCAAGCGGACAACGCCCTGAAGTTCAGCCAGATTCCGGTCGCCCAAAGCGCACTGGTTTCGCTGGACCCGCAAAACGGCGCCATCCGCGCGCTGGTCGGCGGCTTCGCGTTCGAGCAGAGCAACTACAACCGCGCCATGCAGGCCAAGCGCCAACCGGGCTCGAGCTTCAAGCCATTCGTCTACAGCGCTGCGCTGGATAACGGCTACACCCCGGCAACGCTGGTCAACGACGCCCCGATCGTGTTCGTCGACGAGTACCTGGACAAAGTCTGGCGTCCGAAGAACGACACCAACACCTTCCTCGGCCCGATCCGCATGCGTGAAGCGCTCTACAAGTCGCGCAACCTGGTATCGATCCGTCTGCTCCAGGCGCTGGGCGTCGATCGCACCATCGACTACATCAGCAAGTTCGGTTTCAACAAGCAGGACCTGCCGCGCAACCTGTCGCTGGCCCTGGGCACCGCAACGCTGACGCCAATGGAAATCGCCACCGGCTGGAGCACCTTTGCCAACGGCGGCTACAAGATCACCCCGTACATCATCGACAAGATCGAAAGCCGCAACGGTGACACGCTGTTCGTCGCCAACCCGCCAAGCGTGCCGAAAGGCGATATCGCCAGCAACGGGATTGCAGCGCCGGTGAGCAACACCTTTACGGTCAACCCGACGCCAGGTGAAGCCCCGGCAGCGCAAACCACCGTACAAGCACCGGCCGTCGCAGAACGGATCATCGACGGGCGCACCACCTTCATCCTCAACAGCATGCTCGAAGACGTGATCAAGCTCGGTACCGGACGTCGCGCCCTGTCCATGGGCCGCAGCGACATCGCAGGCAAGACCGGGACCACCAACGAATCCAAGGATGCCTGGTTCTCGGGCTACAACGCCGATTACGTGACCACGGTCTGGACCGGTTTCGACCAACCGGAAAGCCTCGGCAAGCGCGAGTTCGGCGGCACCGTGGCGCTGCCGATCTGGATGAACTACATGAGCGCCGCGCTCAAAGGCAAACCACCACATACCCAGGCCGAGCCGGAAGGCATCCTCAGCCTGCGGGTTGACCCGATCAGCGGCCGCGCAGCCACCCCAAGCACGCCTGGCGCCTACTTCGAGCTGTTCAAGTCCGAAGACTCCCCGCCATCGATCAACGAACTGGGCAACGGCAATGCACCGGGCAGCCCACTGCCCGCGGACGAAGCGGCGCCGATCGACCTGTTCTGATCGCGCAGCCCCAACAAAAAGCCCCACTCTTCGTTTGAAGGCGGGGCTTTTTAGTTTCTGGAGGTGGCAGCTGTACGCGGATTGACAGACCGGGAATCAAGGGACCCGGCACACCCGAAGGTGTCCCACGCACAGCCGCCATGACACGATACCCCAGACGAAAAAATCGCCTGAAACAGGTCTTGGGCACTGGTGCGCCTTGATTTACACGGACGGTCAAATCCGGTCGCTGAATTGGCAGCGACGATCAAAGGCTAGAGGCCACGCTTCCGAGAGGCAACCTTAAAGACTTGTCAGAGATTTCTACGTTGCCCGTGATGCTGTCATCAAGTTCCGACCTCATCCTACGGGCATTACACAAATGATCGTTCCCACGCTCCGCTTCAGCTCGTGAAGCGGAACGCGGAGCGTCCCTGGCGGCATTCCTTTGCTGCGCGTGGGAACGATCAGCTTCTGAAGCCGCACACGCCCCAACCACTCAGGCCGGCCGGTAGGCCGCCGTGCTTTGCTGTTGATCTTGATCCACCCGCCCCTATCGGGAGGCCGAGCGCAGGTGTTCATCAGGGGGTGGGCGCGCAGCGCCGTACGGCGCAGCCGGACACATCGAGAGGAGGTCGTCGCGAAGCAGACCGTAGGCGATGCCCCCTGATGGACACCGGAGTGAGGGGACGCCGAGCCTAGGCGAGGTGCCGTACGCTTGGGGCGAAGCCTTTTGCTTACTTTTCGGCGTCTGGAAAAGTGAGTCGCCGTCAGGGCGAAACCCTAAGCGGCCGTTACCGCAGGAATGGATATGTACACCTGCGAGAGGTTGGTCGGCTGTTAGGCCGCCATCGCGGGCAAGCCCGGCTCCCACAATGGATCGATGTACACCTGCAAGAGATAGGCTGGCTGTCAGGCCGCCATCGCGAGCAAGCTCGGCTCCCACAGTAGAACTGTGTACATCTGTAGGAGACTGGTCGGCTGTCAGGCCGCCATCGCGGGCAAGCCCGGCTCCCACAATGGATTGGTGTACACCTGCGAGAGATTGGTCGGCTGTCAGGCCGCCTTCGCGAGCAAGCTCAGCTCCTACAGGTTTGGTTGGGGTACATCTGCGAAAGACAGATACAAAAAAGCCCCGACTCACAAGAGCCGGGGCTTTCTGTTGAAGCGCTACAACGGCTTAGCCGTTGAACACGTCATCCACGCTTTTCAGCGGGTAGTTCTTCGGATACGGCAGAGTCGCCACACCCGTCTCGATTGCAGCCTTGGCCACAGCATCCGAGATCACAGTGATCAAACGCGCATCCATTGGCTTCGGAATGATGTACTCACGACCGAACTCCAGCTTGATGCCACCGTAAGCGTCACACACTTCCTGAGGCACTGGCAGCTTGGCCAATTCACGCAGAGCGTTGGCCGCAGCCACTTTCATTTCTTCGTTGATGCGCTTGGCGCGAACGTCCAGAGCACCACGGAAAATGAACGGGAAGCCCAGTACGTTGTTCACCTGGTTCGGGTAGTCCGAACGGCCGGTCGCCATGATCACGTCGTTACGGGTGGCGTGAGCCAGTTCCGGGGCGATTTCCGGATCAGGGTTCGAGCACGCGAACACGATCGGGTTGGCCGCCATCAGCATCAGGTTTTCAGCGCTCAGCAGGTTCGGGCCGGACAGGCCAACGAACACGTCTGCGCCTTTCAGGGCGTCAGTCAGCGTGCGCTTGTCGGTCGCGTGAGCGAAGACAGCCTTGTACTGGTTCAGGTCGTCACGCTCGGAGTGGATCACGCCGGTACGGTCAACCATGAAGATGTTTTCGATCTTGGCGCCCATGCTCACCAGCAACTTCATGCAGGAGATAGCGGCAGCGCCAGCGCCCAGGCAGACGATCTTGGCTTCCGGCAGGGTTTTGCCAGCGATTTCCAGGGCGTTGATCATGCCCGCAGCGGTCACGATCGCGGTGCCGTGCTGGTCATCGTGGAACACCGGAATGTCGCACTGTTCGATCAGCGCGCGTTCGATCTCAAAGCACTCGGGTGCCTTGATGTCTTCCAGGTTGATGCCACCGAAGGTGATGGAGATACGCTTGACGGTGTCGATGAAGGCTTGCGGGCTTTCGGAGTCGACTTCGATGTCGAACACGTCGATACCGGCGAAGCGCTTGAACAGCACGCCTTTACCTTCCATCACCGGCTTGGAAGCCAATGGGCCAAGGTTACCCAGGCCGAGAATCGCGGTGCCATCGGAAATGACTGCAACCAGGTTGCCCTTGCCGGTGTATTTGTAGGCCAGTTCAGGATCGCGGGCGATTTCGCGTACTGGTTCGGCTACGCCGGGGCTGTAGGCCAGCGACAGATCGCGGGCGGTAGCGGTGGCCTTGGTGAGCTCGACACTCAGCTTACCTGGACGAGGATGGGCGTGATATTCGAGAGCGGCAGTTTTCAAATCAGACATGTGGGCATTCCGCTTTTACTGTTGAACGACGGACCGCCGAGGATACTCGCGTCGCAAAGTCCCCACAAGACTGACCGGTCACCCCTGTCAAGCGCCCTACCCTACGACTTTGGGCCAAGAGCCACGGAACACAAGGGCTCAACTGTTCACAATCGACATAAAAAATGTCGACAATTTCTTTTTACGGCACTGCTTGCAGCATGGCCGGATGGGTCAGTGGCAACAACCAGCGCGCCTCACCGGAATCCAGACCACCACGCCGTGAGCGATCGATCACCCAGCCACGCGCCTCGATCTGCTTGCCATTGAGCCGCTCCAGAGCCGCCAGATCGAATTGGCCGAGCTGATTGGGTGCAATGCGCAATACAACCGAATCCTGTAACTCGATCCAAATTCCGCCGCGATTGCGCTGAACCTTGCTCACACGCCCACTGAGCACGGCAAAACCCGATTGGTTGATCTGTTCCGCTTTCAGTACAGGTGACTGCCGCCATAACCCCCGCCTGGCCTGCCGCGCAGTGTGTTCGGCGGCCTGTTGGCAACTGACAAAATCGACGTTCGGCGCCACTGCCACCAGGTAACCAAGCCCCTCGGCAAGCATCTGCACTTCGAGATTGTCACCGTTGGCGCTGTAAAGATGGGCCAGGGTGCGCCCGTAACGATCCTTGCCCTCTTGTCCCGCCAGCAAACCCAACCGTCCGTCGCTTGCGGCCACCAACGTTTCCAGACGCTTGCGTGCAGCCGCAGCGAAAGGTTCGTCGGAGCGACCTTTCTTGCCCAGTTCCGGGGTATTCAAACCGATCATGCGCACACTGCGGCCGTCGCGCAGGCGCACCGTGTCGCCATCCACCACGCGCTGCACGCTGACAGCTTCCAGCTGACTCGTGGGCGCAGGACAGAGGGCCTGGGCGCTGGAGAGCCAAATCGCGGACATAAAAAAGGCGCCCGCTAGGGGCGCCTTTTTCATCAGTCTGGAGAAGTCTAATCGACTTTCCAACATGATCAGTCTTAGGCTTTTTTGCCAAAAGCACCGAAACGATCGGCGAACTTCTGTACACGGCCGCCAGTATCCAGAGTCTTCTGCTTACCGGTGTAGAACGGGTGGCACTCGTTGCATACGTCGATCGCCAGAGGCTTGGCCAGGTTCGAACGAGTTTCGAACTTGTTGCCACAGCTGCAGGTAACTGCGGTGATTTCGTATGTTGGATGGATATCGGCTTTCATGGTGTCTTCCTCGGGCTAGCGTGCCGCCACTCAACACTATTGTTGAATACCGCACGTAATTAGGCCGCGGATTCTACCAGACCTTTGCGATCACGCAAGCTGTCCAAAGTGCCCTCCATCAGAAAAGACTGTTCGATTCTGGCGAGTGAACACTTTCCTAATAGAGGACACTAATCCAGTCGTCTGCTAGGCTCCGGCCCTTCTTTACCTCCTGCTCAATGAGATCCCCCCGCGTGCCCGACGCCATTTTGCGCCTCGCCCTGCCTTCGCCCCTGCGCCGCCTGTTCGACTACCGTGCCCCGGCGGGAGTCCTGCGCGCGCATTTGTACCCGGGCATGCGGTTGCGGGTGCCGTTCGGCCGCCGCGAGATGATCGGGATCCTGGTGGAAGTCACCAGCCACAGCGAAGTCCCGGCCGACAAACTCAAACCGGCACTGGCGCTGCTCGACGCTACGCCACCGCTACCGGCAGCACTGTTCAAGTTGTGCCTGTGGACGTCCCAGTATTATCAGCACAGCCTCGGCGACACCTTGAGTTGGGCGCTGCCGGTACTGTTACGCCAGGGTGAACTGGCCGAAGCGCGCCAGGAGCGCTTCTGGTCGATCACCCCGGGCGCGAAACTGGATGATCCGCGTATCGCCCGCGCGCCACGTCAGCGTGAGGCCTTGGCGACGCTGGCCCAGCACCCGCATGGCGTTGCCCATCAGTTGCTGAGCAAGTTGATGTTGAGCAAGGACAGCCTCGACCTGCTGCTGGCCAAAGAACTGGTGCAGGTGGATATCCGCAAACACGCACCCGGCGAACGTCACGAACACTGGCTGGCGCAACCGGAGCTGCCGCTGAACCCGGAGCAGCGCGCCGCGTATGAAGCGATCCGCGCAGGTTTCGACAGTTTTCATGCGTTCCTGCTGGCCGGGGTCACTGGCAGCGGCAAGACCGAAGTCTATTTGCAGCTGATCCGCGAAACCCTTGAGGCCGGCAAGCAGGCGCTGGTGCTGATCCCCGAAATCAACCTCGGGCCGCAAACCCTGGCGCGCTTCGAACAGCGCTTCAATGCGCGTATTGCCCTCGTGCATTCGGCCGTCAATGACCGCGAACGGCTGGAATCCTGGCTCGCGGCCCGGGATGGCGAGGCCGACATTATTATCGGCACCCGCTCGGCGCTGTTCACACCGATGAAAAACCCCGGGCTGATCATCATCGATGAAGAGCACGATGGCTCTTATAAACAGCAGGAAGGTTTGCGCTATCACGCCCGCGACCTGGCATTGGTCCGAGCGCGGCAGGAAAACATCCCGATTGTCCTCGGCTCGGCGACGCCGTCACTGGAAAGCCTGCACAACGCCTACACCGGTCGTTACGGACTGCTGCGCCTGAACGAGCGCGCCGGCGGGGCGAAACAACCCCGTTTCCTGCGGCTGGACGTCAAAAGTCGCCCGCTGGACAGCGGCATTTCCGGGCCGATGCAGCAGGCGATCGGCCAGACCCTCGCCGCTGGCCAGCAAGTATTGGTCTTTCTCAACCGTCGCGGTTTTGCGCCCACCCTGCTCTGTCACGACTGCGGCTGGATGTCCGAGTGTCAGCGCTGCGATGCGCGAATGACCGTACACCAGCGTTCCGGCGAGCTGCGTTGCCACCATTGCGGCTACGTCGAGCGTGTCCCTCGGCACTGCCCGAAATGCGGCAAGGTCGATTTGCGCCCCGTGGGTGCCGGCACCGAACGCGCTGAAGAGCGTTTGGGCATTCTGTTCCCGGACTACCCGGTATTGCGGGTCGACCGCGACAGCACCTCGCGTAAAGATGCGATGAATCAGCTGTTCGCGACCATTCAGAAAGGTCAGCCGTGCATTCTGGTGGGCACGCAGATGCTCGCCAAAGGGCATCACTTTCCACGGGTGACGCTGGTGTCGATTCTCGATGCCGACGGCGGACTGTTCTCCGGTGATTTCCGCGCCAGCGAGCGCATGGCTCAGTTGATCGTGCAGGTGGCGGGACGTGCCGGTCGCGCCGAAGAGCCGGGCAAAGTGATCATCCAGACTCACCTGGCTGACCACCCGTTGTTGGTACAACTGACCGAGCAAGGTTATTTCGCCTTTGCCGAGCAGGCCTTGAGCGAACGTCGTTCCGCCGGGCTGCCACCCTTCGCGCACCTAGCGCTATTGCGGGCCGAAGCGCACAAACCGGGGCAGGCCGAAAGTTTCCTCGATGAAGCCTGCAGCGCGGCGGAGCAATTGTTGGATGAACACACCCTGACCGGCATCGAATTGCTCGGGCCGGTGCCGGCGCCGATGGAGCGTCGGGCCGGGCGTTATCGTGCGCAATTATTGTTGCAAGCCACGGCACGGGCGCCGCTGCACCGACTGCTGAGCGCCTGGTTGCTGGCGCTGGAACAGATGCCGAGCGGGCGGGCGGTGCGCTGGTCTTTGGATGTCGATCCGGTTGATTTGTATTGAGTCAACTATGTGGCGAGGGAGCTTGCTCCCGCTCGGCTGTGCAACAGTCGCAAACAAGTCACCCCTCCCAGCAGACAGAATGCAGCACCCGATTTCAGGGCCGCTCCGCGCCCCAGCGGGAGCAAGCTCCCTCGCCACAAGGTAATCAATCACCGTAAGTCCGCAATGAACCTACAATGGTTGGCAAGCCCGACTTCGCAACGGATAATGCCCAGTTTTTCCACCTGCGCATTGATGCGCCGCCGCTCTGCGGTTGAAAGAGAAGACCATGAAAGACACCATTCGCCAGTTGATCCAGCAAGCCCTCACCCAACTCGTTACCGACGGTGTGTTGCCTGAAGGCCTGACGCCGGCGATTCAGGTGGAGAACTCCCGTGACAAGACTCACGGCGACTTCGCCAGCAACATCGCCATGATGCTGGCTAAACCGGCCGGCATGAAACCGCGCGATCTGGCGGAAAAAATCATCGCTGCGCTGCCGGTTGACGAAAACGTCAGCAAAACCGAAATCGCCGGTCCGGGCTTCCTCAACTTCTTCCAGAACACCCAGGCCCTGGCCTCGCGCCTGGACGCAGCCCTGGCCGACGCCCACATCGGCGTGCGCAAGGCAGGTCCCGTGCAGCGCACTGTGGTCGACTTGTCGGCGCCGAACCTGGCCAAAGAGATGCACGTCGGTCACTTGCGTTCGACCATCATCGGCGACGGCGTGGCGCGCGTACTGGAGTTCCTCGGCGATACAGTGATCCGTCAGAACCACGTCGGCGACTGGGGCACCCAGTTCGGCATGCTGATGGCGTACCTGCAAGAAAACCCGATCACCAGCGACGAGCTGTCGGACCTGGAAAACTTCTACCGCGCCGCCAAGCAGCGCTTCGACGAATCCGCAGAATTCGCCGACCGCGCCCGTGGCCTGGTGGTCAAGCTGCAAGCCGGTGACCCGGACTGCCTGGCGCTGTGGACCAAGTTCAAAGACATTTCCCTGTCCCACTGCCAGAAAATCTACGAACAGCTGAACGTCAAACTGACCATGGCCGACGTGATGGGCGAAAGTGCCTACAACGACGACCTGATCAACGTGGTCAACGACCTCAAGGCCAAAGGCATGCTGGTCGAGAGCAACGGCGCCCAGTGCGTGTTCCTCGACGAATTCAAGAATGCCGATGGCGACCCGCTGCCGGTAATCATCGTCAAGGCTGACGGCGGCTACCTCTACGCCACCACTGACCTGGCGGCCGTGCGCTACCGTAACGGCGTGCTGAAAGCCGATCGAGTGCTGTACTTCGTCGACCAACGTCAGGCCCTGCACTTCCAGCAAGTATTCGAAGTGGCTCGCCTGGCCGGTTTCGTGACCCATCCGATGGAAATGGAGCACATGGGCTTCGGCACCATGAACGGCGCCGATGGCCGTCCGTTCAAGACCCGTGATGGCGGCACCGTGAAGCTGATCGACCTGCTGAACGAAGCCAAGGAACGCGCCTACACGCTGGTGAAGGAAAAGAACCCCGAGCTTGCCGAAGCCGACCTGCGCAACATCGCCAAAGTCGTGGGCATTGGCGCGGTGAAATACGCCGACCTGTCCAAGCACCGCACCAGCGACTACAGCTTCAACTTCGACCTGATGCTGAACTTCGAAGGCAACACCGCGCCGTACCTGCTGTACGCCTACACTCGTGTGGCCGGCGTGTTCCGCAAACTCGGCAAGGACTTCAGCGAAGTCGAAGGGCAGATCGTCCTCGAGGCCACTCACGAACACGAACTGGCCGCCAAGCTGGCACAGTTCGGTGAAGTGCTGAACAACGTCGCCGAAAAAGGTACGCCGCACATCCTCTGCACCTACCTGTACGATGTTGCCGGCCTGTTCTCCAGCTTCTACGAGAACTGCCCGATCCTCAGCGCCGAAACTCCGGCACAAATGCAAAGCCGCTTGCGCCTCGCCGCATTGACCGGTCGCACCCTCAAGCAAGGCCTGGAACTCTTGGGTCTGGAAACTCTGGAGCGTATGTAAGTTGGCTGCCAAGAAAAAACCAGCACCAAAGCGTGGCGCCAGCCGTTACCAAGCTCCTGCAAAAAAGCCGATTCCGGGATGGCTGTGGATGGCCATCGGCCTGACCGTGGGCGCCTTCATCGTGTTCTTGATGAAGCTGGAGCCGGGTAAAGGCAGCGAAAGCGTCAAGCGCGAGAAGGTCGAACAACAGAAAGCCAGCAAGATCGCCGAGGCCAACAAGACCCCGCCGAGCCCGACGCAACCGGTGAAGCCGAAATACGACTTCTACACCTTGCTGCCGGAATCGGAGGTCATCGTGCCGCCGGATGCCGTGCCGGAGAAAACCCTGCCGACGCCGCAGACTGCCCCCGTTGCACCGGTAACCCCGGCAGAAGCGGCGAAGATCGACACCGCGCGTGCGCAGGCAGCCCTGAGCGGCGTTACCCCGCCGCCAGCGCCACCCGTGGCGAAAGCGGCGCCGGTGACCAAGTTCTTCCTGCAGGCTGGCTCGTTCCGCAAGGAAGCCGACGCCGACAAGGTTCGTGCGCAGATCATTCTGCTCGGCCAGGCAGTTTCGGTGGAGTCCGGCACGGTGAAGGACGAGACCTGGTACCGCGTGCTGGTCGGCCCGTTCAGCAACCGCGAACAGCTGACCACCGCCCAGAAACAACTGGCTGGCAGCGGTTTCAGCAACCTGTTGTTACAACAACGCCAAAGCCGCTGACTTCTGATGATTGCTCCCCCATTTGCGGGAGCAATCTGCTTTTGTGGCGAGGGGGCTTGCCCCCGTTCGGTTGCCAAGCGACCGTAAATCGCTATCCCGGCTCGACCTGAAACGGCGTGGTGGCTGATTACCGGGCCGCTTCGCGCCCCAACGGGGGCAAGCCCCCTCGCCACACGCTTGATGTACACCGCTCATCCCCTCCTGCGCCCCGCAGTTGAAAAACGCCTCACCACCCCCATATGAGTTGGGATAAGGCATTTTCGCCCCGCTGCGTGGAGACTCTTCCCTTGACCACCATCGTTTCAGTTCGCCGCCACGGCAAAGTCGTCATGGGCGGCGACGGCCAGGTTTCTCTCGGCAATACCGTGATGAAAGGCAACGCGAAGAAAGTTCGCCGCCTGTACCACGGTCAGGTCATCGCCGGGTTTGCTGGCGCCACCGCTGACGCCTTTACCCTTTTCGAACGTTTCGAAGGCCAGCTTGAAAAGCACCAGGGCCACCTGGTTCGCGCCGCCGTCGAACTCGCCAAAGAATGGCGCACCGACCGCTCCCTCAGCCGCCTCGAAGCGATGCTTGCAGTCGCCAACAAAGACGCCTCTCTGATCATCACCGGTAACGGCGATGTGGTCGAACCCGAAGAAGGCCTGATCGCCATGGGTTCCGGCGGCGGTTACGCTCAGGCCGCGGCCAGCGCCCTGCTGAAGAAAACCGATCTGTCGGCCCGTGAAATCGTCGAAACCGCTCTGGGCATCGCCGGCGACATCTGTGTTTTCACCAACCACAACTTCACCATTGAGGAGCAGGATCTCAGCGAATAAGCCTGTTTCGGCCATCACGCCACGGCATTCATTTTTGCTTGAGGACCACCCATTACCATGCCAATGACTCCCCGCGAAATCGTCCATGAACTCAGTCGCCATATCATCGGCCAGGACGATGCCAAGCGCGCCGTCGCCATCGCCCTGCGTAACCGCTGGCGCCGGATGCAACTGCCTGAAGAGCTGCGCGTTGAAGTAACACCCAAGAACATTTTGATGATCGGCCCGACCGGTGTCGGTAAAACCGAAATCGCCCGTCGCCTGGCCAAACTCGCCAATGCGCCATTCATCAAGGTTGAAGCGACCAAGTTCACCGAGGTCGGCTATGTCGGCCGTGACGTCGAGTCGATCATTCGTGACCTCGCCGATGCAGCGATCAAGTTGCTGCGCGAACAGGAAATGACCAAGGTTCGCCATCGCGCCGAAGATGCCGCCGAAGAGCGCATCCTCGATGCACTGCTGCCACCGGCACGCATGGGCTTCAGCAACGAAGACTCCGCGCCGGCCCAGGATTCCAACACCCGCCAGCTGTTCCGCAAGCGCCTGCGCGAAGGTCAGCTGGATGACAAGGAGATTGAAATCGAAGTCGCCGAAGTGTCCGGCGTCGATATCTCCGCGCCACCGGGCATGGAAGAAATGACCAACCAGTTGCAAAGCCTGTTCGCCAACATGGGCAAGGGCGCGCGCAAGAGCCGCAAGCTCAAGGTCAAGGAAGCGCTGAGACTGGTGCGCGACGAAGAAGCCAGCCGCCTGGTCAATGATGAAGAACTCAAGGCCAAGGCGCTGGAAGCGGTCGAACAGCATGGCATCGTGTTCATCGACGAAATCGACAAGGTCGCCAAGCGCGGCAATACCGGCGGCGTCGACGTATCCCGCGAAGGCGTACAGCGCGACCTGCTGCCGCTGATCGAAGGCTGCACGGTCAACACCAAACTGGGCATGGTCAAGACCGACCACATCCTGTTCATCGCTTCCGGTGCGTTCCACCTGAGCAAGCCAAGCGATCTGGTGCCCGAGCTGCAAGGCCGCCTGCCGATCCGCGTCGAACTCAAGGCCCTCACACCGGAAGACTTCGAGCGCATCCTCAGCGAGCCGCATGCCTCGCTCACCGAGCAGTATTGCGCCCTGCTGAAAACCGAAGGCGTGACGATCGAGTTCCAGCCGGACGGCATCAAACGCGTGGCGGAGATCGCCTGGCAGGTCAACGAGAAGACCGAGAACATCGGTGCCCGTCGCCTGCACACCCTGCTTGAGCGTCTGCTCGAAGAGGTGTCGTTCAGCGCCAGCGATCTGGCCAGCACCCACAGCGAAGAGCCGATCCGCATCGACGCTGACTACGTCAACAGCCACCTCGGCGAATTGGCGCAGAACGAAGACCTGTCCCGTTATATCCTGTAGGTCACATTCTGTGTGAGCGGGCCCCTGTGGCGAGGGAGCTTGCTCCCGCTGGGTCGCGAAGCGACCCCAAAATCAGCGAATGCGGTCTGTCAGGCAGACCCCATTCGCCGGTTTACGACTGCTGCGCCCGAGCGCGGACCGGCCGAGCGGGAGCAAGCTCCCTCGCCACAGGATCACCCGCCGACACAGGGCCTTCATATAGACGGACGACCGGCCCCATGACGACTCCACTCCCCACCGCCATCAAACTGCACAAAGCCTCGAAAACCCTGGAGCTGCAATACGCGCCCGATGAGGTCTATCACCTGAGCGCAGAATTCTTGCGCGTGCACTCTCCTTCCGCCGAGGTCCAGGGCCACGGCAAACCCATCCTTCAATTTGGCAAGATCGGCGTAGGCCTGACCAAGGTAGAACCGGCCGGTCAGTACGCACTGAAATTGACCTTCGATGACGGCCACGACAGCGGTCTGTTCACCTGGGAATATCTCTATCAGTTGGCGCGACGATATGACGCACTCTGGGACGATTATCTTGCCGAGCTCAAAGCCGCCGGAAAGACCCGCGATCCAAACGAGTCTGTCGTCAAGCTGATGCTCTAGCTCAAGGCCCGCGCTCTTTAGAGGGCATTTTCTAATTTCATCTGTTTGAATGCTGGGCTGCGGTGCCGAGGATCGGCCTGCTTGCGAAAAAAATTAAACTCGGGTAACCAATGGATCTGGCAAGTTCTGTGCAGCGCGCCTCCTGAATGAAAAAGTCAGCGATGTACAACTAACGGTCACCCGAGCGTGTACCCGGCATTTGCTGTGTGACTACACAGCAGGACTCAGGTACTCGCCTCAGGACAATGGAGCGTCGTAGATGAGTAACAAGAATAACGATGACCTGAAACTTCAAGCCTCGGAAAATACCCTGGGGCTTAATCCGGTCATCGGCTTGCGTCGAAAGGATCTGCTTACCTCTGCCCGCATGGTGCTGACCCAGGCCATCAAACAACCCATCCACAGCGTCAAGCATGTCGCGCATTTTGGCATTGAGCTAAAGAACGTGATGCTCGGTAGATCCGAGCTGCAACCGGAAAGCGATGACCGTCGTTTCAACGATCCGGCGTGGAGTCAGAACCCGCTCTACAGACGTTATCTGCAAACCTACCTGGCGTGGCGCAAGGAACTCCACGACTGGATTGGCGAAAGCAATCTGTCCACCCAGGACATCAGCCGCGCACACTTCGTGATCAACCTGATGACCGAGGCCATGGCCCCGACCAACAGCGCAGCCAACCCTGCTGCCGTCAAACGCTTCTTCGAAACCGGCGGCAAAAGCCTGCTCGATGGCCTCTCGCACCTGGCCAAGGATCTGGTGCACAACGGCGGCATGCCGAGCCAGGTCAACATGGGCGCCTTCGAAGTCGGCAAGAGCCTGGGCACCACCGAAGGCGCGGTGGTTTTCCGCAACGATGTACTGGAGCTGATCCAGTACCGGCCAATCACTGAACAAGTGCACGAACGCCCACTGCTGGTGGTGCCACCACAGATCAACAAGTTCTACGTTTTCGACCTGAGCCCGGACAAAAGCCTGGCGCGCTTCTGCCTGCGCAACAATGTGCAGACCTTCATCGTCAGCTGGCGCAACCCGACCAAGGCCCAACGCGAATGGGGCCTGTCGACCTACATCGAAGCACTCAAGGAAGCGGTCGATGTGGTTACCGCGATCACCGGCAGCAAAGACGTGAACATGCTCGGCGCCTGTTCCGGCGGCATCACCTGCACCGCGCTGCTGGGCCACTACGCGGCGATTGGCGAGAAGAAGGTCAACGCCCTGACGCTGCTGGTCAGCGTCCTCGACACCACCCTTGATTCCCAGGTCGCGCTATTCGTCGACGAACAAACCCTGGAAGCCGCCAAGCGTCATTCCTATCAGGCCGGTGTGCTTGAAGGTCGCGACATGGCCAAGGTCTTCGCCTGGATGCGCCCCAACGACCTGATCTGGAACTACTGGGTCAACAACTACCTGCTGGGCAACGAGCCGCCGGTCTTCGACATTCTGTTCTGGAACAACGACACCACCCGCCTGCCGGCGGCGTTCCACGGCGACCTGATCGAACTGTTCAAAAACAACCCACTGATCCGTCCTGATGCACTGGAAGTGTGCGGTACGCCGATCGACCTCAAGCAGGTCACGGCAGACGTCTACTCCCTGGCGGGCACCAACGACCACATCACACCGTGGAAGTCGTGCTACAAATCGGCGCAGCTGTTCGGTGGCAAAGTCGAATTCGTGTTGTCCAGCAGCGGCCATATCCAGAGCATCCTGAACCCGCCGGGCAACCCGAAATCCCGTTACATGACCAGCTCCGACATGCCGGTCCATGCCAACGACTGGCTGGAAAACTCAACCAAGCACACTGACTCCTGGTGGCTGCACTGGCAGGCCTGGCAGGCCGAGCGTTCGGGCAAGCTGAAAAAAGCCCCGACCGTGCTCGGCAACAAGACCTATGCGGCAGGTGAGGCATCACCGGGGACTTATGTGCATGAACGTTAACTGACCACAAACCTGCAGAAGCCGAGCCTGCTCGCGATGGCGACCTCAAGAACGCCATCGCCGGCAAGCCGTGCTCCTACAGGGATAACGATCCACCCACAGGGCTTGAAGCATGCCGCAACCGTTCATATTTCGTACTGTCGACCTGGATGGTCAAACCATCCGCA
The DNA here is from genome assembly GCF_058800905.1 of Pseudomonas sp. GW822-FHT04C11. Taxonomy (NCBI): domain Bacteria; kingdom Pseudomonadati; phylum Pseudomonadota; class Gammaproteobacteria; order Pseudomonadales; family Pseudomonadaceae; genus Pseudomonas; species Pseudomonas sp. GW822-FHT04C11. Next base: position 107,292 of record NZ_JBXAMS010000001.1, on the reverse strand, counting down.
CCGCGGTACGCCCCGGCAAGCCTCACTTGACGCCCCTGCTGATTTTCAACGGCATCGGCGCCAACCTTGAGCTGGTGTTTCCGTTCGTCCAGGCGCTCGACCCGGACCTGGAAGTGATCGCCTTCGATGTCCCCGGTGTCGGCGGTTCATCGACGCCTACCCACCCTTACCGCTTTCCCGGACTGGCCAAGCTGACCGCTCGGATGCTCGACTACCTCGATTACGGGCAAGTCAACGTGGTCGGTGTTTCCTGGGGCGGGGCACTCGCCCAACAGTTCGCTTTCGACTACCCCGAGCGCTGCAAGAAACTGGTGTTGGCGGCGACGGCGGCGGGCATGGTGATGGTGCCGGGCAAACCGAAAGTGCTGTGGATGATGGCCAGCCCCAGACGCTACATCCAGCCATCCCACGTGATTCGCATTGCGCCGCTGATTTATGGCGGTTCGTTCCGTCGTGATCCGAACCTCGCGGCGGAGCACGCCAGCAAAGTGCGTTCGGCGGGCAAGCTTGGCTACTACTGGCAGCTGTTCGCGGGCCTGGGCTGGACCAGTATTCACTGGCTGCACAAAATCAATCAGCCGACCCTGGTGCTGGCCGGTGACGATGACCCGCTCATTCCGCTGATCAATATGCGGGTACTCGCCTGGCGTATTCCCAATGCCCAGCTACACATAATCGACGACGGCCATTTATTCCTGATCACTCGGGCTGAAGCCGTCGCTCCGATCATCATGAAATTTCTCCAGGAAGAACGCCAACGGGCGGTGATGCATCCGCACCCGGGGTCGTTCGGCGGCACATAACGTACTGCGTATGTCGACAGGCGTGTCGAAAGCCGCAAGGGAGGTCCGAAGCGACTATGGTGTCTATTCGGAATTGATGTACTTGTTGATGGCTTGACGAAGGAGTGTTGACTCATGCGAGACAAAAAAGCGCCGGGCGCCTTTCCTCCACCCGCCGCATTCATCAATGCCCAGAGTGCGATCACCGGTCTGCGCGGCCGGGATCTGTTCTCGACTCTGCGCAGTGTCGCCGCTCACGGCTTGCGTCACCCGGTACAGAGTGCCAAGCACGCACTGGCGTTGGGTGGCCAGCTGGGCCGGGTACTACTGGGCGAGACCCTGCATCAGCCCAACCCTTCGGACAACCGCTTTGCCGACCCGAGCTGGGCCCTCAATCCGTTTTACCGACGCGGCCTTCAGGCTTACCTGAGCTGGCAGAAGCAGATCAAAAAATGGATCGATGAAAGCGGTATGCCCGCCGATGACCGTGCACGTGCGCACTTTGCCTTTACCCTGCTCAACGACGCCGTCTCGCCGTCCAACACTTTGCTCAACCCGCTGGCGATCAAGGAGCTGTTCAACACCGGCGGCCAAAGTCTGGTGCGTGGCCTCAGCCATCTGTTCGACGATCTGATGCACAACAATTGCCTGCCCAGCCAGGTGACCAAGCACGCCTTCGAAGTCGGCAAAACGGTAGCCACCACCACCGGTGCCGTGGTGTTTCGCAACGAACTGCTGGAGCTGATGCAGTACAAGCCGATGAGCGAAAAGCAGTACGCAAGGCCGCTGCTGGTGGTACCGCCGCAGATCAACAAGTACTACATTTTCGACTTGAGCCCGCACAACAGCTTCGTCCAGTTCGCGTTGAAGAACGGCCTGCAGGTGTTCATGGTCAGCTGGCGCAACCCGGATGTCCGTCATCGCGAATGGGGTCTGTCGAGTTACGTCGAGGCCGTGGAAGAAGCGCTGAACGTCTGCCGGGCGATCAGCGGCAGCCGCGAGGTCAACCTGATGGGCGCCTGCGCCGGCGGCCTGACCATCGCCGCCCTGCAAGGACATCTGCAAGCCAAGCGGCAATTGCGTCGGGTCTCGAGCGCGACCTATCTGGTGAGCCTGCTCGACAGTGAACTGGAAAGCCCGGCAACCCTGTTTGCCGACGAACAAACCCTCGAAGCAGCCAAGCGTCGCTCCTACCAGAAAGGCGTGCTCGAAGGTCGCGACATGGCCAAGGTATTCGCCTGGATGCGCCCCAACGACCTGATCTGGAACTACTGGGTCAACAACTACCTGCTGGGCAAAGAGCCGCCTGCCTTCGACATTCTCTACTGGAACAACGACAACACCCGCCTGCCAGCCGCTTTTCATGGCGACCTGCTGGACTTCTTCAAGCACAACCCGCTGACCCATCCTGGCGGACTGGAGGTCTGCGGCACGCCGATCGACTTGCAGAAGGTCAACGTCGACAGCTTCAGCGTCGCCGGGATCAACGATCACATCACCCCTTGGGATGCGGTGTACCGCTCGACACTGCTGCTGGGCGGTGAGCGGCGCTTCGTGCTGTCCAACAGCGGCCACGTGCAGAGCATTCTCAACCCACCGAGCAACCCCAAGGCCAACTATGTCGAGAGCCCGAAACTGAGCAGCGATCCACGCGCCTGGTACTACGACGCCAAACACGTCGACGGCAGTTGGTGGAACCAGTGGCTGAGCTGGATTCAGGAACGTTCCGGCACTCAGCGCGAAACGCTGATGGCCCTTGGCAACCAGAACTATCCACCGATGGAGGCGGCGCCAGGCACCTACGTGCGCGTACGCTGAACTCTCCCCGCGCCACGGCCGGAAGTGTCGGCCGTGGCCTGACGAATCACTAAGAAGACTGGATGAAAACCCGCGACCGGATTCTTGAATGTGCCCTGCAGTTGTTCAACCAAAAGGGCGAGCCCAATGTCTCTACCATGGAAGTTGCCAATGAGCTGGGGATCAGCCCCGGCAACCTCTACTACCACTTTCACGGCAAGGAGCCGCTGATTCTCGGGTTGTTCGAGCGCTTCCAGAGCGAATTGACGCCCTTGCTCGATCCGCCGTCGGACGTGCAACTGGCACCGGAGGATTACTGGCTGTTCCTGCACCTGATCGTCGAACGCCTGGCGCACTACCGCTTCCTGTTCCAGGACCTGTCGAACCTGGCCGGACGTTTGCCGAAACTGGCCAAGGGCATCCGTAATCTGCTCAATGCCCTCAAGCGCACATTGGCCTCGTTACTGGCGCAGCTGAAGGCTCAGGGGCAACTGGTCAGCGATACCCAGGCACTCGGGCAACTGGTGGAACAGATCACCATGACCTTGCTGTTTTCCCTGGACTATCAACGGATTCTCGATCGCGAAGGCGAAGTGCGAGTGGTGGTCTACCAGATCATGATGCTGGTGGCGCCGCATCTGCCGCCGTCAGCGAAACTCGCAACCGAGCAGTTGGCGTTGCAGTATCTGGAAGAACACGACTGAAGGAGCAACACCGAGCCTGTAGCGGCTGACGAAGCCTGCGTTCGAGTGCGCAGCAGTCGCAATCCGGATAGCACAACCTACCTGATAAAACCGGGTGACCGATTTACGACGACTTCGTCGCCGAACGCAGCCTTCGGCAGCTGCTACACCGGTTGGCGAACCACTCAGTTTTTGCGGCACAAACAAAAACGCCCGACCTTCGCAGGCCGGGCGTTTTTGCGTGCCCTGGGTTAATCAGGACTGACTGGTTGGCGCCGATGGGGTTGGCGCTACAGTCGGGGTCACAGCAGGGGTTGGCGCCGCGGCGGAGTTCGCCGGGCTGACCGGTGCTGCCGGTTTGGCGGCAGCCACTGCCGGTTTCGCTGCGGCCACTTTCGGGGCTGCAGGCTTTTTGGCTACTGGCTTCTTCGCAGCAGCAGGCTTGGCGGCGGCTTTGGCAACTGCCGGTTTGGCTGCTGGCTTGGCCGCTGCAGGTTTGGCTGCCGCGGTTTTAGCTGCCGGCTTGGCTGGCGCTTTAGCCGCTGGTTTGGCAGCCGTTTTTGCGGCAGCTTTGACCAGGGGTTTGGCGGCAGTTTTAGCGGCCGGTTTGGCTGCTGCCGTTTTAGCGGCAACAGGCGCAACCTTGGCACCGGTGAGTTTTTCAATTTGCTTGGTCAGGGTATCGACCTTGCTGTGCAGCGCTTTGACTTCATTGCGGCTTGGCACGCCAAGACGCGAAATCGCGCTGTTCAGACGCTTGTCGAAAGCCCCTTCCAGTTCATCCCACTTGCCCAGCGCACGATCTTTGACACCACTGATACGCGACTTGGCCGACTGAGCGGAGTCTTTGGCAGCGTCGACAGTTTTGCCGACAGCGCTCTTGGTGAGCTTCTCGGCTTTCTCGCCATCTTTGACCAATGACTCGAAGAGTTTGCTGCCGTCAGTGTCGATCTTCGAGTACACGCCTAAACCAGCAAGCCAGATTTTGCGGGAGTAGTCTTCGACTTTCCCAATCCACGAGCTGCCTTCTTTCTCGGTGTTCTTTTTGCCAGCCATCCCGTTCTCCTTAATGTTTACGCGCGACGCGTTCGAGCAATGCCGTCAGCTCATCGAGCTTAGCAGAGAGTGTCTCAACGTCATGTTTAGACGGAATGCCGATACGATTCAAGGCACTTGCGACACGCGTGTCGAAAGCCTTCTCGACTTTGTCGAGCTGAACTTCGACTTTGCCTTTGAAGGTACTGACTTCACTCTTGGCTTCATCAATCTCGGCGTTGGCCGCTTCAAGCTTCTCGGCAACGACTTTTTTGCCTTTCTTTTCAACAGTTTGACCAGCCTTGATCAACTCCTGAAAGTACTCACTGCCTTCCTGACCGACCTTGGTGTAGGCACCCAGGCCTGCCAGCCAGATCTTGCGGGCATAGGATTTCACTTCGTTCAACGCAGTCGGCTGAACGTCAGTTTTTTTCTTCAAAGTAACTTTGGCCATGGTGCACCTCACGCGCAGAAGGTTTGAGGAACTGCCCGTCAAGCGTCGGGCTCAGGCACAACGTAGTGAGAAAAATTAGAAACAGCACCCTAACAACCGCAACAATTGAGTGGTGCCTCAAACCTGTAGGAGCAAAGATTGCTCGCGATGAACGATAACGTGGCGTGCCTGGTATACCGACTCGCGGGCAAGCCTTGCTCCTACAAAAACAAGGGCGATCAGACCAGTGCTTTATCGAGGGCTCTTTCGATTTCCGACTTGATGGTGCCGCTCATGGCTGACATCAACAGGCCGAGTTCGACATCGACCCTGATCGAGGTGTCGCCCACATACACCGCGCCTTTTACTCCGGAACGCTTGAGGTTCAGGGTGTCGCCCGACCACTGAGGTTCCAGGCCATATTGCGCCGCCAGTTTTTCCGCCAGTTTGTCCGCCTTCTCGCGGGCTGCTTCCTTACCCAGGCCGTGGGTACGCTCAACACTAATATGGGCCACTGAATGACTCCTGTTTTATCGGGACTTGCCTCACGCATTCTGACCCCTGCTGCGTCAAAACGTCCGGGCGGTTGCCTATCTTACCTTCAGCCTTGCCAAGACAAAGCATGCCTGCGGGATTAGAATGTCGCGCATTCTCTTTTGGTGACAGCGATATGACTGATCAGCGCAAAGGCAGCGATGCCGAACCCACCACTCACTTCGGCTTCAAAAACGTTCCGGAAAGCCAGAAAGCGGAAAAAGTCGCTGAGGTTTTCCACTCGGTAGCCGCCAAATACGACCTGATGAACGACCTCCTGTCGGGCGGCATGCATCGTTTGTGGAAGCGTTTCGCGATCGAACTGTCGGGCGTTCGCACCGGCAACCGCGTGCTGGACATCGCCGGTGGCACCGGCGACCTGACCAGAAAGTTCTCGCACCTCGTCGGTCCGACCGGCCAGGTCGTGCTCGCCGACATCAACGAATCCATGCTCAAGGTCGGTCGTGACCGCCTGCTGGATCTGGGCGTGGCCGGCAACGTCGAGTTCGTTCAGGCCGACGCTGAAAAGCTGCCGTTCCCGGACAACCACTTCGACTGTGTGACCATCGCGTTCGGCCTGCGCAACGTCACCCACAAGGAAGACGCCCTGCGCTCCATGCTGCGGGTGCTCAAACCGGGCGGGCGCTTGCTGGTGCTGGAATTCTCCAAACCGACCAACGCACTGATGTCCAAAGCCTACGACGCCTACTCGTTCGCCTTCATGCCGTTGATGGGCAAGCTGATCACCAATGACTCGGAAAGCTATCGCTACCTGGCCGAATCGATCCGCATGCACCCGAACCAGGAAACCCTGAAGTCGATGATGGTTGAAGCCGGTTTCGACCGCGTGACCTACCACAACATGACCGCAGGCATCGTCGCCCTGCACCGCGGCATCAAACCCTGATGTTGCTCGCCGGCCTGCTCGCCAGCGTCGAACTCGGCCTCAACCGGGTGTTGCGGCTCGACAGCACGGCGCTGCCGCGCCTGGCGCATTTGAGCGGCAAGGTGATTGCCGTCGATTGCCGCAGCCCGGCGTTGCAGATGTTCATTGTGCCCAGCGACGAAGGCCTGATGCTGGCAGCACACTGGGCCGCGGACGCCGACTGCACCTTGCGCGCACCGGCGGCAAGCCTGCTCAAGCTGGCCCTGAGCAAGGACAAGACGGCGGTCCTGCATGCTCCTGAAGTTGAACTCGACGGCGACAGCGGCGTGCTGCTGGAACTCGCGGCAGTCCTTCAGGACCTGGAGCTGGACTGGGAATACGAACTCTCGCGCTGGCTGGGCCCGGTCGCCACGCAACTGCTGGGCGGTCACTTGCGCAGCCGCGCACGCTGGTATCAGCAAGGTTTCGCCAGCCTGAACCAGAATCTTGCCGACTACCTCGCCGAAGAATCGCGGGCCCTCGTCGGCCAGCGCGAAGCCGAAGCGCGGTTTAGTGAACTGGACCAGATCAAACTTGATCTGGAACGTCTTGAGGCGCGCTTCGAGCGTCTTTCCCGATCCCTTGATTCAAGCGATAACGCATGAAGCTGCTTGCCGTCCGCCGTTTGTTGCGCATCCAGCGCGTCGTGATCCGCTACCGCCTCGATGACCTGCTGTTCGCCCTGCCACTGCCGTGGTTCCTGCTGGGGCTGCGTTATGCGCTGCCATGGCGCTGGTTTCCGCGTAAAACCCTGGACTTGAGCCGGGGCGCGCGCCTGCGGCTGGCCTTGCAGGACCTGGGACCGATTTTCATCAAGTTCGGACAGATTCTTTCGACCCGCCGCGACCTGCTGCCCGAAGACATCGCCGATGAGCTGATGCTGTTGCAGGACCGCGTGCCGCCGTTTGACTCGCAGGTAGCGGTCAAGCTGATCGAAGAACAGCTGGGCAAGAAAATCAGCGATGTGTTCAGCCGATTCGACATCGAGCCACTGGCTTCGGCTTCGGTGGCGCAAGTTCATGCGGCGCAGTTGAAGAGCGGCGAAGAAGTGGTGGTCAAGGTCATACGCCCGGGCCTCAAACCGGTGATCGCGCAAGACCTGGCCTGGCTGTTCATCCTCGCCCGTGCAGCGGAAAAACTCTCCGCCGACGCCCGCCTGCTGCACCCGGTGGAGGTGGTCAGCGACTACGAAAAGACCATCTTCGACGAACTCGACCTGTTGCGCGAAGCGGCTAATGCCAGCCAACTGAGGCGCAACTTCGACGGCTCGCCGTTGTTGTACGTGCCGCAAGTCTACTGGGACTGGTGCCGACCAAAAGTGTTGGTGATGGAGCGCATCTACGGGATTCAGGTCACGGACCTGGCGACCCTCGCCGACCAGCGCACCGACATGAAAATGCTCGCCGAACGTGGCGTGGAGATCTTCTTCACCCAGGTGTTCCGCGACAGCTTCTTCCACGCCGACATGCACCCCGGCAACATCTTCGTCAGCACCGTGCAGCCGTGGAGCCCGCAGTACATTGCGATCGACTGCGGGATCGTTGGCAGCCTGACGCCTGAAGACCAGGACTATCTGGCACGCAACCTGTTCGCCTTCTTCAAGCGCGACTATCGCCGGGTCGCCCAACTGCACATCGATTCGGGCTGGGTGCCGGCGGAAACCAAACTCAACGAATTCGAAGCGGCAATCCGTACGGTCTGCGAGCCGATCTTCGAAAAACCGCTAAAGGATATTTCCTTCGGCCAGGTGCTGATGCGCCTGTTCCAGACGGCGCGGCGCTTCAACATGGAAGTGCAGCCACAACTGGTTCTCTTGCAGAAAACCCTGCTCAACATTGAAGGCCTGGGCCGTCAGCTGTACCCGGAACTGGACCTGTGGAACACCGCCCAGCCGTTCCTCGAACGCTGGATGCGCGAGCGCGTCAGCCCGAAAACCTTGCTCGGCAACCTGCACAACCAGGTCGAGCAACTGCCGCACCTGGCCAACATGACCCGTGACCTGCTCGAACGCATGTCGCAGCCGCACGTCGTTAACTCGCCAGCGGCCTGGCATCGCCGCTCGGACGACTGGTTCCTGCGCCTGCTCGGCACCGCGCATCTGGCGGGTGGCGCGATCCTGCTGGCCGGCGGCCCTCTGGACGGACTGGGCCATTGGCCCGGCGCGATCATGGTGGCCGTGGGCTTGTATCTGATCGTTCGACGATAGCCAGCCGCGCTGCACGCTGGCACACTGTTCCAACGCCAGGGTTCCACTACTGAAGTGTCGAGCCCGCTGTCGGAGTCGAAGATGAAAGATTGGCTGGACGAGATCAAATGGGACAGCGACGGCCTGGTGCCGGCGATCGCCCAGGACCATAAAACCGGGCGCGTGCTGATGATGGCCTGGATGAACCGCGAAGCGCTGGAACTGACCGCTGCCGAGAACCGCGCCATCTACTGGTCACGTTCGCGTGGCAAGCTGTGGCGCAAGGGCGAAGAGTCCGGGCATGTGCAAACCCTGCATGAGATGCGCCTGGACTGTGACGCCGACGTGATCATTCTGATGGTCGAGCAGATCGGCGACATTGCCTGTCACACCGGCCGCCAAAGCTGCTTCTACCGCGTCTATGAAAACGGCGACTGGAAAACCGTCGACCCGGTGCTCAAGGACCCGCACGCCATCTATTCGGACCACAAACATGACTGACACCCTGACCCGTCTGGCCCAAGTGCTGGAAGAGCGTAAAGGCGCTGCCGCCGACAGCTCCTATGTCGCCAGCCTTTACCACAAGGGCTTGAACAAGATTCTGGAAAAAGTCGGCGAAGAATCGGTCGAGACGATCATTGCCGCCAAAGACGCTGCCATCAGCGGAGATTGCAGTGATGTAATCTACGAAACCGCTGACCTGTGGTTCCATAGTATGGTCATGCTCGCCCAACTGGGGCAGCATCCGCAGGCTGTCCTCGATGAGCTGGACCGCCGCTTCGGCCTGTCCGGTCACGTCGAGAAAGCCTCGCGCCCGTCCGCCTGAATAACGATTAGAGAGGAGCAGCAACATGGGCATTTTTGACTGGAAACACTGGATCGTCATCCTGGTGGTTGTGGTACTGGTGTTCGGCACCAAGAAACTGAAAAACCTCGGCACCGACGTCGGTGAATCGATCAAGGGCTTTCGCAAAGCCATGAACGATGAAGAGAAGCCTGCCGAACCCGTCGTGCCGCCGACCACTGCACAGCCAACAGCGCCGGTGCAGCCACAGGCCTCGACACTGAACGAGCCGCACACCATCGACGTGCAGGCCCATAAAGTCGAAGAGCCGACCCGCAAAGACTCGTGAGCGCAGACTAATGTTCGGTATCAGCTTCTCTGAACTGCTGCTTGTCGGCCTCGTTGCCCTGCTGGTGCTGGGCCCTGAGCGTCTGCCAGGCGCTGCGCGCACCGCCGGCCTGTGGATCGGACGCCTGAAGCGCAGCTTTAACGCGATCAAACAGGAAGTTGAACGTGAAATCGGGGCCGACGAGATTCGCCGGCAACTGCACAACGAGCACATTCTGTCGCTGGAACAAGAGGCGCGCAAAATCCTCAATCCAGCCCAGCAGCCGACGCCAGTCGAGACGGTAGCCGAGCAGACGGTCCAGGCGCCTGCGCCTGCTGCCGAAACTGCAGCTGTCGCAACACCGGTCGAGCCGCCTCCAGCGGTCGTTGCCGCACCACCGACAGCCCCTGTTACTCCTGCGGCGGCAACCACTGCGCCGGCTCCCCACGACCCAACACTGCCGCCGCGAGCCCCATGAGCGATATTCCAGAGAACGACCAGCACATGCCGCTGGTTTCGCACCTCACCGAGTTGCGTACTCGCCTGCTGCGCTGCGTCGCGGCGATTTTCCTGATCTTCGCCGGGTTGTTCGCCTTCACCCAGCAGATCTACACCTTCGTCTCGATACCGCTACGCCAGTATTTGCCGGCCGGCGCGACGATGATTGCCACCGACGTGTCCTCACCATTCCTGACGCCGTTGAAGCTGACCATGATGGTCTCGCTGTTCCTGGCGATCCCGGTGATCCTGCATCAGATCTGGGGCTTCATCGCGCCGGGCCTGTACAAGCATGAAAAGCGCATCGCGGTGCCGCTGCTGGTCTCCAGCATCCTGTTGTTCTACACCGGCATGGCGTTCGCCTACTTTCTGGTGTTCCCGCTGATCTTCAAATTCTTCGCCTCGGCCACTCCGGCGGGCGTGGAAATGATGACCGACATCACCAGTTACCTGGATTTCGTCATGACGCTGTTCTTCGCCTTCGGCGTGGCGTTCGAGATCCCGGTGGCCGTGGTGCTGCTCGTGTGGATCGGCGTGGTCGACGTCAAATACCTGAAGAAGATCCGCCCGTACGTGGTCATCGGCTGCTTCGTGGTCGGCATGATTCTGACCCCGCCGGACATCTTCTCGCAGACCCTGCTGGCCGTGCCGATGTGGCTGTTGTTCGAGATCGGCATAGTGTTTGGCAGCCTGGTCAGCAAACGCGAAAAACCGGCGGATGACCAGCCGGCGGACGATCACAACGACCAGCCGCCAGCGACTCAACCGTGAACCTGCTGCTCCTCGAAGAGGCCGACTTCATTGCGGCCGACCGGGTGATCCTGCGCGATCGCCGACTCACTCACATGCAGGAAGTCCACCGCTGTGAAGTCGGCGACAGCCTGCGGGTCGGGCGGATTGGCGGATTGATGGGCTCGGCCGAAGTGCTGCGCCTGGAAGCCACCGAAGCCGAACTGCGCGTCACCCTCGACCAGCCACCACCGGCCAAGCTGCCGCTGACCCTGCTGCTGGCCCTGCCACGGCCGAAGATGCTGCGCAGAGTGTTCCAGACGGTCGCCGCAATGGGTGTGCCGCGAATCGTGCTGGTGAACAGCTATCGGGTCGAGAAGAGCTTCTGGCAGACGCCGTTCCTCGAACCCGAGGCCATCCGTGAGCAACTGATCCTCGGTCTCGAACAGGCTCGCGACAGCGTGTTGCCCGAGATCGTTATCGAGAAACGCTTCAAGCCCTTCGTCGAAGACCGTCTGCCGGCCATTGCCGACGGCACCCTTGGGCTGGTCGGCCACCCCGGCCAGTACCCGCCCTGCCCTCGAGGGCTGGACGAACCGGTAACCCTGGCGATCGGCCCGGAAGGCGGCTGGATCCCCTACGAAGTCGACCTGCTGAGCAAGGCCGGCCTGCAACCGGTACAGCTCGGCGACCGCATCCTGCGGGTCGAAACCGCCGTCACGGCCCTGCTGTCACGCCTTTTCTAACACAGCCCTGTGGCGAGGGAGCTTGCTCCCGCTTGGGCGCGAAGCGGCCATCGCTTTTTTCGAGCAAGAACGCATCCACCGACTTTACGACTGCTTTGCAGCCGAACGGGAGCAAGCTCCCTCGCCACAAGTGACTGCCGACCCAGACATTGCGGCGGCCTACAGATCTCCATCTTCCGGCCGATAGTCTCTCTATAAATCCAATTAACGTGGTCGTAGGGAGTCCGCAGCATGTACCGATGGTTAGCCGAACACCTGGGAAATGTGAGCGTCAATCGCAAGCTTGGCATCGGCTTTGGCCTGGTGTTGCTCCTGACCCTGCTGATCACTGTGGATGGCTGGACGGGCATGAGCGGCATCATCAGTCGCGGCGACAAGCTCGGGTATATTTCCAGCCTCAATGAGCTGACCAAAGACCTGCGTATTGCTCGCCTGGACTATGAAATGCGTCGCGGTGAACAAGGCCCGGCGGCGGTCAGCGACTTGTTGGGCAAGCTCGACTCAGGCCTGCAAGGCGCCCTCAAGATGATCGAGCAGCCAGCCGATGTGGCGATGCTCAATCAGCAGATTGAAGCCGTCAGCAAGTACAAGCACGCCTTTACCGACATGACCCAGGCTACCGCCAACCGCGAAGCGGCCCGTGCCAAACTCGGTGCCAGCGCCGACAACGCCGTAGCCCACGTGGCGGAAGTCGAAGCCGCCCTGCTGCAAGGTGACAGCGTCGCCCGGTTCAACAGCGTCATCGAGCTGAGCAAGTTGATCCAGCAGGCACGCTTCCAGGTGCGCGGCTACACCTACAGCGGCAAGGTCGAGGCTGAGCAACCGGCGCTGGACGCCATCGACAACGCCTTGAAGTACCTCAAGACCCTGCCGGAAAAACTCCCGGAACAGCACACCGCCAACCTGCAACAAGCCACCGACATGTTGATCGCCTACCGCGCTGCCGTCAGCCAATACCGCGATTCCCAGGTGGCCAGCGCCACCGCCCTCAAGGACATGGCCCAGCAAGGCGACCTGCTGTTCGACCTGAGCAAGAAACTCACCACCGCCCAAACCGTCGTGCGTGATAGCGATGCCACCGCAGCCAAAAACACCTTGCTGCTGGTGACCGCGCTGGCACTGGCATTCGGTCTGCTCGCTGCCTGGGCAATCACCCGGCAGATCATCATCCCGTTGAACCAGACTCTTAAAGTTGCTGAACAGGTGGCTGCCGGCGACTTGACTCACAACCTCGTTTCCCAGCGACGCGACGAACTCGGCCAGCTGCAACGCGCGATGCAGAGCATGACCGTCGGCCTGCGCGAACTGATCGGCGGCATCAGCGAAGGCGTGACACAGATCGCCAGCGCCGCCGAAGAACTTTCAGCCGTGACCGAGCAGACCAGCGCCGGGGTCAACAACCAGAAAATTGAAACCGACCAGGTGGCCACCGCCATGAACGAAATGGCCGCCACCGTACAGGAAGTCGCACGCAACGCCGAGGAAGCATCGGAAGCCGCCGTCGCCGCTGACCAGCAGGCCCGCGAAGGCGACAAGGTGGTCGGCGAAGCCATCGCCCAGATCGAACGCCTGGCCACCGAAGTCGGCAACTCCACTGAAGCCATGGGGCATCTCAAGCGTGAGAGCGACAAGATCGGCAGCGTGCTGGATGTGATCAAGTCCGTGGCCCAACAAACCAACCTGCTGGCCCTCAACGCGGCCATCGAGGCTGCACGGGCCGGTGAGGCCGGACGTGGTTTTGCCGTGGTTGCCGACGAAGTGCGCAGCCTGGCGCAACGCACCCAGAAGTCCACCGAAGAGATCGAAGAGCTGATTGTCGGCCTGCAAAGCGGTACTCAACAGGTCGCCAGCATCATGGACAACAGCCGCAGCCTGACCGACAGCAGTGTTGAACTGACCCGCCGCGCTGGCGGTTCGCTGTCCAACATCACTCGCACTGTCTCGGCAATTCAGGCGATGAACCAGCAGATCGCCGCAGCCGCCGAACAACAGAGCGCCGTGGCCGAGGAAATCAACCGCAGCGTGCTGAACGTGCGCGACGTTTCCGACCAGACCTCGGCCGCCAGCGAAGAGACCGCGGCCTCCAGCGTCGAGCTGGCGCGGTTGGGCACCCATTTGCAGATGCTGGTGGGCAAGTTCAGGGTTTGAGGTGATGCAGATACCTCGGTTCGCTTGGGACCGAGGCGATGCCATCGCGGGCAAGCCTTGCTCCTACGAACCCATGTTTGCCACAAGATTCGGGCACAACATAAATCTGTAGGAGCAAGGCTTGCCCGCGATAGCGGTCTGACAGGCGCTGAAGTTATAAAACCTGCCGCAAAAACGCCTGTGCTCGCGGGTCCTTCGGCGCATCGAAGAATTCGGCCGGCGAGGCGTCTTCGAGCAATTTGCCGTGATCGAAGAACAGCACCCGATCCGCGACTTCCCGCGCAAAGCCCATTTCGTGGGTCACGCAGACCATGGTCATGCCTTCCACGGCCAGGGTCTTCATCACGTCCAGCACTTCGCCGACCATTTCCGGGTCCAGCGCCGACGTCGGCTCATCGAACAACATCACCTTAGGCTCCATGGCCAGCGCCCGGGCAATCGCTACGCGCTGTTGCTGACCGCCGGAGAGGCGTGACGGAAACTCGTGGGCCTTCTGCGCGATGCCGACCTTTTCCAGCAGTGCCAGAGCCTTGGCCTCGCGCTCCTGCTTGCCGCGCTTGCGCACGACTTTCTGCGCCAGGCAGAGGTTTTCCAGCACGGTCATGTGCGGGAACAGGTTGAAGTGCTGGAACACCATCCCGACTTCACGGCGGTAAGCGTTGACGTCGGTTTTCGGGTCCGCCAGTTGCAGACCGTCGATGCTCACCGAGCCCGAGTCGAATGCTTCCAGACCATTCAGGCAGCGCAGAAAGGTCGACTTGCCGGAACCCGACGGCCCAATCACCACCAACACTTCGCCCTTGGCCACTCGAGTGGTGACGTTATCCACCGCACGGACCACTTGGCCGCGGGTGTCGAAGACTTTTACCAGATCGCGGACTTCAATCACTTTGCGCGAGCCTCCGCTCAAGCCGGCTGGCGATTTTCGACAGCGGCAGGTTGATCAACAGGTACAGACCCGCCACGCAGAACAGGATTTCGAACGGCGAGAACGAGGTGGTGATGACTTCACGGCCACTCTTGAGCAACTCGGTGATGGCGATCACCGACACCAGCGAGGTGTCCTTGACCAGACTGATGAATTGCCCGGCCAACGGTGGCAGCACGCGCTTGAACGCTTGCGGCAACACCACGTGGCGCATCGACTGACCAGCGCTCAAACCCAGCGAACGGGCGGCTTCGTTCTGCCCACGGGCAATCGATTGCACGCCAGAACGAATGATCTCGGCCACATAGGCACCGGTGAACAGCGACAGTGCGGCGATCCCGGCAAATTCGCGGGACAGGTTGAGCACCGTGCCGATGAAGAAGTAGAAGATGAATATCTGCACCAGCAGCGGCGTACCGCGCACCAGCTCGATGTAGACGGTCGACAGATCACGCAGGGTCGGGTTATTCGACAGCCGGCAGAGGCCGGTCGCCAGGCCGATCAACAGCCCGAGCACGCCCGACACCAGCGACAACCACAACGTTGTCCACAGGCCCCACAACAGCGGTCCTGCCGCCCAATGCCGGGTCACGCCGACCACATCGCCTTCCGCCACGTCGTCGCCACGGGCCACTTGCAGGCTGTTGTCATCAACGCTCAGCAGCTGTTCGACACCGGCGTCATTGCGCAGAGTCACTTCAGCCTTGCTGCCAGTGCGCACCAGCTCACTGACGGTGGAAATGTCAGCGGCACGCTGGGTTTCTTCGGCCTGATAGGCGAAATACTGCGGCACGCGATTCCAGCGCCATTCGTAAGACATCAGCGAGGTGGCGTAATACAACGCACCAGCCATGCCGATCAGCACCAGCACGGTCAACACGTGCCAGGGCCATTGGGCTTTTTTCTGTTTCATTTGTCAGCAAATCCATAACGATCAGGGCGCGCGCTCCCCCTGTGGCGAGGGAGCTTGCTCCCGTTGGGGTGCGAAGCAGCCCTGAAATCAGCCACCGCGCATCTTCGGGTAAAACGTGTAAAGCGGTTTACGGCTGCTGCGCCCGAGCGCGGACCGGCCGGCGGGAGCAAGCTCCCTCGCCACAAAAGTCAGGTGTTATTCCATGTCCTTGAGCCAGGCGGAGTCTTTGAACCACTTGTCATGGATGCGATCGTAGGTGCCGTCTTCGTGGATCTGGTGCAGGAAGTTGTTGATGAAGTTGATGCTGTCGTAGTCACCCTTCTTCAGACCGAAGGCCAGCGGCTCGTAGGTGAACGGCTTGTCGAGGAACACCAGTTTGCCGTTGCCGACCTTGTTCACCGCCACGACGTTGTAAGGCGCGTCGTAGATGAAGGCGTCAGCCTTGCCGTTGACCACGTCGAGCACGGCTTCCTGCTCGTTGTCGTAGCCGTGGTACTTGGCTTTCGAGATCAGCTTCTTCGCGACCATTTCGCCAGTGGTGCCGAGCTTGGAAGTAATGCGGTAGTCGGCAGTGTTCAGGTCTTTATAGGAGGTGATGGTGCCTTCCAGTTCCTTGCGGATCAGCAATGTCTGGCCGACCACGATGAACGGTTCGCTGAAATTCAGACGCAGGTTGCGTTCCTGGGTCAGGGTCATGCCACTGCCGATTATGTCGAACTTGTCGGTCATCAGGGCCGGGATGATCCCGTCGTAGCCGGTGGAGACCATCTCCAGCTTGACGCCCATGGCCTTGGCCATGGCTTTGAGGATGTCGACTTCGAAGCCGATGATCTCGCCGCGCTTGTTGGTCATTTCAAACGGCATGTAGGTCGGGTCCATGCCGACTTTCAGCGTGCCACGCTTGACTGCGTCGTCGATGGCGCCGGCGTGCGCCGCGTTGAGGGCAACCAGTGCCGTGACGCCGAGCAGCAGCCTCGAGAGATACTTCTTCATCATCAACTCCCCTAACCCATAGTGTTGTCAGGCGCGCAAAAAGCCGATTTTCTTTTTAAAACCGACAGTTACGGACAGAAAGTTGTCCGGGCGCACCAAAGAGGGGAGCGATGCTAACGCACTCGTCCGTTTGCACAAGGGGGTGGCAGGGGATTTGTTGTTTGCTGATCACTCACGCAAAAAAAGCCCCGCTCGGTAGCGGGGCTTTTTCATCAGGCCGGTTGTGCCTGTGTGCTCAGTGGTTTGAGCGGCAACAACGGTGCGTGAGGATCGGCTTTCACCGACGCTCGCCAGGCATCCAGCCACTCGGCGTGACTGTCGCTCCAGACCTGCTCATGCAGGCGACCCAGTGCTACAGGGTCGCTCAGCAGTTGCAGACGCTCATGGTTGTTCAACCCGGCAGGGCCGGCTTTCAGCGCATGACGAACCCGTTCGATACGCAGCCACTCAATCGGCTCGGCCTGACCGTGACGCGAAGTCGCCAGCGCGCACGCCAGGGCATTCTGCTGCGGATCGACCACGGCGCGGATGAAGCCGTCGTTCAGTGCGTGCCAACGGTTTTCGTGGGTGTACTGATCGGTTGCCAGCAAGGCCTGCGGCGGTGCGTATTCCTCAGGGATCAGGAACAGGCTTTCGTCGCGGGACTTGAGGCCCAGCTTCACGCGGCTGGAGATCACCGACACCGGGATCGACAGCATCAACGAACCGACGATCGGTACCAGCCACCAGAGGAAACTCGGGTTCAGCCAGACCACCAGCAAAGCCCAGAAAAAGCCCAGCAAGGTTTGCGGACCATGGCGGCGTACCGCTTCGCTCCACGGTGTCGAGTCGTCGTCACGTTGTGGCGAGTTCCAGGTCGCTGCCCAGCCGAGGAACGCGGCGAGTACGAAACGGGTGTGGAAGATCATCCGCACCGGCGCCAGCAGCATGGAGAACAACATCTCCAGCAGCATCGACAGGGTCACCTTGAACTTGCCACCGAACTCTTTCGCGCCCTTGGCCCAGATCAGGATGATGCTCAGCAACTTCGGCAGGAACAGCAGCACGATGGTCGTCGAGAACAGCGCAACGGCCTTGTCCGGATGCCATTGCGGCCACAACGGATACAGCTGTCGTGGCTCCATGAAGTACTGCGGTTCCATCAGCGTGTTGACCGCCAGCAGCGCCGTCGACAGCACCAGGAAGAAGAACCACAGCGGCGCCGACAGGTACGACATCACGCCGGTCAGGAACACCGCGCGGTGCACCGGGTGCATGCCCTTGACCAGGAACAGCCGGAAGTTCATCAGGTTGCCGTGGCACCAGCGACGGTCACGCTTGAGCTCGTCGAGCAGGTTCGGCGGCAGTTCTTCGTAGCTGCCGGGCAGGTCGTAGGCAATCCACACGCCCCAGCCGGCTCGGCGCATCAGCGCCGCTTCAACGAAGTCGTGGGAAAGGATCGCCCCCGCAAATGCGCCTTTACCGGGCAACGGCGCCAGGGCGCAGTGCTCGATGAACGGCTTCATGCGGATGATCGCGTTGTGGCCCCAGTAGTGGGATTCGCCCAACTGCCAGAAGTGCAGGCCGGCGGTAAACAGCGGACCGTAGACCCGTGTGGCGAACTGCTGCATGCGCGCATACAGCGTGTCCATGCCCGAGGCACGTGGCGCGGTCTGAATGATCCCGGCATCCGGCGTAGCTTCCATCAAGCGCACCAGACTGGTCAGGCATTCGCCACTCATCACGCTGTCGGCGTCGAGTACGACCATGTACTTGTAATCACTGCCCCAACGACGGCAGAAGTCGTCGAGGTTACCGCTCTTGCGTTTCACCCGACGGCGACGACGGCGATAGAAGATCTTGCCAAAGCCCTTGGCTTCGCGGCAGACGTCCAGCCAGGCTTGCTGCTCGGCAACGCAGATATCGGTGTCGTTACTGTCACTGAGGACAAAGAAGTCGAAGCGATCCAGGTCACCGGTGGCGGCGACCGACTCGAAGGTCGCGCGCAAGCCGGCGAACACCCGCGGTACGTCTTCGTTGCAGATCGGCATCACCAACGCGGTGCGAGCGTCCTTGGGAATCGGCTCGTTGCCGGCGCTGGCGCCGGAAATGCGGTATTTGTCGTGCCCGGTGAGCAACTCGAGGAAGCCCATCAGTGCGGTCCAGAAACCGGCCGATACCCAGCAGAACAGAATCCCGAACAGAATCAGGATGCTGGTTTGCAAGGCATAGGGCAGCACTTGCGTGGCCGTCTGGAGCAGCGGTTGGTGCAGGACTTCGTTGAGGTCGACGAACGACCAGCCCTGGTACGGCATGATGCCTTTCATGTACCAGCCCGCGACGATGGTCTGGCCCAGCATCAACACCAGCAGAATGTAGCGGCGGATCGAACCGACGGTGCGCCAGCGAGCCGCCGGCAGCACGCGCTCATCCTTCGGCGGTGCCGGAGGATTGGTGCGACCGGTCAGGCGACGCCAGCCACGCACCAGGATATTGGTACGCCATGGCTCGGGCACGACCTTGGTTCGACGAATCGGCGGGGTTGCCTTCAGGCACACCCGACCGCTGGCGTCGAGCGCCAACATCTCGGCCTCCTCCAGCTCCTCGGCGGAGTTGAGGGTCAGCCGGCGACCGACCGAAGCCTGGTTCGCTTCGCCCGGTGCGTCGAAGGTCTTCGACGACAGGCGCTCATGCAGTTCGCTGAAAGATGTGCAGCCCGCAAGTTCTGCGCGCTGCTCATCGGTCATTGGCAGGTGCGCCAGATACTCGTTGAGAGTTTCTGGCTGTACTTGGGAATTACTCATCGGCTGGCAACTGGTAGCTCCAGGTCTCGGTCAGCACTTGTTCAGTCTTGGCTGCATCCGGGGCAGGAGGTGTGGCAGGGGCTGCTTCGGCAGCGGCAGGCTGCTTGGCATCTTTGTCTTTCGCGTCCTTGGATTCCTTTTCTTTCTTCTCGAGTTGCTTGGCGGCGATCTTGTCGGCCTTGGCAATGGAAGAATTGGCGTATGGCACCGAGGCCTTGGCCGGCTCAGGGGAGGCGATGTCCTTGACCAGCGCAGCACGCATTTCGGTGGATTTGCCTGGGTCCTTGATCTTCATGCGCAGGGTCAAACGCCAGCCCTGGGTTTCAGGGTTGTAGCGCACGCTGTTCTCGACCACTTCGGCGTTGTCGCCAACGCTGACCTGGCTGTGAACCGGTGCATCTTCCGGCAGTGCCTTGAGGGACGGGCCGGTGAAATCCACCAGGTAGGCAACGCTGCCATCTGGCTGACGAATCAGGTTGGACTGTTTCACGTCACCGGTGGAACGCAGGGTCTGTTGAACCCAGGCGCTGTCTGCCGAATGCAGGGCTGCTTCGTCGATGGTCCAGTGCAGACGGTAGGCGAAGTCCAGCGGCTGACCAGGCTCAGGCAGTTTTTCCGGGCTCCAGAAGGCAACGATGTTGTCGTTGGTTTCGTCGGCAGTCGGGATCTCTACGAGGTCGACGGTGCCTTTGCCCCAGTCGCCCTGTGGCTCGATCCAGGCGCTTGGACGCTTGTCGTAGCGGTCATCGAGGTCTTCGTAGTGGCTGAAGTCACGACCACGTTGCAGCAGGCCGAAACCACGCGGGTTCTCAACCGAAAAGTTGCTGACAGCCAGGTGTTTCGGGTTGTTCAACGGGCGCCAGATCCACTCGCCATTACCGGCATGGATCGACAGGCCGCTGGAGTCGTGCAGTTCGCGACGGTAGTTGAGCACTTTCGACGGCTGGTTGGCGCCGAACAGGAACATGCTGGTCAGTGGCGCGATGCCCAGTTTGCTGACCTTGTCACGCAGGAACATCTGCGCCTTGACGTCGACAATGGTGTCGCTGCCTGGACGCAGGGTCAGGCGGTAGGCGCCGGTGGCACGCGGCGAGTCCAGCAGGGCGTAGATCACCAGGTGCTTGTCGGTCGGCTTGGGTTGCTCGATCCAGAACTCGGTAAAGCGCGGAAACTCTTCACCGGACGGCAACGCAGTGTCGATCGCCAGGCCACGGGCGGACAGGCCATAGGTGTGGCCTTTGCCGACGACGCGGAAGTAACTCGCGCCGAGCATGGTCATGATTTCGTCTTGCTTGTCGGCCTTGTTGATCGGGTACAGCACGCGGAAGCCGGCATAACCCAGCTTTTCGGTGGATTTAGGATCGAACTTCACGTCGCCGAAATCGAAACGACTTGGGTCGTACTTGATCTCTTCAACGTTGTT
This sequence comes from Pseudomonas sp. GW822-FHT04C11, assembly GCF_058800905.1. Taxonomy (NCBI): domain Bacteria; kingdom Pseudomonadati; phylum Pseudomonadota; class Gammaproteobacteria; order Pseudomonadales; family Pseudomonadaceae; genus Pseudomonas; species Pseudomonas sp. GW822-FHT04C11. The sequence continues at coordinate 86,645 of NZ_JBXAMS010000001.1, read as the reverse complement.
GGCGGTGATTTCGTTGATCTTCACCGGCGTGTCGAAGTGCATGCCCTGGTGATAGAACGACAGCTTGAACGGGGTTTTCTGGTCGGCCCATTCGGCTTTTTCGGTCAGGAAACGAATTTTCTGATAATCCGCGAATTTCATCTCACGGAATTCGTTCGGCAGATTGCTGCGCGGAGCTTCGTATTTCTGCCCGGCCAGCTCTTTTGCCTTGACCGACACATCATCCAGATTGAATGCCCAAAGCTGGCCAGCGCTGAGCAGGCAAAGCAAAGCAGAGCCCGTCACCAGTGCGTTTCGTAACCGTTTGGCAGACAATTTTGGTGCATTACAGGGACTAACAATCACGAGCAACCCTCGCCGAAAACAGATCAAAAAACCAACGGCCAGACTAGGCGGTCTGTGTGGTCGGTTTTGTGAGCTTACTTCGGCGTCAGGTAACCAGATACTGCGTTGCTGCTTCTCGCCATAGCGGGCTATGACTCGTCGCAGCGCCTTGTTTCTGGCTACCTGACATCCGAAATAATGCTCACAAAACCAACCGTACAGACCACTCATGCCAGGTTGGCGAGCATTGTTCCGACTCCGATGGGGCTAAATGATTCCCCAAACGGTTGCGGACAAGTCTCTACCTAAGTCAAAAATGGGCCAACGAACGCTGATCCCCGTAGCGCGGGATTATCTAGTAGGCCGCGTTACAACGCATCAGGGGTAACAAAGTATTTATCGCGAAAAACCCCTGTTTTCGACCGAAACACGCCTGAAAAGATGTTTCAAGCGTCTTCAGGTCTGTAACAGGAAGGTTACCGGGCCATCATTGACCAGATGCACCTGCATGTCTGCGCCAAATCTACCTGATGCCACTTTGCCATGTAACTGCTGCGCTTTGGTCAATATATAGCCAAAAAGCTCTTCTCCGAGTGCCGGTGGGGCCGCGGTAGAAAAGCTCGGACGCAAACCATTTTTGGTATCGGCGGCCAGGGTGAACTGCGAGACCAACAGCAAACCACCGCCGACATCGGCCAGGGACAGATTCATCTTGCCCTCGGCGTCACTGAATACCCGATAGTTAAGCAGCTTATGCAGAAGTTTGTCGGCACTGGCCCGTGTGTCTTGCGGCTCGACCGCCACCAGCACCAGCAAACCCTGGTCTACAGCGCCAACAACCTCCCCCGCCACTTCGACGCGTGCACTTCGCACGCGTTGCAACAGGCCCTTCATGCTTCTTCAGGCGGCAGATCAAGCAAACGCCGGGCCATCTGGCTGGCCGCACGCACCAATGCATCGGTGATACCCGGCTCGGACGCCGCGTGCCCGGCATCGCGGATCACCTGCAGTTCGCTGTTCGGCCAGGCCTGATGCAGTTCCCAGGCATTATCCAGCGGGCAGATCACATCGTAACGGCCGTGGACGATGACGCCAGGCAAATGGGCGATCTTGCCCATGTCGCGAATCAGTTGGTTCGGCTCCAGGAACGCGTTGTTGGTGAAGTAGTGGCATTCGATCCGGGCAATCGACAGCGCGCGCTGTGGCTCGGAGAAGCGGTCGACCACCATCGGGTTCGGCCGCAAGGTAGCCGTGCGGCCTTCCCAGGTCGACCAGGCCTTGGCCGCGTGCATCTGGGCAATCTGGTCGTTGCCGATCAGGCGCTTGTGGAATGCGCTGAGCAGGTCGTCGCGCTCGTCCAGCGGGATCGGCGCGATGTAGTCCTGCCAGTAATCCGGGAACAGACGGCTGGCGCCAGCCTGATAGAACCATTCGATTTCCTGAGGGCGGCAGAGAAAGATCCCGCGCAGGATCAGACCGTGCACACGCTCCGGGTGGGTTTGTGCGTAGGCCAGGGCCAGGGTCGAACCCCAGGAGCCGCCGAACAGCACCCATTTGTCGATCCCCAGGTGCTGGCGAATCCGCTCAAGGTCGGCGACCAGATCCCAGGTGGTGTTGTTTTCGAGGTTGGCGTGGGGCGTGGAACGACCGCAGCCGCGCTGATCGAAGGTAACGATGCGGTACAGGTTCGGATCGAAGTAGCGCCGACTCTGCGCATCACAACCGGCCCCCGGGCCGCCGTGAATGAACACCACCGGCAAACCTTCCGGTGAACCACTTTCGTCGACGTACAGCGTGTGTATTGCATCGACGGCCAGATCGTGCCGGGCGTAGGGTTTGATCTGCGGGTACAAAGTCTGCATTGCGCGCTCCGTAAGGGGTCGAGTTCATCCCTGGGGGGACTTCAATTATTCTGCCGTCCGGCATCATAAACCCGAATTACCTGAATGAGCATGCCCACAAAAAATCAGACTTCGCTTACAAGAAACCGATGCAAATATGCCAACAGGTTTTCATAGAGCAGATCCACTTCCGCGACCTCGCCCCGGCCCCGCAAACACCCGTGAATCAGCCCTTTGCCTGAATACAGGTTGACCTCGCCCCCGGCGGCTTCAAGTCGCCGGGCATAACTGACGCCGTCGTCGCGTAGCGGGTCGAACTGTGCGACGGCGATCATTGCCGCTGGCAAACCGCTGAAATCATCAGCGAGCAATGGCATGGCGTAGGCCGGCGGCTGCCGCGTACCGCGCAGGTACAACGCGTGATAGCAGTCCAGGTCGCTGCTGCTGAGTAGCGGCGCATCAGCACATTCGCTGCGCGATGGAAGACTGGCGTCACCGCCCAGTCCTGGGTAAATCAAGACTTGTGCGCAGGGCAAGCGCTCGCCCCGGTCACGCAATGCCAGGCACAACGCGGCGGCAAGATTGCCGCCGGCGCTGTCACCGGCCACCAGCATCCGCGTCGCGTCCAGCGCAAACGGGCTCGCTCCCGCGCACAACGCTCGCCAGACGCTCAGGCAGTCATCGAACGCCGCCGGAAAGGGATGTTCCGGTGCCAGTCGGTAATCGACGGCTATCACCAGCACGCCCAAAACCGCCGACAACTCGGTGCAGATGAAGTCGTGCGAGTCCAGATCCCCCACCACCCAGCCACCGCCGTGCAGATAAAGGATGCACGGCCAACCCGAATCCGGCGGTGCCACCGCTGGCTGGTAGGACCGGGCACGAACGCCTTCCAGCGTGAAGTCGGCGACCTCCAGCCCGTCCGGGCGAGCTGGGGTAAATGCCCGGCACATTTGACTGTAAGCCTGACGCAGCCCGTCCAGGCTGCTGTCAGGGCTGTTGAAGCTGAGGGTTTTCTCGACAAAGGCCGAGAGCTGCGGTGAAAGCGGGTATTCGGACATGCTGGGAAGGCCTGGGTAGCAACGGGTTCAGACGATTCAGACGATTCAGCGTCTGCGCGTACCCTGTGGCGGGCGGGCTTGTCAGAACGCCGCACCGCCCCGCTCGGCTGCGTAGCAGTCGTAAAACCAACGGATGCGTTCTGTCTGAAAGACCACGATTGCCGGTTTCAGGGTCGCTGCGCAACCCGGCGCGGGCAAGCCCGCTCGCCACAGGTTCTTGTGTTGGCCTTGAGGCCTATTTCAGGCTGGCTTGTACCGCCGCCACTCCATCCTTCTTGCCATCGAAACTGCTGACTCCCGCCAACCAGCGCTGAAGATCCTCGGGATGGTCACGCAGCCATTGGCGGGCAACTTCCTGTGCGGTCTTGCGCTCCATGATCGGCACCATCAACTGGCTTTCCTGAGCGGCGGTGAACGTCAGGTTTTCCAACAGGCGGTTCACGTTCGGGCAACGTTGGGCGTAGTCAGGCGCGGTCACGGTCGATACCGTCGCCGCACCTTCGTTAGGACCGTAGACATCTTCGCTGCCGGTCAGGTAGTTGATCTTCATGTTGATGTTCATTGGATGCGGGGTCCAGCCGACGAACACCACGAACTCCTTGCGATTGATTGCCCGCTGCACGGCGGCCAGCATGCCGGCCTCGCCGGATTCGATCAGCTTGAAGTCCTTGAGACCAAAGTGATTGGTCTCGATCATGGTTTTGATCGTGGTGTTGGCGCCGCTGCCCGGCTCGATGCCGTAGATCTTGCCACCCAGCTGGTCTTTGAATCTGGCGATATCGCCGAAGGTTTTCAGGCCCGCTGCCGCGACATAGTCAGGCACTGCGAGGGTCGCCTGCGCGTCAGACAGGCTGGGCTTGTCCATGACTTTGAGCTGATTGGCGGCGATGAACGGCGCGATGTTCTTGTCCATCGCGGGCTTCCAGTAGCCGAGGAAGATATCCAGGCGTTTGTCGCGGATGCCGGCGAAGATGATTTGCTGCACGGCGCTGGTTTGCTTGCTTTCGTAGCCAAGCCCGTTGAGCAAGACTTCGGCCATGCCACTGGTGGCGATCACGTCTGTCCAGTTGACCACGCCCATGCGCACGGATTGGCAGGACGCCGGTTCGCTGGCGAAGGTGTTGGCGCTCAGGAGTGCGGTGCCGGTAAGGATTAACAGACAGCGGTTGAACAGTCGTTTCATCGGGAAGGCTCGCTCGGCAGCTGGTTATTGTGGGCCCGGTGTCTTCGTGCACCGTGCCCACAACGTTACTCAGCGTCTGAGCGACAAAAACGCCCTGAGGCGACCGTGTCTTGCACGGTGGCGACCGCAGCGATCGTTGTGGCGAGGGGGCTTGCCCCCGCTGGGCCGCGAAGCGGCCCTGAAAACAGCCACCTCTCAGTATCTGCAAGATCCGACTGGCAGGCTTTGCAACTGCTGCGCAGTTGAGCGGGAGCAAGCTCCCTCGCCACAAGATAGTGTCAGGCGTAGTGTTTCTGCCCCCAGGCCAACAACCCTTGCAGCAACTCCTTGAGCACCACCTGCGTCGGTGCCGCCAGGTCAGGCCGATAGCGGAACGGTTCGACCTCTTCCATGTAAGTGCACTGCCCCAACTCCAGCTGCACCGCATGGATGTTTTCGGCCGGGTTGCCGTAATGACGGGTGATGTGGCCGCCCTTGAAGCGCCCGTTGAGCACATGGCTGTAATCCGTGTGCCGGGCGCAGATCGCTTCGAGCTGGCTGGCCAGCTGCGGATCGCAACTGGCGCCGTTGAACGTGCCGAGGTTGAAGTCCGGCAGCTTGCCGTCGAACAGGTGCGGGATCACCGAACGGATCGAATGCGCATCGAACAACAACGCATAACCGAACTCGGCCTTCAGCCGCGCCAGCTCTTGCTGCAGGGTGCTGTGGTACGGCGTCCAGACCTTTTCCAGGTAGCTCGCACGTTCCTCAGCCGACGGCTCCAGCCCTTCGCGGAACAACGGCACGCCGTCGAACAATGTCGCCGGGTACAGGCCCGTCGTGGCACCGACATACATCGGTTTGTCGTCAGACGGCCGGTTGAGGTCGATGACGAACCGCGAATACTCGGCGGCCAGGGTGCTGGCGCCCAGCTCGGCGGCGAACTCGTAGAGCGTGGGTATATGCCAGTCGGTGTCCGGCAGGCTTTTTGCCTCGGGAATCAAACCGGCTTCAACCGCAGGCGTCAGACGCACGCCAGCGTGAGGCATGCTGATCAGCAGCGGCACCCGGCCTTGTTTGAAGTTCAGAACCTTATCCACAACCGTTCTCCTATAACTCGACTTCAACGCCGTGACGCACGACGCGTTTTTCCAGGTCACCGCCCAACCAGTACGACAGGTCGGCTGGACGATCGATTTGCCAGGCCACGAAGTCGGCGACTTTGCCGACTTCAAGCGAACCGTGGGTACGCTCCATGCCCAATGCCGTCGCGGCGTGAATGGTCGCGCCGGCCAGGGCCTCTTCCGGGGTCATGCGGAAGCAGGTGCAGGCCATGTTCAACATCAACCGAACCGACAACGCCGGCGAAGTGCCAGGGTTAAGGTCGCTGGCGATGGCGATTTTCACCCCATGCTTGCGCAAGGCATCCATCGGCGGCAACTGGGTTTCCCGCAGGAAGTAGAAGGCTCCTGGCAGCAACACGGCAACGGTCCCGGACGCTGCCATGGCGATGGCGTCCTCTTCGGTCATGAACTCCAGATGGTCGGCCGACAGCGCGTGATAACGCGCTGCCAGGCTGGAGCCGTGCAAGGACGACAGTTGCTCGGCATGCAGCTTCACCGGCAAACCGAGCTTCTGCGCGGCGACGAACACCCGCTCGACCTGCGCTGGCGAAAACGCCAGGTATTCGCAGAACGCATCCACCGCATCCACCAGGCCTTCGGCAGCCAGCGCCGGCAGCATTTCGCTGCAGATATGTTCGATGTAGTCGTCGGCGCGGTCGACGTACTCTGGCGGCAAGGCGTGAGCGGCCAGGCAGGTGCTGCGCACACTGATCGGCAGTTCGGCGCCGAGACGACGGATCACCCGCAGGATCTTCCGCTCACTGGCGAGGTCGAGGCCATAACCGGATTTCATCTCGATGCTGGTCACACCGTCACGCATAAGGCTTTTCAGACGCTTCTTCGCACTGGCGAACAGCTCGTCCTCGGTCGCCGCACGCGTGGCGCGCACGGTGCTGGCAATGCCGCCACCGGCCGCGGCGATTTCTGCGTAGCTCACGCCTTGCAGGCGTTGCTCGAACTCGCCGCTGCGGTTGCCGCCGAACACCGTGTGGGTATGGCAGTCGATCAGGCCCGGGGTGACCCAGGCCCCCGCGAGGTCATGGACCTCGGGGTATTCACCGGACGGCAGCTCGCTACGTGGGCCGATCCACTCAATGTGCGCTCCTGACGTCACGATGGCGGCATCCTCGATGATCGAGTAAGTGCCCTGCGCCATGCTTGCAACGTGGCAGTGTTGCCAGAGAGTTTTCATCCGAGGCCTCCGTTAGTTATCGATTAGAAAAAGAAGGATCACGCGCGACCAGGGCCGCCTGCCCTGCCGCCGGTTTGACCCACATCAGATAGGCCAGTACCAGCAACACAATCCAGACCACGCCGACGATCAGCGCCGCTTGGGTATCCGGGAAATAACCCAGCACGCCGAAGACAAACAGCATGAAGGCAATCGCCGCCATCGGCGCATACGGCCAGAACGGTACCGGGAATTTCAGCTGCGCCACTTGCTCAGGCGTCATGGAACGACGCATCGCCACCTGAGTGAACAGAATCATCAGCCAGACCCAAACGGTAGCAAAGGTCGCAATGGACGCGATCAGCAGAAACACGTTTTCCGGGATCAGGTAGTTCAGCAACACGCCCAGCAGCAGCGCAACGCTCATCACCACCACGGTCATCCATGGCACGCCATTGCGCGACAGGTGGGCGAAGCCCTTCGGTGCGTGCCCTTGCTGGGCCAGACCGAACATCATGCGGCCAGCGCCGAAGATGTCACTGTTGATCGCCGAAATCGCCGCCGTAATCACCACAATATTAAGGATGGTGGCCGCCGAGCTGATCCCCAGCTTATCGAAGATCTGCACGAACGGGCTGCCCTGGCTACCGATCTGCTGCCAAGGAAAGATCGACATCAGCACCAGCATCGTCAGCACGTAGAACAGCAGAATCCGCAACGGTACGGCGTTGATTGCACGAGGCAGCACGTGCTGCGGGTCTTTGGCCTCACCGGCGGTGACGCCAATGATTTCAATACCGCCAAACGCAAACATCACCACTGCGAACGAAGCGATCAGACCGCCCATGCCATTAGGCATGAAGCCACCTTGGGTCCAGAGGTTGCTGATGTCGGTCACCTGGCCTGGGGCCGTGCTGATACCGAACAGCATGATGCCGAAGCCCCCGAGGATCATCGCAACGATGGCGGCGACCTTGAGCAGCGACAGCCAGAACTCCATTTCACCGAAGACTTTGACGTTGCACAGGTTCAAGCCGCCGACGATGGAAACGACGCCCAATACCCAAATCCAGCGAGAGACTTCCGGGAACCAGAAGCCCATGTAAATACCGAACGCAGTGACGTCGGCCATGCCGACGATGACCATTTCGAATGCGTACGTCCAACCGAGGATGAAGCCTGCCATCGGTCCCAGGTAAGTACTGGCGTATTGACCGAAAGAACCTGCGACCGGGTTGTGCACAGCCATTTCGCCAAGGGCGCGCATGACCATGAACACCGCTGCGCCACCAATCAGGTACGCAAGCAGCACCGCAGGACCGGCCATCTGGATGGCCGAGGCAGAACCGTAAAACAGCCCGGTGCCGATCGCCGACCCCAGTGCCATAAAGCGAATATGTCGGGCCGATAGCCCGCGTTTCAAGCCGTTTGCTGGCTTTTGCATTTCTCGTCCTTAGTTATTTTTATCGGCGGAAATGATTGTTCCCCCATGACACTGATCGTTCCCACGCGGGAGCGTGGGAACGATCAGTGTGGGAACGATCATCAGACTTACAGGCTAGGCAACAACTTCGCCATCACCAGCTCATTCAGGCAACGCGAAGCCAGCAGCTCGCTCGCGGCGTTGATGTCCGGTGCAAAGAAACGGTCCTTCTCGTAGAACGGTACTTTGGCGCGCAGGGTGCTGCGAGCTTTTTCCAGTTTCGACGAAGTCTTCAGACCGTCGCGCAGGTCCAGGCCCTGGCAGGCAGCCAGCCACTCGACAGCCAGAACGCCGCGAGTGTTTTCAGCCATTTCCCACAGACGCTTGCCAGCGGCCGGGGCCATGGAAACGTGGTCTTCCTGGTTGGCGGACGTCGGCAGGCTGTCGACCGAATGCGGATGCGCCAGTGCCTTGTTTTCGCTGGCCAGAGCCGCCGCAGTCACCTGAGCGATCATGAAGCCGGAGTTCACGCCACCGTTGGCCACCAGGAACGGCGGCAGTTGCGACATGTGCTTGTCCATCATCAGCGAGATGCGACGCTCGCTCAGGGAACCGATTTCAGCGATGGCCAGGGCCATGTTGTCAGCTGCCATGGCAACCGGCTCGGCGTGGAAGTTACCGCCGGAGATCACGTCACCTTCAGCCGCGAAAACCAACGGGTTATCCGACACGGCGTTGGCTTCGATCGCCAACACCTCAGCGGCCTGACGGAACTGAGTCAGGCAAGCGCCCATGACTTGTGGCTGGCAGCGCAGCGAGTACGGGTCCTGAACCTTTTCGCAGTTCTGGTGCGAATCGGAGACTTCACTACGCTCGCCCAGCAGGTCGCGGTAAGCGGCGGCGGCGTCGATCTGGCCTTTTTGACCACGAGCAGCGTGAATCCGCGCATCGAACGGCGAGCGCGAGCCCAGTACGGCTTCAACGGTCAGACCGCCAAGGGCCAGGGCGCCAGCGAACAGGTCTTCGCCTTCGAACAGGCCACGCAGTGCGTAAGCGGTGGACACCTGAGTGCCGTTAAGCAGCGCCAGGCCTTCTTTGGCCGCCAGGGTCAGCGGTTGCAGGCCTGCGACTTTCAGCGCTTCAGTTGCTGGCAGCCATTCACCTTTGTAACGGGCCTTGCCTTCGCCCAGCAGCACCAGCGACATGTGGGCCAGAGGCGCCAGGTCACCGGAAGCACCGACCGAACCTTTCAATGGAATGTGCGGGTAAACCTCAGCGTTGATCAAGGCGATCAGCGCGTCGATCACCACCCGGCGAATGCCGGAGAAGCCACGGCTCAGGCTGTTGACCTTGAGCACCATGATCAGACGCACCAGAGCGTCGCTGATTGGCTCGCCAACACCGGCAGCGTGAGACAACACCAGCGAGCGCTGGAGGTTTTCCAGGTCTTCGCTGGCAATGCGGGTCGAAGCCAGCAGGCCGAAACCGGTGTTGATGCCGTAGGCGGTACGGTTTTCCACGAGGATCTGTTCCACGCAGGCAACACTGGCTTCGATCTGGGCGGAGGCACTGTCGTCGAGACGGACGTTGACCGGTTGCTGATAAACAGCGCGCAGTTGGGCAAGACTCAGTTGGCCAGGGATAAGATTCAGAGCAGTCACATTTATTCTCCTTTTGAGAGTTTTTTATGCTCTTTATATAAGAGCAGTTAACTAACCAGACGCTCCGGATGATTCCGTTGTCCGTCGCTGCCCGCTTCTTGAGGGGGTGGCGCCTTGGCACGCTGGCTTTTGTAGAAATCAGTACAGCTTGGGTAACGCGGTTTACAGCAGTATCGGGTCTTTCAAAATCAATTCAGCCTGGAACAGGGCATCTCTCCTAAACCACCGCCGCACGCCGCTGGACAAACCGGTCGACGTATTCATCGGCCGGCGAGTGAAGGATCTCTTTCGGCGTGCCGACCTGAATCAACTGCCCATCCTTGAGAATCGCAATCCGGTTACCGATGCGCACGGCTTCATCGAGGTCATGGGTGATGAACACGATGGTCTTGTGCAAGGTCTGTTGCAGTTCAAGCAACTGGTCCTGCATCTCGGCGCGGATCAGCGGGTCAAGGGCACTGAAGGCTTCATCCATCAGGATGATGTCGGTGTCCGCCGCCAAGGCGCGAGCCAGGCCCACACGCTGACGCATACCGCCAGACAGCTGATGCGGGTATTTGTTTTCGTAGCCTTGAAGGCCCACGGTGTTGATCCAGTGCTGCGCGCGCTCGGCGCACACTTGCTTGCTTTCACCACGCACTTTCAAACCGTAGGCGACGTTGTCCAGTACGTTCTTGTGGGGCAACAGGCCGAAGCTCTGGAACACCATGCTGATCTTGTGCCGACGAAATTCGCGCAGGGCTTCCATGTCGTATTGCAGGATGTCCACGCCATCCACCAGGATCACGCCGCTGGTCGGGTCGATCAGGCGGTTGATGTGCCGTACCAGTGTCGACTTGCCGGAACCCGACAGGCCCATGATCACGAATATCTCGCCGGTAGCGATGCTCAGTGACAGATCATTCACGCCAATCACACAGCCGGTCTCGGCCAGTACCTGATCCTTGCTCTTGTTCTGTCGGATCATGTCCAGCGCGTCTGCCGAACGGTCACCGAAAATCTTGAAAACGTTTTTGACTTCGATCTTGGCGGCATTGCTCATTGGCTCACCTCATGCCGCGGACGACCGTAGGCCTGGGTAATGCGGTCAATGACCACCGCCAGAATCACGATCGCCAGACCGGCTTCAAGACCGCGTCCGACATTAAGGGTCTGGATCCCCACCAGCACGTCTTCACCCAGGCCACGCGCACCGATCATCGAGGCGATCACCACCATCGACAGGGCCATCATGGTGGTCTGGTTGATCCCGGCCATGATGCTCGGCAGCGCCAGCGGCAGTTGCACGCCGAACAGTTGCTGCCAGCGGTTGGCACCAAAGGCATTGATTGCTTCCATGACTTCGCGATCGACCTGGCGAATGCCCAGATCGGTCAGGCGAATCAGCGGCGGTACGGCGTAGATCACCGTGGCGAAAATCGCCGGGACCTTGCCCAGACCGAACAGCATCAGCACCGGGATCAGGTACACGAAGCTGGGCATGGTCTGCATGATGTCGAGCAGCGGCATCAACACTGAACGCAGGCGATTGCTGCGTGCCGACAAAATGCCCAACGGAATGCCGATCAACACCGAAATAACCGTCGCCACCAGCATCAGTGCCAACGTTTGCATGAGCTTGTCCCAGAGGCCGACAGCGCCCACCAGGAACAGCAAACCAACGATCACCGCCGTCGTCACCAGCTTGCGGGTCGCGTGCCAGGCAATGCCGGCAACGATCACCAGCATCAACCACCACGGCGCCGCGCGCAGCAGGCCTTCGAGGTTGACGATGGCCCAGAGCAAGGTGTCGGAGATGTGGCGGAACACATCCCCGTAGTTGACGACCAGCGAATCAACCCAGACGTTGACCCGGTCGGCGATGGAAAAGGTGAAGCTTTCGGGAAACATAAGAGACTCTCAATCAAGTGGATGTAGCGAACGTCCCGGCCAGCCTCTCGGTTAGCCGGGAGGTATCTGCCTACAGTTCCGCGTTGATTTTCCTGGCAGTGTCGGTGGTGACCCGCAACTGCCAGATCTCAGGATGTGCCTTCACGAAGATCTTCGCCAGTTTCGTCCAGTCAGATTGCTGCAACGCTATCCGCCCCGCTTGTTTTCACTTTTGCAGCCTCGTCCTGCTCTACCGGCAGTATCAGCCGATCAGGTACTGCGCTATGCCACTTCTTGGCTGCGAAGTAATACATCGCCGCCGGGACCACCAGGCCGATGATCCACGAGATGTCGGTATCACCGAGGCTCGCGACCAGAGGGCCGGTGTAGAAGTGAGTGGAAATGAACGGCATTTGAATCAACACGCCGAACACGTAAATGCTGATGCCCATGATGTTCCAGCGACCATAGCGACCCTCGGGGTTGGACAGTGCCGGAATGTCATAACGCTCTTTGGTGATGCAGTAGAAGTCCACCAGATTGATCGCGCTCCACGGCGTGAAGAACGCCAGCAGGAACAGGATGAACGCGGAGAATTCCTTGAGGAACGAGTCCTTGCCAAGCAATGCCAGAGCCGCGGCAAGCGACACCATGATGAAGATATACAGCAGGCGTACGCCGCTTCCAATGTGGCGGCTGCCACGGAAGCCGCTGATGATCGTCGCGATCGACATGAAGCTGCCGTAGGCGTTCAAGGTGGTCACGGTGACTTTGCCGAAAGCCACGGCGAAGTACAGCAGCGCCGCGACAATCCCGGTACCGCCCAGGCTGACGATGAACGACACCTCGTGGTGAGCGAACTGCGAACCGGCCAGGGCTGCGGCGAACACACCGAAGACCATCGACGCCTGCGCACCGATTACCGAACCCAGGCCAACAGCCCAGAAGGTTTTCTTAGCCTGCGTGCTGCGCGGCAAGTAACGCGAGTAGTCCGCCACATAAGGGCCGAACGCGATCTGCCAGGACGCCGACAGCGACACCGCCAACAGGAAACTCGCCACCGAGAAGTGCTTGTTGCCCAGCAATGCGCCGATGTCGTTACCGGCCAGCAGTTTGTAGAACAGGTAGATGAACGCCACCACGCCCAGCACACTGGCGACCCGGCCGATGCCGTGGATCACCCGATAGCCGAAGATGGTGAAGACCATGATCGAGCCGGCGAACAGCGTGATACCGACCCAGTCTTCGACGTGCAGCAACTGCGCAACTGCCTGCCCTGCCAGCAAGGATCCGCTGGCCGAGAAGCCGATGTACATCAGGCACACCAGCACCAGCGGAATCACCGCCCCATACACGCCAAACTGCACGCGACTGGAGATCATTTGCGGCAAGCCGAGTTGCGGACCTTGTGCGGCGTGCAGCGCCATGACGCCACCGCCGAGCAATTGGCCGATCAGCAAACCGACCAACGACCAGAACACATCCCCGCCCAGTACCACCGCCAATGCACCCGTCACAATCGCGGTGATTTGCAGGTTGGCACCCAACCACAGGGTGAACTGACTCAATAGACGACCGTGTCTTTCCGCTTCCGGGATGTAGTCGATCGAACGTTTCTCGATCAACGGCTTACTGCGTGCACGATCATCATTAGCCATGGGTCAACCTCTTTGGATTGTTCGTGGAATTCAATCTGTCCCTGTAGGAGCTGAGCTTGCTCGCGATGGCGATGTACCTGACACACCGCGTCATCGTTCATCGCGAGCAAGCTTTACTCCTACAGGTTCGCATCAGGCCGAGGCCCGTTTTTTATTTACCGGTGATCATCGGCAGGTTCAGGCCCTGCTCCTTGGCACAATCGATAGCGATCTGGTAACCGGCATCGGCGTGACGCATGACACCGGTGGCCGGGTCGTTGTGCAGCACGCGAGCAATACGCTCGGCCGCTTCGTCAGTACCGTCGCAGACAATCACCATGCCCGAGTGCTGGGAGAAGCCCATGCCGACGCCGCCGCCGTGGTGCAGGGAAACCCAGGTCGCGCCGCTCGCGGTGTTCAGCAGAGCGTTGAGCAGTGGCCAGTCGGACACGGCATCGGAACCGTCCTGCATGGATTCGGTTTCGCGGTTAGGACTTGCCACCGAACCGGAGTCCAGGTGGTCGCGGCCGATCACGATCGGCGCCGACAGCTCGCCGCTGCGGACCATTTCGTTGAACGCCAGGCCCAGCTTGGCGCGCAGACCCAGGCCCACCCAGCAGATACGTGCCGGCAGCCCCTGGAAGCTGATGCGCTCGCGCGCCATGTCCAGCCAGTTGTGCAGGTGGGCGTCGTCCGGGATCAGTTCTTTGACCTTGGCGTCGGTTTTGTAGATGTCTTCAGCGTTGCCCGACAGTGCAGCCCAACGGAATGGACCGATACCACGGCAGAACAGTGGACGGATGTAAGCCGGTACGAAGCCCGGGAAGTCGAATGCGTTCTCGACGCCTTCTTCTTGCGCCATCTGACGGATGTTGTTGCCGTAGTCGAACGTCGGGATGCCTTGCTTCTGGAAGTCGAGCATCGCTTTGACGTGCACGGCCATCGATTGCTTGGCGGCTTTGATCACAGCAGCCGGCTCGGTCTTGGCGCGAGCGCGGTACTCTTCCCAGGTCCAACCGGCTGGCAGGTAACCGTTGAGCGGATCGTGGGCGCTGGTCTGGTCGGTGACCATGTCCGGACGCACACCGCGACGGACCAATTCCGGCAGGATTTCTGCCGCGTTACCCAGCAGGGCGATGGAAATCGCTTTGCCTTCTTTGGTGTATTTGGCGATGCGCGCCAGCGCGTCGTCGAGGTCTTTGGCCTGCTCGTCGACATAACGGCTTTTCAGACGGAAATCGATGCTCACTTGTTGGCATTCGATGTTCAGCGAGCACGCGCCGGCCAGGGTCGCGGCCAGTGGTTGAGCGCCGCCCATGCCGCCCAGACCGGCGGTCAGGACCCAGCGACCGGTGAGGTTGTCGTTGTAGTGCTGGCGACCGGCTTCAACGAAGGTTTCGTAGGTGCCTTGAACGATGCCCTGGCTGCCGATGTAGATCCAGCTGCCGGCAGTCATCTGGCCGTACATGGCCAGGCCTTTGGCGTCGAGTTCGTTGAAGTGCTCCCAGCTCGCCCAGTGTGGTACCAGGTTGGAGTTGGCGATCAGCACGCGTGGGGCGTTGCTGTGGGTCTTGAAGACGCCGACCGGCTTGCCGGATTGCACCAGCAGGGTTTCGTCGTCATTCAGGTTGGTCAGGCTCTCGACGATCTTGTCGTAGCATTCCCAGTTACGCGCCGCGCGACCGATACCGCCGTAAACCACCAGTTCTTTAGGGTTCTCGGCAACTTCCGGGTCGAGGTTGTTCATCAACATGCGCAGCGGCGCTTCGGTCAGCCAGCTTTTGGCGGTCAGCTTGTTGCCGCGAGCAGCACGGATTTCAACGTCACGGTGCTTAGTAAAAGTAACGGGGGTCGGTTTCTGGGTATTGTCAGTCACGAAAAAAGCTCCTCAGCAATCAATCCAAACCAGCCCAGGCAGTGGGCGAGCAAGCCAATGTGCAGATGGTGCACACCGGCGAATCAGTGGACGATGGTCGAGTCTTCGTGACTCATACGCATACGTCTTTACTTGTACATACAAGCATATGCAATCAAGCGGCCAACTTTCTGGATGGCGCTTCAACAAAGTGCTGAACCTGGCTGAAAAGCCCTTGGGACAAGGGTTTTGCGGCTGTCGATATTTTTTGGGGAAGGATTTTTTCGAGGAGTGACAGTTGTTACCTGAGCGCGGTTTTGCGCCACGCTGGGGCGTTCGGTAACAAAACTGGTGCGCACAGGGAAACGCTGGAGGTTGGTTTTTGTGGCGAGGGAGCTTGCCCCCGTCGACCGGTCCGCGCTCGGGCGTAGCAGTCGCAGAATCGGAGATTCAATACAGGGGACAGGGTAGGCATGCAGCCATTGGGGCGGCTTCGCCACCCAGCGGGGGCAAGCCCCCTCACCACAGAAAAGCTCCCGGAATAGGGAGCTCAGAGTGCTGTCAGTTCAATCACGCAGCACTGGCCATTGACGGAAACATCCAGCAGCCCAGTGTTACCGCCCAGTTGCAGACAATCATGACGACCCAGCACTTGGGCCGCACTGCCATTGATTCGAACTTCAAGCGCATCAGCCACGCTGAAAACCAGCAGCGTTCCGGCAGAACTGAAAAACCGTTGCTCGCCCTTCAGCCACTGCAACCGCGCCTGGTAGCGATTTGGCGCATAAATCAGGTTGAAGTCGCGGATCGCACCGCCAAGCAGGGTGCAGGAAACATGGCTTTCGCCACTGAACGCAAACGGGTCCAGTGGTAACAGGGGCCGCGTGTTCTGGCCGTCGACCGTCAAGGTCATGCCTTCACCCTGCAGCACGGTGATGACCCGCTCGTAGCCTGCAAAGGTCGAGAACCCGCCCGACTCACCGATATCGGCAATCGACAGGCGCCAGCCAAAGCCATCCAGGCCGGTGCCTGCATCGCGGGTGATTTCTTCGGTGCTGCCGCCGCCGTTTTTCCACGGCATGCGCGGATAATTGGCCGCGCGCAAAACGTTCAACTGGCCCATTTATGTCTCTTTATTGATGGCTCTTTATTTGTGGAACCGCCCTTCCAGACGATGGCGGGAACCGGGATGAATCAGACGAGCGGCCGTCACTGGCTGACGTCCGGACCAGGTCCGACGACGGATCAGCAGGCATGGCTCGCCTTTTTCGATCTGCAGCAATTTGCATTCGGAAGGCTCGGCAAGAATCGCCTCGACCACGTGCTCGCCTTCGGTCAATGGCGCGACCTGATTCAGATAGGCATAAGGCGTTTGCAGGGTGAAGTCTTGCTTGAGGTATTCCGGCGCGACCAGGGCATTGACGAAACGGTCCTCGATTTGCACGGGAATATCGTTCTCGAAATGCACGATCAGCGAGTGGAAGACCTTTTGGCCTTCACGCATGTCCAGTGCCAGGGCGCGCTCGGAACCGGCGGCCTCTTCTTCCAGAGTAATCACCTTGCACGTGTGGCGATGGCCACGGGAGGCGATTTCGTCGGCAATGTTATGCACTTCGAACAACGCGGACTGGCTCTTGGGTTCGGCGACAAAGGTCCCGACGCCTTGCATGCGCACCAACAGGCCGTCAGCCGTCATCTCGCGCAGGGCGCGATTGATGGTCATGCGGCTGAAACCCAACTGACTGACCAGCTCGCTTTCCGACGGCACGCGGTAATGCGGCGGCCAGTTTCCACTGTCGATTTGCTGGGTGATCATCTGTTTGACGCGAGCGTACAAGGGCGCCGGACTGTCGCCCAGATTGGCACTCAGCGGTGAAACTACAGGCGGAGTCGGCACAGGAAATCCTTGTTCGTTGATGAAAGTCGCTAGCTTGCCGGAGTTTACCGAGCAGGCAAACGTCTGTATATGTATATACAAATAACACACGATGGGGTACTGAACCATGTCCGCCTTCTTTGCCGAACGCGCGCTTTTGCCTAGTGGATGGGCCAACAATGTACGTCTTGAGGTCAGTGCCGATGGCCTGCTGACCCACATCCAGGCCGATGCCAGCGCTGAAGGCGCCGAACGGCTGAGCGGTCCGCTGCTGCCGGGCATGCCGAATCTGCACTCCCACGCCTTCCAGCGGGCGATGGCCGGACTGGCCGAAGTAGCGGGTAATCCGAACGACAGTTTCTGGACCTGGCGCGATCTGATGTATCGCCTCGTCGGAAAAATCAGTCCGGAACAACTCGGGATCATCGCCCGTCAGCTCTACATCGAAATGCTCAAGGCCGGTTACACCTCGGTCGCCGAATTTCATTACGTGCACCACGACCACAACGGCCATCCGTACGCGGACCCGGCCGAACTGTCGTTGCAAATCAGTCAGGCCGCCAGCGCCTCCGGCATCGGCCTGACCTTGCTGCCTGTACTCTACAGCCACTCCGGTTTCGGTGGCCTGGCGCCCAATGAAGGCCAGCGACGCTTCATCAACAGCACTGAAAACTACCTGAAGCTACAAGCCCGCTTGCAGCCGCTGCTGGCGCAGCAACCGGCGCAACAACTGGGCCTGTGCTTCCACTCGTTGCGTGCCGTGACCCCGCAGCAAATCAGCGAAGTGCTGGCAGCCAGCGACAAGCACTGCCCGGTGCACATCCACATCGCCGAGCAACAAAAGGAAGTCGACGACTGCCTGACCTGGAGTGGTCGCCGTCCGCTGCAATGGCTGTATGAAAATACCGACGTCGATCAGCGCTGGTGCCTGGTCCACGCGACCCACGCCAACCCGGAAGAAGTCAGCCTGATGGCCAAGAGTCGCGCCATCGCTGGCCTGTGCCTGACCACGGAAGCTAACCTGGGCGACGGGATTTTCCCGGCCGTGGACTTCCTCGCCCAAGGCGGGCGCATGGGCATTGGCTCGGACAGCCATGTGTCGCTGAGTGTGGTGGAAGAACTGCGCTGGCTGGAATACGGCCAGCGCCTGCGCGATCAGCGACGTAACCGTTTGTATGGCGCCGATCAGCCGATGGTCGGGCGCACCCTGTACGACGCCGCACTCGACGGTGGCGCACAGGCGCTGGGCCAGCCGATTGGCGCATTGGAAGTCGGCAAACGCGCTGACTGGCTGGTGCTCGACGGCAACGACCCTTACCTGGCAACCGCCAGTGGCGACGGGATTCTGAACCGTTGGCTGTTTGCTGGTGGCGACCGCCAGGTGCGTGACGTGCTGGTGAATGGCAAGTGGGTGGTACGCGACGGGCATCACGCTGGCGAAGAAGACAGTAACCGGGCGTTCACCCAAGTACTGCGCGAGCTGTTGGGCTGATCACCGCTTCTGTGGCGAGGGAGCTTGCTCGCGCTGGGTTGCGAAGCGACCCCAAATCAGCAAATGAGCTCTTTCAGAAAGATCTCATCAGCTGAGTGACGACTGCTGCGCAGCCGAGCGGGAGCAAGCTCCCTCGCCACGGAGTCCAACCGCACGCCGCTTATTTCGAGGTCTGGGCCATTTTGGTGTCCGACACCCGCCAGATCAGGCGTGTGGTGTCGTAACCCTGCTGACGCGCCCTGCTCAGCAGTTCCTCGCGGGTATCGGCGTTGACTTCCGGCTTGCGTGACAGCAGCCACAGGTTGCGCCGATTGGGGCTACCGACTATCGCGGTCTGGTAGTCATCGCTGACATACAGCACCCAGTAATTACCCTTGCTCATGCCTGGCAACAACCGGGTAAACCAGTTATCGAAATTCACCCACAGCTTGTCGTTCTTGCCGGGAATCTGCGGCGTTGCCGTGCCCTTGGCCTCTTCCCATTTCCACTCTGGGGTCAGGCAACGGTTCAACACTTCCATGTCGCCATCGGTCTTGAGGGTGTAATGGGCTTCGGATTGCGCGCAGTTACGCTGGAAGTACATCGGCATGCGCGCCAACTCGTACCATTTACCCTGGTAACGCTTGAGGTTGACGCTATTGACCGTTTTCGGCGCGAGCGCATCATCGCCAGAAGTGGCGCAGCCGGCCAACAACAGACCGGCCAAAAGAACTATTACTAACCGCATCATTATTTTTCTCCCGAGGGCGTTTGGCCCCGGTTTACTTCAGGCCTTGCCCGGAAAACATCAGCACTTTGTCACCGGCGTACTGCACGCTGATAAAGCTGTTCTTGTCGCCCCAGGTACAGCTGGACATGCCCAACGCGCCTGAACAATCGGCAGGTTTACCCAACAAGGCTTCGACCTCGGCCTTGGGCATGCCCGTCGAGAGTTTCGAATAGTTTTCCTGGTTGATCTTGCTGCACGCAGCCAACAGCACGCAAAACGACAACAAGGCGATAGATCGCAGCGACATGGTGTAACTCCTGGTAAAGAGGGGGAGGCATGGCTGCCAACCAGAAGCTTAGAAGAGAAAACCCCCTTCTGGTTCCCACCCGTACCGGGTATTTCTTGAAGGGTAAAATCGACATTTCGCACCAAAATCAGGCATTTTTTTGCGCTGATCGGTATTTCGTCGGTTTTCGTCAAACCCGCCTAATCTTTGGCGCTTCCCTGTCGACATAGAAGCAGCGCCAAGCCTGCCCTGTGGCAATTTGACGCTCCTCGTTGATCAGTCCTCCCGCGGTAGCGCCTTTAATGACCAGAAACATGAAGTTCAGCCACAAGATCCTGCTCGCCGCTGCCCTTGTGGTCGCGGTAGCGTTCGCCTGTTTCATTCTGTTCAACGACTACCGTCAGCGCCAAACCCTGCGCAACAGCACCGAGTCCTCGATGCAGGAACTCGGCAGCCTGACCACCAGCAACATCCAGACCTGGCTGGAAAGCCGCATCCAGTTGCTGCAATCGCTGGCCCAGCAAGTGGCCGTCGACGGTCCGGCGCTGGACAACCTGAAACGCGCGGTCGGCCTGCCGGCGTACACCAGCAACTTTCAGTTGAGCTACTTCGGCGGTGCCGACGGCGTGATGTTCTCGGTGCCGGCCGGTAATCGCGCGGCGGACTACGACCCTCGTGCCCGTGGCTGGTACAAAGCCGCCAACAGTGCACAGCAGACCATCGTCACCGAACCCTACATTGCTGCGTCCTCAGGCAAGCTGGTGATCACCGTCGCTACCCCGGTGCAGCATCAGAACCAGATGATCGGCGTCGCCGGTGCAGACATCGACCTGAGCAGCATCAGCACCATCATCAACTCGCTGAACTTCGGCGGCCACGGCCACGCATTCATCGTCAGCAGCGAGGGCAAGATCCTCATTCACCCGGACAGCAAACTGGTGCTCAAAAGCCTCACCGAGGCTTATCCCGCGGGTGCGCCGAAGGTCAGCCCCGGCATGAAGGAAGTCGAGGTGGACGGCAAGACGCAGTTCATCTCGTTCACCCACGTCAACGGCGTGCCGTCGGCTGACTGGTACGTGGCCCTGGTGCTCGACCAGGACACCGCATTCTCGATGCTCAGTGAGTTCCGCACCTCGGCGATCATCGCCATGGTGATTGCCGTGGTGATCATCATCACGCTGCTCGGCATGCTGATCCGCGTCCTGATGCAGCCGTTGCTGACCATGGGTCGCGCCATGCATGACATCGCCGAGGGTGAAGGCGACCTGACCAAGCGCCTGACCATTCATGGCCAGGACGAATTCGGGGCGCTGGGCACTTCGTTCAACCGCTTCGTCGAGCGTATTCACACTTCGATCCGCGAAGTGTCATCGGCCACCGGCCAGGTCAACGAAGTCGCCCTGCGTGTAGTCAGCGCGTCCAACTCGTCGATGTTCAATTCCGACCAGCAGGCCTCGCGCACCAGCAGTGTGGCCGCGGCGATCAACCAGCTGGGCGCCGCCGCCCAGGAAATCGCCCAGAACGCCGCCCTCGCCTCGCAACATTCCAGCGACGCCCGCAGCCTGGCTGAAGACGGTCAGCAAGTGGTGGATAAGACCATCGCGGCGATGCAGCAACTGTCGGCCAAAATCAGCGACTCGTGCGGCAACATCGAAACGCTGAACAGCAACACGGTGAATATCGGGCAGATTCTCGAAGTCATCACCAGCATCTCGCAGCAAACCAACCTGCTGGCTCTCAACGCCGCGATCGAAGCGGCGCGCGCGGGTGAGGCCGGACGTGGTTTCGCCGTGGTTGCCGACGAAGTGCGCAACCTCGCGCATCGCACCCAGGACTCGGCGCAGCAAGTGCAGAAGATGATTGAAGAGCTGCAAGTCGGCGCCCGTGAGGCGGTCGCCATCATGACCGACAGTCAGCGCCAGAGCGAAAGCAGCGTCGGCATCGCCAACCAGGCCGGTGAGCGCCTGGGCAGCGTGACCCAGCGCATCGGCGAAATCGACGGCATGAACCAGTCGGTGGCCACCGCCACCGAAGAGCAAACCGCCGTGGTCGAATCGATCAACGTCGACATCACCGAGATCAACACCCTGAACCAGGAAGGCGTGGAAAACCTGCAATCGACCTTGCGCGCCTGTGCCGATCTTGAGCAGCAAGCGGCGCGGTTGAAGCAGTTGGTGGGTAGTTTCAGGATCTAAAACCAAACGGCGCACTTTGAGTGCGCCCGTCTGGTGAATCTGACGCAGGACTGAATTCAGACTAAACTCAGTCCTGCTCACCAGAAGGAGATCAATCTTATGAAGCTTTCCTCTCAAATCAAACCCATCAGCTACCTGAAAAGCCATACTGCCGAAATCGTCAAGACGATCACCGAAAGCCGTGAACCCTTGGTTATCACCCAAAACGGTGAAGCAAAACTGGTGGTCATGGATGTGAAAAGCTTCGAAGAGCAAGAAGACACAATGGCCCTTCTCAAGCTACTGGCAATGGGCAATCGTGAAATTGAGGAAGGAAAATTCCGGGGTGCGGAGGACGTCTTCGCAGAGCTTGACGAGGCCGAGCATCAATGAGCTTCAATGTCGTCATTCTTCAGTCCGCAGAAACAGACCTCAAAGAGCTCCGCAGCTACCTTACCCAACAGTTCTCTGCCCACACATGGCAAAACACCTATGCCACTTTGAAGGCAGCCATCCGTCATTTGGCGACACAGCCTTATGCAGGCTCAATCCCGGAAGAAATCAAGAGACTCAATATCAGCCAGTATCGGCAAGTCCTGTCAGGGATGAACCGGGTCATTTATGAAGTCAGGGAAAAGACTGTCTACATCCACATCATTGCCGACACACGAAAAAATCTGCCGACACTGTTGATGAAACGACTTCTGCAAGTGAACACATGAGATCAATGCCGTAGTTAAAACCGTGCGCCGGGCCCACTCAAAAATACCATCTCTTCAGGCGTACTTTCCCGCCCAAGAATCGCATTGCGATGGGGAAAACGTCCAAACCGGGCAATGATTTTCTGATGCCGTTCGGCGTAATCGAGGTTATCGGCAAACACCGCACGATCCGCCTCGGGTTGCTCAGCCAGCAAGTCGGCAAAACGTGAGACGGCTTCGTTTTGCACCGCCAGATGCTCGCAATGCTCGAATACCAGATAGATGAACACTCGCTGGATAGGCCGCAGTTGCCGATCGAAATCCGCGGCAATACCTTGCGCCACCAGCGCCTGGGCTCTCAAGTCGCCGGCAAAGGATTTGGGGGTTTCGCGAAAGATCATCCGCGGTAACTGATCAAGCAATAACACCAGGGCCAGCCAACCTTCGGGACATTGCGTCCACTCGGTCAATCCGCCGGCCAGTGCCTGTTCCACCAGATCCCCGAAACGCGTGCGCGCTTCGAGGTCCTGGCTGTCACGCTTACCGAACCATAACTTGCCCTTGTCAGCCGCTACGTCATTAGGTGCTTCGGCTGAACCGAACCACCATTCGAGTAACGGCTGCCAGGGCGCGGTCATGGTTTATTCCTTGTGGTAAGCCGTGGCGCGTTCGACTTCTTCTTTCGAGCCCAGGAACACCGCTACACGCTGGTGCAGGCCTTCAGGCTGGATGTCGAGAATACGCTGGTGACCGTTAGTGGACGCGCCGCCGGCCTGTTCAACCAGGAACGACATCGGGTTGGCTTCGTACATCAAGCGCAGTTTGCCCGGTTTGGAGGGCTCGCGGCTGTCACGTGGGTACATGAACAGGCCACCACGGGTCAGGATGCGGTGCACGTCGGCCACCATCGCGGCGACCCAGCGCAT
The DNA here is from genome assembly GCF_058800905.1 of Pseudomonas sp. GW822-FHT04C11. Lineage (NCBI taxonomy): Bacteria > Pseudomonadati > Pseudomonadota > Gammaproteobacteria > Pseudomonadales > Pseudomonadaceae > Pseudomonas > Pseudomonas sp. GW822-FHT04C11. Next base: position 63,353 of record NZ_JBXAMS010000001.1, on the reverse strand, counting down.
GTTGTAGTTCTTTTTCAGCGGGCCTTCTTCGCCAGCCAGCAGTTCGCCGACGTAGCGTTGTACCGGCGCTTCCCAGTGACGCTGGTTGGACATGTTGATCGCGAATTCCTGAGTGGAGGACGGGATCTTGATGTCTTCATGGGTCAGTACGAAACTGCCCATTTCACGGTCCAGGGTAAAGCCTTTCACGCCATCACCGAGGGTCAGCACCAGCATGGTTTGCGGGCCGTAGATGGCATAACCGGCGGCTACCTGTTGGGTGCCTGGCTGCAGGAACGCCTTTTCGTTCAAGGGTTCGTTCTGGCTCAGGTATTCGTTCGGGCAACGCAGCACGGAGAAGATAGTACCGACCGGCGCGTTGATATCGATGTTCGACGAACCGTCCAGTGGGTCGAATACCAGCAGGTACGCGCCCTTCGGGTATTTGCCCGGGATCTGGTAGGCGTTGTCCATTTCTTCGGACGCCATGCCGGCCAGGTGACCGCCCCATTCGTTGGCTTCGAGCAGGATCTCGTTGGAGATCACGTCGAGTTTCTTCTGGACTTCGCCTTGCACGTTTTCAGTGCCCATGCTGCCCAGAACGCCGCCCAGGGCGCCTTTGGAAACGGCGTGGCTGATTTCCTTGCAAGCACGCGCCACTACTTCGATCAGAAAGCGCAGATCGGCAGGAGTGTTGTTGCTACGGGTCTGCTCAATCAGATAGCGACTCAAGGTAACGCGGGACATGGAAGGCTCCGAAGGAATGGGGGCTAAAAACCCGCGCAGTTTAACGCGAGTCGGTGCGCAATTCCTCTTATCAGACGAGATTCACTGAATAGAGTTCATGCGCGAGGTTGAGCGTAGCTGCAAATGCACATAACTGTGGCGAGGGAGCTTGCTCCCGCTGGGGCGCGAAGCGGCCCCAAAACCATACGGCGCGGCGCTTCAAATAGATCGCATCCGTAGGTTTACGACTGCTACGCCCGAACGCGGACCGGCCGGCGGGAGCAAGCTCCCTCGCCACAAAAGAGAAAACTGCGCCAGCCTCAGGATTTGACGGGTGGCTTGCGCAGCAAACTGAACGCCATCCCTGCCAAGCCTGCCACTCCTAGCAAGAGCACCGCCCACAAGCCGATCTTCTTCCAGTTCATGCCCGGGACAATCGGCACCACTGCTGTCGCCGGCGAAGTCACCACCGCCGCACCATCGACCTTGGCCTGGCCTAACGTTGCCAGACGCTTGGGACTGTAATCGGGAATCAGCGTCGACAGCGGCAAACTCGCCGCTTTAACCGTCGCGCTACCCAGCGCCAGTGTGTACGGCCCCACCCCGCGAGCGAGGAACACCACTTGGGTCGAGCGCACGGCATAGCGCACTGTCGGAGCCTGTGCGCCCAAGCCGCCGCCACGCTCATCGACGGTCAGTTTCAACTGCTGCACCACATGGCCAGGCAGCTGCAATTGGTTCTGCACCACGTCCTGACCATTTTGCGTCAGCCGATAGAGCAAACCACTGCTCAAGGGCTGCCACGGCAAACTGCTTTCGCGACGTCCCGACAGGGTCACCGGCGCCAGGCTGTTGGCCTGGCTCAACTCGACCTGCAAGCGCTCCACGCTCAAACCCATCGGCAATTGCCAGGTGTATTCACCGGCCCTGGTGCTGCTGCCGGCCAACGGCTCGGACCAGACCAACGGCTGCGGCAGGTAGCTGGAACTGGTGCTTTGCAGTTGCGCCGAGGTCAGCGCGGGCGCCGCTTGCGGGGTTTTCCACAGCAAGCGCAGATAACGCGCGCTCTGCCCCGGCAAATCGACGTCATGCTGTTCGACGCGTTCGTCGGCAAACGACAGCCGCGCTACCTGACCTTCGCCCCAAGGCTGCCAATGCTGCAAATCATCACTGGCTTCGATGCTGAAACGCTGGAAGCCGTCGCGCTCGCTGCTCCAGTCGAGGATCAACTGCTGCAACGGCGCCTTGATCGCGCTGGCGTCCAGTAACCAGCCGCGCAGTACTTCTTTGCCAGCCTTGAGCGGATTCGATGGCTGGACCTCCACCAGCGTGCCGCTGGCATTCGACTGCACGCGCACACTTGGCACCGCCTCGCTGGCAGAGGCCGAGTCGTAAATCGGGAACCACTTGACGTTATTCACCACCAGACTTTCGCGACTCTGCGCCTGTTCCCGCGCCAGCGAATAGGCCTGCACTTCACCGGCTGCGTTGAATACCCGCACGTCGCTGAGATCGGTCTGGCGCGCATTCAATTGCACCGCCAGCGGCAATTCGAGGCGATACCACGGCCCCTCGCCGCTCAGGCTCAACGGCACCTGCGTGGTGAAGTCTGCCGGTGCTTCCTGAGCCGCGGCCGACAACGCCACACAGAGTCCAACAACGCCCAGCGACCACTTCCGATTCAAGATGACACTCCTTCAGATTCATTGGCCGGTTTCTCAGGCCCGGGCGTTGGTTCGGCGCGTTTGGGCGGCAGCGGTGCGAAATAGCCCACCACCAGCAGCAACACGCCCACACCGATAAACGACACGATCCGCGCCAGACCGCCACGGTTACTCAGTTCGACAAAGACCAGTTTGGCGACCACCAGCGCAATCAACCCTGCGCCGACCAGCCAGACTTCCCGACGATGGCGCAAATGCCCGCCGATCATCAGGCTCAGGGCAATCAGGGTCCAGACGATCGACAAGCCCGCCTGCACCAGCATCGACTCCAGCAACGCATCCAACTCAAACGGCACGCCAGCCCAATGGTGAGCGCTGCGCATCACCAGCGCGGTGAAGAAGGCAAACAGCGAGACTCCGGCCACGACTTGCGTGGCACCCTCAGCGTAATCGGCACGAATCGCCAATTGGCTGACTGCACTGCGCGACCACATATAAACGCCGAACAAGGCAAACAGCAGGCCGATGTCCAACGGGTTGAGCAACGGCAGATAAGGCAACGGTTCGGCGGTGCCGTCGCTGGCAATGTTCGCCAGCCAGAACCAGCCGAGCATCAACAGCGCCAGCGGTAGCGCGGCGTACACGCGGTACTCGCGGGCATACGTCGATACCGGCCACGGCCAGGCGCGCGGTGCGGCCATCAGCACCAGATACAGGCTCGGCAAGATCGCCCAACCCAGCCAGCGCCAAGCGTTGTATTGCTCGGACAACACCAGCAAGCCGTAACGCAGCTCCAGCGCCAACACGCCGATCAACAGCCAGCAACCCACCACGTGAGCAGCGCTCAATACTCGCGCGGGGAGCATCGGCGCCAGGCGCCGCAGCGAGATGAAATGCATCCCGAACACCATCGCCCACGCCAGCCAGCCGAAATTCGCTGCAGGGTGATAACGCGAATACCAGGCCGCGACCAATACCAGCGCCGCCGCTGGAATCAGCAACGTGCAGAGCACGCCCAGTGCCGGCCATTGCAGTCGTCGGGACAACAACGTCCACACTGCGACGCTCAGCGCTGCGAGGCCCAGCAACAGCGTGGCTTGCAGGTTCAGCGGTGCAAACCGCAGCACTTCGCTGATCAGCGCCAGCGCCCACCAGGCGGCGCCCCACACCAGCAGCAACTCGGACAAGCGCTGCAAACTCAAGGCATCGAACGCACTGGCATGATTGCCAAGCTGCAAGCGCCAGGCACCGACCATCGCCGCCAGCCCGAGCACCATCGGCGTCCAGAAACCGCTGTGGCCCAGTGGCCGCAGACCTTCGCTGGCGAGCGGCCCGAGCAGTTCGGGGCCAGCGATCAGGAACGCCGCGCCGCCGATCACCTGCAACAACAAGCCAAAGACAAAACTCACCCGCTGCTGCAAGTACAGGCTCAGCCAGATGATCAACAGACCGCTGGCCGCCCACACCGCGCTCGCCGTTTGCCACGGCAACACGAACAGCACCGCCAGATTGATCAGCACCAACCCGGCCAGCAACACCACCGACAACCCACGCAGCAATCGTGCGTCACTGCGCACCATGTCGTCGCGAGCGGCGAACAGCATTCCGCCGATCAACGCCAGGCCAATCAACGATGCGGTGAGCAAACCGCTCCAGCCAGCACTGAACACCGCCGCCTCCTCACCGCTGGCGCCTTGCAGCCGCAGCAGGAACAACACACCGCCCAGCAGTTGCACCCCAAACGCCGTAAACAGGAAGGTCCGCGATTGCAGGCGCAAGCCGACAAACAACGTCACCAAACCGGCCAGCGCCCAACTGATCGCAGTACCGTGGGTGAAGAAGGACAACGGCGCCAACAGATAAAGGAACGTCAGTCCTGCACAGGCCAACACCGGCAAGCCCTTGCGTTCCCAGGCCGAGGTTTGCTCAGGGGAAGCGTTGCGCAAGTGGTAGAAACTGAACAGCAACGCCACGCCGAGCATCAGCGCACCAAGCGCTGAACCATCGAGCAGACTGCTGTCGCCCAGGCTCAGTTTGCTGAGGAACGCCAGCGCCGAACCCAGCTGCAACAGCAAGGCAAAAGCCCGCGCCAACGGCCGATGCTGACGCAAGCCAAGCCAGAAGATTCCCGCGCCCTCCACCGCCCAGGCGGCCGCCGTCCAGCGCGCATCGAGACCCAGCGGGATCGCCAGGCTGGCGAAAATCACCCCCAGCGCCAGGCAGGTTTCCGCCAGCAGCAGGGCTCGACCGCCGCTGAGAAAACGCGCCAGGCCCATGTACACGATGCCCAACGCTAGCGCGCTGAACGCGGCAGCGAACTCAAAATGATGAATCAGCGCGAACTGCATGCCAAAGCCCACCAGTGGTGGACCGAAGAGCATCGTGCCGTCGACGTAGTCGCCCTTGCGCGCCGACCAGCGCAACAGCGCGTCACGGCTGTCATCCTCCGGCGCGTCAGTCATCTCGAGCAGTTTGCGGCGGGTGAACAACAAGCCGATCGCCAGGTACATGAGGAAGAACAGGATCAGGAACGGCTCGGTGCTCCACAGCAGTTCCGGCGTATAGGAACGCACGCCCCAGGCGAAACCGATGCCGAAGGTGCCGGCGAAGCCAATCAGGTTCAGCGGGCGCCAGGCCTTGAACCAGGCAATGGCGAGGATGCCGGTGTTGAGCAAGGCGAAGTAGCTGAACAGCGCGACATGGTTGCCGGCACCGGTGGAGGTCAGGATCGGCGCGGCGAACCCGCCCAATGCCGCCGCGCAGGCCAGCGCGAGCGAGTCCTGGGTGATCGCCAGAATCGCCGAGAAGATCGTCACCGCCACCAGCAAGCCCAACGCCGCCGTCGGGTCGAGCAACGGGTGCAGGCGCATGGCGGCGAACACCGTCAGGTACAGCACGGCAATGCCGGTCCCCTGCAGGATCAACGCGTAGTTGGTGTTGCGCAGTCGCAACCACCAACCCAGGCCCAGCAACGCCAACGCGGCCGCAGCGACCCCGGCGTAACGCAATTCAATTGGCACCACCATGCCTTCGGTGGCGTAGCGCAGCAAAAACGCCAAACCGAAGAACAACAGCACCACGCCGACCCGCAGTACGGTGTTGCCACCGAACAGCCAATTGCGTGCGGCGGTAATACCGCGCTCGATCAGATTCGGACCACGGGGTTCGGCCGGTTGTGGTGGTTCGCTGGGTTGCGGGGCCCAGAGATCAGCAGGCTCAGGTGTGATGCTCGCGTGTACCGGTTCGAATTCGGGCGGCAATTCCCAAACCAGTTCCTGCGCGGCAGACAACGGCGCCGGGCCAGGCTCGGGCGCTTGGTCAAAGACGATATCAGGAGAAATAGTCGGCTCGCTGGCCGTTGTCGACTCAGGGACCGGAGCTGCCTGGACGCCACGGGTTTCCAATAACGCCAGCCGCTGCTCGACCACGTCGAGGGCAACCTGCGCCTGCTCCAGTTGGCGACGCTGTTCGTCCGTTTGTGAATTCAGGCGCCTGAGCACAATCGCCTGCCCCGCACCCAGGCCGATCAACGCGCCAATCAGCGCATCACTGAATGACTCATCGAGCACCCAGCCCAGCACCAGCCCTATCAGCATGAACATCCATTGCATGGTCGATATCCCTAAGCGGTTCCCACAGTCCGTTGAAACCGAGCATATCTACCATTGAAAACACTGCTCTTCGTAGCAGCTGGCGAAACCTGCGTTCGGCTGCGAAGCAGTCGCAATCCAGACACCTCAGTCTCTCTTCAGAAACGAGGTATGGCATTTACGACCGCTGCGCGCTCGAACGCAGGCTACGCCAGCTGCTACGGACGGTGTTCCAACCTGACAGGGCAGATACCAAACGCACAGACGGACAGATCCGAGCCACTCATGGCCCGGTAAAACTGCTGCCTAGTATATCGATCCGGCCCTACAACCGCTGGGCCTTGCTCGCAATTATTGCTAAAAGTTACTCCAGCGCTTTCCAGATATCCGTGGCGTACTCGCGGATGGTCCGGTCGGACGAGAACCAGCCCATGCGCGCGCTGTTGAGCACCGCCGAGCGCCACCACTCCTTCGAGTCGTGCCAATGCTCTTCAACCCGCACCTGGGCATTCCAGTAGGAATCGAAGTCGGCGCAGACCAGGAAGCGGTCATATTCGATCAACGAATCGATCAACCCGGTGTAACGCGACGGCTCATCGGGCGAGAACACACCGCCACGAATCGCTTGCAGTACATCCCCCAATCGACGGGAGGCGGCGATGTCCGGTGCGGCATAGAACTCGTGATTCTGCTTGCGCGCCTCAACCTGCTGCGCGGTCAGTCCGAAAATGAACATGTGCTCGACGCCAATGCGCTCGCTCATTTCCACGTTGGCACCGTCCAGGGTGCCGATGGTCAGCGCGCCATTGAGGCCAAACTTCATGTTGCTGGTACCGGAAGCCTCAAAGCCAGCCGTGGATATCTGCTCCGACAGGTCGGCCGCCGGAATGATGCTCTCCGCCAGGCTGACGTTGTAGTTGGGCAAGAACACCACTTTCAGTAAACCGCGCACGGTCGGGTCATTGTTGACCACCCGGGCGATGTCGTTGGTCAGTTTGATGATCAGCTTGGCCTGGTGATAACTCGCGGCAGCTTTGCCGGCAAAGATCTTCACCCGCGGCACCCAATCGACTTCCGGCTCGGCGCGGATCGCCTGATACAGCGCCACGGTGTGCATCAGGTTGAGCAACTGGCGCTTGTACTCGTGAATCCGTTTGACCTGCACGTCGAACATTGCCGCCGGATTGACCGCGATCCCCAATCGTTCATGAATCAGATAGGCCAAGGCTTTTTTACTGTGCAAGCGCTGCTCGGCGAACTTGTTGCGGAATGCCGCTTTCTCGGCAAACGGCTCCAGGCCGATCAGTTTCTGTTCCGGGTTATCCAACAGATCCGGGCCCAGCGCATCGACCATCATCGAGGTCAGTTCCGGGTTGGCCTGATAGAGCCAGCGGCGGAACGTAATGCCGTTGGTCTTGTTGTTGATTCGCTCCGGATACAGCTTGTGCAGCTCGGAAAACACCGTGCTGCGCATCAGCTGGGTGTGCAGGGCGGACACGCCATTGACACTGTGGGAACCCAGAAACGCCAAGTTGCCCATGCGCACCCGGCGACCGTTGTCTTCCTCGATCAGCGACACCGCGCGCAATACGTCAAAGTCATGCATGCCTTTGGCGCGCAGCGAATCGATGTGATGGGCGTTGATCAAATAGATGATCTGCATGTGCCGTGGCAGCATCCGCTCCATCAAACCGACTGGCCAGGTTTCCAGCGCTTCGGGCAAGAGTGTGTGGTTGGTGTAGGAAAGCGTATCGACGGTGATCTGCCAGGCCGCGTCCCACGCCACGTCGTACACATCGACCAGTTGCCGCATCAATTCGGCCACGGCGATCGAGGGGTGCGTGTCGTTGAGCTGGATCGCTGCGTGATCGCCCAGGGTCAGCACCGAGGTGTGCATATTGCGGTGACGGCGCAGCAGATCCTGCAAGGACGCCGCGACGAAGAAGTACTCCTGACGCAGCCGCAGTTCCTGACCGGCCTCGGTGCTGTCGGCGGGATAGAGCACGCGGGAGATGCTTTCCGCGCGGGCCACTTCGGCCACCGCACCCAAGTGGTCGCCGGCGTTGAAGCGCTCCAGGTGCAAATCCTCCATGGCGCGTGCACGCCAGAGGCGCAAGGTGTTGACGCTAGCGCCACGCCAGCCGACGACTGGCGTGTCGTAAGCAATCGCTCGAACGGTTTCCGCCGGCGACCAGACTTGTTTGGAGCTGCCGGTCTCATCGGTCACGGTTTCAACGCTGCCGCCAAAGCCGATCGGGTAAGCCACTTCCGGCCGCTCGAATTCCCAGGGGTTGCCGAAATCCAGCCAGTTTTCGGTTTGCTCCTGCTGCCAGCCATCGACAACCGCCTGGCGGAACAACCCGTGTTCATAACGAATACCGTAGCCATGGCCGGCGATGCCGAGCGTCGACATGCTTTCCATGAAACACGCTGCCAGGCGACCGAGGCCGCCGTTACCCAGTGCGGCGTCCGGCTCCAGCAGGCGTATGCGTTCAAGGTCGACGCCCAGCTCGGTCAGCGCTTCACGAGCCACGTCGAGCAGGCCAAGGTTGCTCAGGCTGTCGTAGAGCAGGCGGCCGATGAGGAATTCCAGCGAGAGGTAGTAAACGCGCTTCTGGCCTTTGCGGTAGATCTGCCGCGTGTGGTCCATCCAGTGCTCGACCATGTGATCGCGCGCCGCCAAGGCAATGGCTTCAAACCAGTCATGGTCAAAGGCGTGATCCGGATCCTTGCCCACTGCATAGGTAAGTTTGGTCAAGACGGCGTCGCGAAATGCGGCCACTTCAGCTTCGCGAACTAGTGGTTCTTGAGTCATCGATAGGACCTCGGACGAGCATGAAATTGACTGAGCCTAGTCGGTCTGACATGAGATAAATGCACTCGTTCGGCGTTTTTTTCAATCGCCTGAATCGAGCCTATCCCCTTGCCGATACACGCTGAAAAGATGCAGATGCCATGCCGATCCCTCGAAAAATTCAGTGTAGCCATAAAAAAACCGGCAAATGGTCGTTCAAAAAATCACCAGTCCCGGTATGATCGCGCGCCCTGATGCACGCTGGTAATTCCACATGATGAAGCCGAACCTGATCGCCGCCGCGGAGATCGACCGTCTCGATACCTGGGCCAAGTACTCCGCCCCGATGTGCGGCTCGTGCGTGTCCAGCTGCTGCACGCTGCCGGTCGAGGTCAAGATCAAAGACCTGATCCGCATCGGCATCGTTGACGAATTCGAACTGGGCGATCCGCCCAAGAACATCGCCAAGCGCTTGCAGAAGGAAGGGATTGTCGAGCGCTACAACCAGAAGTCCGAGATCTTCACGCTCCAACGCATGAGCAACAACGATTGCCTGTATCTGGATCGTAAGAGCCGTTTGTGCACTATTTATGAAAAGCGCCCGGATACTTGCCGCAACCACCCGAAAATCGGTCCGCGGCCTGGGTATTGCGCGTACAAGCCGAAAGAAGTCGTGCGCGAGAGCAATCCGCGGACCCTCGACAAGTTCTGATCAAAGCCACTATTTCGTAGCAGCTGCCGAGCCCGCGAGGCTGCGTTCGGCTGCGAAGCAGTCGTGAATTCAAACACCGCAGTGCATCAGATACACCATATTTACCGGACTACGACTGCTGCGCAGCCGAACGCAGCCTCGCGGGCTCGACAGCTGCTACAGGCAGACAAACAAAAACGCCCCCGGCCTTTCGACCGGGGGCGTTTTCATTCAGCCTGAGTTAACTCAGTTCTTGGCTTTCTTGGCAGCGCGGGTACGCTCGCCTTCGTCCAGGATCTTCTTACGCAGGCGGATCGACTTAGGTGTCACTTCGCACAGCTCGTCGTCCTGGATGAATTCCAGAGCCTGTTCCAGGGTGAAGCGAACAGGTGGAACCAGGGCGATGGTTTCGTCTTTACCCGAAGCACGCATGTTGTCGAGCTTCTTGCCTTTGGTTGGGTTGACGCCCATGTCGTTGTCACGGCTGTTCAGACCAACGATCTGACCGTTGTAGATCTCTTGACCGTGTTCAACGAACAGCTTGCCACGCGCCTGCAGGGTTTCCAGGGAGTAGGTCAGCGCCTTGCCGGTTTCTACCGATACCAGAACACCGTTCTGACGGCCGGACATGTCGCCGGACTTCATGGTGTCGTAGCGATCGAAGATCGAGGTCAGGATGCCAGCACCGTTGGTCAGGGTCAGGAACTGGTTACGGAAACCGATCAGACCGCGAGCAGGGATGTTGTATTCCAGACGAACACGGCCTTTGCCATCCGGCACCATGTTGGTCAGGTCGCCTTTACGCAGGCCCATCTCTTCCATGACCTTGCCCTGGGATTCTTCAGGGGTGTCGATGGTGACGTTTTCGAACGGTTCCTGCTTCACGCCGTCAACCTGACGGATGATCACTTCCGGACGACCAACGCCCATTTCGAAGCCTTCGCGACGCATGGTTTCGATCAGTACCGAGAGGTGCAGCTCACCACGGCCGGAAACCTTGAACTTGTCAGCCGAGTCGCCTTCTTCAACGCGCAGTGCAACGTTGTACAGCAGCTCTTTGTCCAGACGTTCCTTGATGTTACGGGAAGTCACGAACTTGCCTTCTTTACCGCAGAAAGGCGAGTCGTTTACCTGGAAGGTCATGGAAACGGTTGGCTCGTCAACGGTCAGAGGCTTCATCGCCTCGACAGTGTCCGGGTGGCACAGGGTGTCGGAGATGAACAGCGAGTCCATACCGCTGATGCACACGATGTCGCCTGCCGCAGCTTCTTCAACGTCGATACGGTGCAGACCGTGGTGACCCATCAGCTTCAGGATACGACCGTTACGCTTCTTGCCGTCGGCGCCGATAGCCACGACCGGAGTGTTCGGCTTGACGCGACCACGAGCGATACGGCCAACGCCGATAACACCCAGGAAGCTGTTGTAGTCCAGTGCCGAGATTTGCATCTGGAATGGACCGTCACGGTCAACTTTTGGAGCTGGAACGTGGTCAACAATCGCCTGGTACAGCGGGGTCATGTCTTCAGCCATGTCGGTGTGGTCCAGACCGGCAATACCGTTCAGGGCCGAAGCGTAGACGACTTGGAAGTCCAGCTGTTCTTCGGTAGCACCCAGGTTGTCGAACAGGTCGAAGATCTGGTCCAGAACCCAGTCCGGACGTGCGCCTGGACGGTCAACCTTGTTGATGCACACGATCGGACGCAGGCCGGCTTCGAAGGCCTTCTTGGTCACGAAACGGGTTTGCGGCATAGGGCCGTCTTGAGCGTCAACCAGCAGCAGAACGGAGTCAACCATCGACATTACGCGTTCAACTTCACCGCCGAAGTCGGCGTGGCCCGGGGTGTCCACGATGTTGATGTGGTAGCCGTTCCAGTTGATGGCGGTGTTTTTCGCCAGAATGGTAATACCGCGCTCTTTCTCCTGGTCGTTGGAGTCCATCACGCGCTCGTCGTTGAGCTCGTTGCGCTCCAGGGTGCCGGATTGACGCAAGAGCTTGTCTACCAGGGTGGTCTTACCATGGTCAACGTGAGCAATGATGGCGATGTTGCGTAGATTTTCGATCACTTGTGTATCTCGATCAGAGGATTCGGTGTGCTGACAAGTCTTGGCAGCGATTTACAGTAGAGTCAGGCCTTGCCGTTACAGCTTGACGGCGGCGTCGGGGGGCCGGTGACGCAGGCCACAGGCAAACAGCCCCGGGCTCTTAGCTCGGTCGATAAACGCGCACATTGGCATGCCCCTCACTGAGCAAATGGTGGGCATGCAGGCGACTCATCACGCCTTTGTCGCAATACAGCAGGTACTGGCGAGTAGGGTCCAGTTCCTTGAAACGAGCGTTCAGAGCATAAAACGGCATCGCTTGTACCTCGATGCCAGCAAGCTCCAGCGGGTCGTCTTCGGCGGCATCCGGGTGACGGATGTCGATGATGATCTGACCGGCCAGCGCCTCACTGACTTCTTCAACCTGCACATCCTGGCCCAATTCGTCGATCACCCGATCGATCGGCACCAGCTTGGCGTTCTCGAGCGCACGCTCGAGCACTGCCATATCGAATTCTTTCTCTTCATGCTCCACGCGCGGACGCTTGGCGTGGGTCTTGGGGTTCACCGAAATGACCCCGCAGTACTCCGGCATGTGCTTGGCGAAATCGGCGGTGCCGATTTCGTTGGCCAGGTCGATGATGTCCTGCTTGTGACTGGCGATCAGCGGACGCAACACCAGCTTGTCGGTCACGCAGTCGATCACGGACAGGTTCGGCAGCGTCTGGCTGGAAACCTGGGAAATCGCTTCGCCGGTGACCAGCGCCTCGATGTCCAGTCGATCAGCGATCCGGGACGCAGCGCGCAACATCATACGCTTCAATACTACGCCCATATGACTGTTATCGACTTTGCCGAGAATTTCTCCCAGCACTTCCTCGAACGGCACACTGACAAATAACACGCGCTGGGAGCTGCCGTACTTCTTCCAGATGAAATGCGCGACTTCCATTACGCCCAATTCGTGGGCACGCCCGCCGAGATTGAAGAAGCAGAAGTGGGCCATCAGCCCGCGGCGCATGATCTGGTAAGCCGCGACGGTGGAATCGAAACCGCCGGACATCAGCACCAGGGTCTGTTCCAGCGCGCCGAGCGGGTAGCCGCCGATGCTGTTGTGCTGGCTGTGAATCACGAACAACCGTTTGTCGCGAATTTCGATGCGAACTTCGATTTCAGGCTGTTTAAGCGAAATCCCGGCGGCGCCGCACTGACGACGCAGCTGGCTGCCGACGTATTTCTCGACGTCCATCGAGCTGAATTCGTGCTTGCCGGCACGCTTGCAGCGCACCGAAAAGATCTTCCCGGCCAGCGAATCACCATAGTGCTGCTTGCACTTGGCAACGATGTCGTCGAAGTCGCCCAGCGGGTACTCGTCGACCTGCAGGAAATGCGCGATGCCCGGCATGCAGCTCAGGCGCTCGGTCATGTCCTTCAAGGCCTTGGGGTCACTGACGTGCGTTTCCAGCTCGAGGTTGTCCCACACGCCGTTCACCACCACGGCCGGGTCCAGGTCGCGGAGCACAGCACGGATGTTCTTGGCCAATTGACGGATGAAACGCGTCCGTACCGGGCGGCTCTTGATGGTGATCTCGGGGAAGACTTTTACGATTAGTTTCATGAAAACAGCGCGCGCAGGGCCAGCCGAAAAAGGGGGGCGCGGATTATAGCGGAAATTGCTCAAGGTTTAACCAGTTAATGTGCAGATGGTTTTCAATGCACCAAAACAGGTCATTTTTGAAATTGAACGCTACATTAAGGGGCGAGATTTCCTGTTTTAAAGCGCGTTACACCTTTATAAGCGTGATATTGGGGCAATAAACCCAAGTCGGGGCACTGGCATGCAATTTGCTCCCTTGTGAGGCAGGTTGCCAAGGCAGAGTATTCGCGCCGGCATCACCCACATTCTAAGGGCATCCATTACTAAGCCCGAAGCCACCCGGAGGACACTATGTCGAAGTCGGTTCAACTCATCAAAGATCATGACGTCAAGTGGATTGATCTGCGCTTCACGGACACAAAAGGCACTCAGCACCACGTGACCATGCCGGCTCGCGATGCGCTGGATGAAGCTTTCTTCGAAGAAGGCAAAATGTTCGACGGTTCCTCCATTGCTGGCTGGAAAGGCATCGAAGCTTCCGACATGATCCTGATGCCGGACGACACCACTGCCGTTCTGGACCCGTTCACCGAAGAGCCGACCCTGATCCTGGTTTGCGACGTGATCGAGCCTTCGACCATGCAAGGCTATGACCGTGACCCACGTGCCATCGCCAAGCGCGCCGAGGAATACCTGAAGTCCACCGGTATCGGCGACACCGTTTTCGTCGGTCCAGAGCCTGAGTTCTTCATCTTCGACGAAGTGAAGTTCAAGTCCGACATCTCCGGCTCGATGTTCAAGATCTACTCCGAACAAGGTTCGTGGATGTCCGACCAGGACGTGGAAGGCGGCAACAAAGGCCACCGTCCAGGCGTCAAAGGCGGCTACTTCCCGGTTCCGCCGTTCGACCATGACCACGAAATCCGTACCTCCATGTGCAACGCCATGGAAGAAATGGGCCTGGTCATCGAAGTTCACCACCACGAAGTGGCGACTGCCGGCCAGAACGAAATCGGTGTGAAGTTCAACACCCTGGTCGCCAAGGCTGACGAAGTTCAGACCCTGAAGTACTGCGTACACAACGTTGCCGATGCATACGGCCGCACCGCGACCTTCATGCCTAAGCCGCTGTACGGCGACAACGGTTCGGGTATGCACGTTCACCTGTCCATCGCCAAAGATGGCAAGAACACCTTCGCTGGCGAAGGTTATGCCGGCCTGTCCGACACCGCCCTGTACTTCATCGGCGGCATCATCAAGCACGGTAAGGCCCTGAACGGCTTCACCAACCCGTCGACCAACTCCTACAAGCGTCTGGTCCCAGGCTTCGAAGCTCCAGTAATGCTGGCTTACTCGGCTCGCAACCGTTCCGCTTCTATCCGTATTCCTTACGTGTCGAGTCCTCGCGCTCGCCGTATCGAAGCACGCTTCCCGGATCCGGCAGCCAACCCATACCTGGGCTTCGCTGCACTGTTGATGGCTGGCCTGGACGGCATCCAGAACAAGATCCACCCAGGCGATGCGGCTGACAAAAACCTGTACGACCTGCCGCCTGAAGAGGCGAAAGAGATCCCACAAGTTTGCGGCAGCCTGAAAGAAGCCCTGGAAGAGCTGGACAAAGGTCGTGCGTTCCTGACCAAAGGCGGCGTTTTCAGCGACGACTTCATCGACGCTTACATCGCCCTGAAAAGCGAAGAAGAAATCAAAGTACGCACCTTCGTACACCCACTGGAATACGAGCTGTACTACAGCTGCTGATCCAGTAACGCCCGCGCAAGCGGCGTAACAAAAAAGAGGCCTCCTTCGGGAGGCCTTTTTTGTGGGCGAACACTTATTATCAGGCCTACTGTTATAGGCATCATGCCCTTCCACGGAATGAAGAAGAGACGTCCCATGTACCTACGCTTGAGCCTTGCACTGTTCACCGTCCTGCTCGCCAACACTGCCTGCGCTGCCACCACTGCCACTCATGCTCCAGCTCCAACCCCGGCACCCGCGGCCCTCGCCCCGCTGCTCAGCACCATTCAGGAGCGACTGGTGATTGCTGACAAGGTCGCGCTGAGCAAGTGGGACAGCGGCAAGCCTGTCGAGGACCGTCAGCGTGAACGTGAAGTCATTGCCGATGCTATTGCCGAAGCGCCCTACTATAAATTGAGCAATGAAGCCGTTGAGCAGTTCTTCTCGGCGCAGATCGAAGCCAACAAGTTAGTGCAGTACGCGCATTTGTCCGACTGGCACGCACAAGGCAAAGCGCCCAACGACCCTCGCCCCGACCTCGTTGGCCTGATCCGCCCGCAACTCGACCTGCTGCAAACACGCCTGCTGCAGCAATTGGCCGATTTCACCCCGTATCGCAATGATCCGCACTGCCCGTCATGGCTGGCCAAAGCCAATAAAGCCGCGACCCAAGTGCCGCTGCGTGAGCTTGCGCTGGTACGCGCCACTGCCGAATTGTGCGGCGCCCATCCGTAGGAGCCGCATTTGAGCGAGATTTATTGATCTTTCGTGTCAGGGTGTTAGTGAATTGGGCCAACACTTAACCCTGGCCTATGCTGCAAACCAACGTTATCGATTATTGGGCGTTTTTCATGGGTCGTGGTTTTCTGTTCATCTTGTTGCTGATCGCCCTGCCCGCCCCCGCGCAGATCTACCGCTACACCGACGCCAGCGGCAATACCGCCTACAGCAATCAGCCGCCCGATGGCGTGAAGAGCCAGGCCGTCGAGTTGCCGCCACTCAACAGCATCGAACACCAACCACCGATGACGCCCGAACAACCACCCTCGCACGCAGACAAAAACGCCGTGTATTCAGTGCTGGAACTGACCGATCTGCCCAGCGATGAAGCCCTGCGCGCCAATAACGGCACCTTCACCGTCGGCGTGCAGATTCAGCCACGACTGCAAGGATCACATGTATTTAGATTGCTGCTGGACGACCAACCCTACGGCGAGCCAAGCAACGTGCCGCGCTTGCAACTGGTGAACATCGATCGCGGCGAACACCATCTCGCGGTGCAGGTGCTCGCCGGAGAAAGCCTGGTGCAGCAAAGCCCGACTCTCACCTTCACCGTGCAGCGGGTACACCTCCCGTGAGGTGCTGGATAATCACCCTGTGCCTGTGGCTGATCGCTGTGCCGGCGCAGGCCGAGGTCTATACCTACATCGACGCCCAAGGCAATCGGGTCTTCACCGATCAACCCCGCCCCGGAAACGCCAAGCGAGTCACACTGGCGCCAGGTAATCGCATGTCGGCCAATCCCGGCGGGGCAATATCGCAAGCAGCCCCCAAGAAGCCTGAGGAAAAACCACTGTTTCACTACGACATGCTTCGCGTACTCGTACCGGAACCGGACGCTTCGGTGCGCAGCAGCGCGGGGGAAGTGATCGTCAGTGTCACCAACGAACCCACCTTGCAACGCGGCCATCGCTATCGGTTGTTACTGGACGGCCAACCGACTGCCGATCCCGGCCCCAGCCCGGTGTTCGCCTTGAGCAATATTGATCGCGGCCCCCATCAACTGGCAGTGGAAATCCTCGACGAACACGGGCGGATTGTCGAACGCACAGCCAATCAGCCATTCCATATGCTGCGTATCTCCCTGGCGCAGAAGCGCCAGATCAAGCCCTGCACCCTGACCGATTACGGCCAACGCCCGGAATGTCCGCTCGCGGATAAGCCAGAAGAAGAAAAAGTCGGGATTTTTTCTTTCTTCTGAACCTTGTTCAGGTTTACGCACTATATTGGTGCATTCGGCTGCACCCTACCCATATTCCAACCCATTTTGGTTCGAAAATACCCGCAAAGGCCGGCAGAACGCCACGCAATCGCGCTTAAAACGCCTGTTTCAGGGCCTGAACGCTTCTTTTCGGAGCCTTGGTTTGGTTTTTGCATTTTCCTCGTATCAGCGCCCAGTTCACGCGCGCGATTCAGCCCCGCCTGAGCCGCCACGCTCCAAAAGAGGTCCTAATGACCATCAGCGACGCACTGCACCGCTTGCTACTCGACAACCTGACGACCGCCACCATTCTGCTCAACGCCGACCTGCGCCTTGAGTACATGAACCCCGCGGCGGAAATGCTCCTGGCCATCAGCGGCCAGCGCAGCCATGGGCAATTCATCAGCGAGCTGTTCACCGAGTCGACCGAAGCCCTTAACTCTCTGCGCCAGGCGGTCGAACAAGCGCACCCGTTTACCAAGCGCGAAGCGATGCTCACCGCGCTGACCGGCCAGACCCTGACCGTCGACTATGCGGTGACGCCGATCCTTAGCAACGGCGACACGCTGCTGCTGCTCGAAGTCCACCCGCGGGATCGCTTGCTGCGCATCACCAAAGAAGAAGCGCAGCTCTCCAAGCAGGAAACCAGCAAGATGCTGGTGCGCGGCCTCGCTCACGAGATCAAGAACCCGCTCGGCGGGATTCGCGGCGCCGCTCAGTTGCTGGCCCGCGAGCTGCCGGAAGAAAGCCTCAAGGACTACACCAACGTCATCATCGAGGAAGCAGATCGCCTGCGTAATCTGGTTGATCGCATGCTCGGCTCGAACAAACTGCCGTCGCTCGCCCTGTGCAACGTCCACGAAGTGCTGGAGCGCGTCTGTCATCTGGTGGAAGCCGAAAGCCAAGGTTGCATCACTTTGGTGCGCGACTACGACCCAAGCATTCCGGACGTGTTGATCGACCGCGAGCAAATGATTCAGGCCGTGCTGAATATCGTGCGTAATGCGATGCAGGCCATCAGCACCCAGAACGAGTTGCGCCTGGGCCGCATTACCCTGCGCTCGCGTGCCATGCGCCAGTTCACCATCGGCCACGTGCGCCATCGCCTGGTGACCAAGCTCGAGATCATCGACAACGGCCCGGGGATTCCGGCAGACCTGCAGGAAACCATCTTCTTCCCCATGGTCAGCGGCCGCCCGGACGGTACCGGGCTCGGCCTGGCCATTACCCAGAACATCATCAGCCAGCACCAGGGCCTGATCGAATGTGACAGCCATCCAGGCCACACCACATTCTCGATCTTTCTGCCACTGGAACAAGGAGCCACATCGACATGAGCCGTAGTGAAACCGTGTGGATCGTCGATGACGACCGTTCTATCCGTTGGGTCCTGGAAAAAGCCTTGCAACAGGAAGGCATGACCACGCAAAGCTTCGACAGCGCCGATGGCGTGATGAGCCGCCTGGCGCGCCAACAACCGGACGTGATCATCTCCGACATCCGCATGCCCGGCACCAGCGGCCTGGACCTGCTGGCACGGATTCGCGAGCAACACCCAAGGTTGCCAGTGATCATCATGACCGCGCACTCCGACCTGGACAGCGCTGTCGCGTCCTATCAGGGCGGTGCGTTCGAGTACCTGCCCAAGCCGTTCGACGTCGATGAAGCAGTGTCGCTGGTCAAGCGCGCCAACCAGCATGCCCAGGAACAGCAAGGCCTGGAAGTGGCGCCAATCCTGGCCCGCACCCCGGAAATCATCGGTGAAGCGCCGGCGATGCAGGAAGTGTTTCGCGCCATTGGGCGTTTGAGCCACTCCAACATCACCGTGCTGATCAACGGCGAATCCGGTACCGGTAAAGAACTGGTGGCCCACGCCCTGCACCGCCACAGCCCGCGCGCGGCGTCGCCGTTTATTGCGCTGAACATGGCGGCAATCCCCAAGGACCTGATGGAGTCCGAGCTGTTTGGTCACGAAAAAGGCGCGTTCACCGGTGCGGCCAACCTGCGGCGCGGACGGTTTGAACAAGCGGATGGCGGCACACTGTTCCTCGATGAAATCGGCGACATGCCGGCCGACACCCAGACGCGCTTGCTGCGGGTACTGGCCGATGGCGAGTTCTATCGCGTCGGCGGTCATGTGCCGGTCAAGGTCGATGTGCGCATCATTGCCGCGACCCACCAGAACCTGGAAACCCTGGTGCACGCCGGGAAATTCCGTGAAGACCTGTTCCACCGCCTGAACGTGATCCGTATCCACATTCCGCGCCTGTCAGACCGTCGCGAAGACATTCCGACCCTGGCCAAGCATTTCCTCGCCCGCGCCGCACAAGAACTGGCGGTGGAGCCGAAGCTGCTGAAAAGCGAAACCGAGGAATACCTGAAGAACCTGCCATGGCCAGGCAACGTACGGCAGCTGGAAAACACCTGCCGCTGGATCACGGTGATGGCGTCGGGCCGCGAAGTGCACATCAGTGACCTGCCGCCAGAGCTGCTGAGCTTGCCGCAGGATTCGGCACCGGTGACCAACTGGGAGCAAGCGCTGCGTCAGTGGGCCGATCAGGCGTTGGCGCGTGGTCAGTCGAGCCTGCTCGACAGCGCCGTACCGAGCTTCGAGCGGATCATGATCGAAACCGCCCTCAAACACACCGCCGGACGCCGTCGCGACGCTGCCGTATTACTGGGCTGGGGCCGCAACACCTTGACCCGCAAGATCAAGGAACTGGGGATGAAGGTCGATAGCGGCGATGACGATGAAGGGGATGAGGGTTAAGCCGCCTATAGATCTTCGCTGATCTGCAGATCCAATCGCGGGCAAGCCTTGCTCCTACCGTTTTGTGGTGAATCACACATCGATGATTCAACCCCGAACCTGTAGGAGCAAGGCTTGCCCGCGATGCTTTTAGAGGCTGCGTGCACCGCCTCAATGCACCGTGAACCGCAATCGCGCACTCCACGGCAAGCAAAATCCCGCCTCCAGCAACACGAAAAACCATTGCACAAAAAACACAAAGCCCCGGAATACGGGGCTTTCAGCGCTTCATGCGGGCTTTTTGTTGCTACCTATAAAAACCTGGCACGCCCCCTGCAATGGTCCAATCAGTGATTCGATTCACTACCCAGTTTCGGGGGCCTTGGTACAGGCAGGCCGGGGATTCCCCTCTTTACATCCGGGTTCATCACGCAGACCGCGACGAACCCCTCCCGTTTTGGGGAACCTTGGTACAGGCAGGCCGGGGATTCCCTCTTTTATTGCTCCTGGAGATGGACCTCCAACCGCCAGCGGTCATTGACCTCGCTACCGGCCCACTCCCCCTTCAAGGGGCGGGCCGCCACCAGCGTCAGCAACAAGCCCTTATCACTCAATCGCACCCGCCAGTTCACGTCCTTGCCGTTGAGCTTCAACTGGCCGTTTTGCGCCTTGCCCTCAGCCTCGAACAGCAACGCGACGCTACCGTCGATGAACTCGCCGTGGGTCTTCGGTTCATTGTTGAACCACACCACCAAACCATCCGGTTCGACCTCAACCTGCTGTAATACAGTAGGGTCCGGCTCGGTCAGGCGACCGATCATCATCCCGACCATGACGCCGACAATCGCCAATGAGGCCATCACCCGAGGGAATAGCTTCGGTCTCGGGTCCTCTTCAGGCGTAGAATGCCGTCCATCTTTACCTTCGGAGCCGTGCATGTTTCACGTCATCCTTTTTCAACCAGAAATTCCGCCGAATACCGGCAACGTTATCAGGCTGTGCGCCAACAGTGGCTGCCACCTGCATTTGATCGAACCGCTGGGCTTCGAGATGGACGACAAGCGCCTGCGCCGGGCCGGCCTCGATTACCACGAGTATGCCACTTTGCAGCGCCATGCTGATCTCCCAAGCTGCCTGGAAAGTCTTGGTCATCCGCGCGTGTTCGCCTTCACCACCAAGGGCTCCCGGCTGTTCCACGACGCCAGCTTCGCCGAGGGTGATGCCTTCCTGTTCGGACCGGAAAGCCGTGGCCTGCCAGCCGAGGTGCTGGACGCCCTGCCTGCCGAACAGCGCCTGCGCCTGCCGATGCGCGAAGGGTGCCGCAGCCTGAATCTGTCCAACACCGTGGCGGTGGCCGTGTACGAAGGCTGGCGCCAGCTAGGCTTCAAATAACCCCACTCGGCAGCTGCTACGACTCGACAACCATAAAAAAAGCGCCTGTTACGGCGCTTTTTTCGTTGCGGCATCGAACGCTTATTGAACGGTCTGTACGCCGTCTTGCTGCATGCGTTGCATTTCTTGCGCGTACAGGGCGTCGAAGTTCACCGGGGCCAGCATCAGGGCCGGGAACGAACCGCGGGTCACCAGGCTGTCCAGGGCTTCGCGAGCGTACGGGAACAGGATGTTCGGGCAGAAAGCACCGAGGGTGTGGCTCATCGAGGCTTCGTCGAGGTTCTTGATCAGGAAGATACCGGCCTGTTGAACTTCAGCGATGAACGCCACTTCGTCACCGTTTTTCACGGTAACCGACAGGGTCAGCACCACTTCGTGGAAGTCGGCTTCCAGCGATTTCTGACGGGTGTTCAGGTCCAGACCAACGCTCGGCTCCCACTGCTGGCGGAAGATCGCCGGGCTTTTCGGAGCTTCAAAGGACAGGTCACGCACATAAATGCGCTGCAAGGAGAATTGCGGTGCAGTTTCTTCTTCAGTAGCAGCAGTGTTCTGTTGGTCAGTCATCTCAGATCCTTTCTGATCTTGGGGTCTTGTAGGGTTTGCTGATCTTAAGGGTTCAGTCAGGCCGTGAGCAGCGCGTCGAGCTTGCCGGCGCGGTCCAGGGCAAACAAATCATCACAACCACCAACGTGGGTGCTGCCGATCCAGATCTGCGGCACGGACGTACGTCCGGCTTTCTGGGCCATCTCGGCACGCACCTGCGGCTTGCCATCGACCTTGATCTCTTCGAAGGCTACGCCCTTGTTCTCGAGCAGGTACTTGGCTCGGGAGCAGTAGGGGCAGTAATCGCTGGAGTAGACGACGACGTTTTTCATATCACTTCACCAGCGGCAGATTGTCGGCTTTCCAGCTGGAGATCCCGCCGGACAGCTTGGCTGCGGTAAAACCGGACTTCAACAGCTCGCGAGCGTGAGTACCGGAATGCTGGCCCAGGGCGTCGACCAGAATGATGGTCTTGGCCTTGTGCTTTTCCAGTTCGCCAACGCGAGCGGTCAGTTTGTCCTGCGGAATGTTCAGCGCGCCAACGATGTGACCGGCGGCGAAATCCTTGGTGGTACGGATATCGACAACCACGCCCTGGTCCTTGTTGACCAGCGCAGTCAGCTCAGCGGTGCTGAGGCTACGGCCGCCACGGCTCATCTCGCGAGCGATCAACAACGCCAGCAGTACGACGAAGATACCGACGAGCAGATAGTGGTTAGTGGCAAATTCAATCAGGTGAGCAACCATCAAGGAGGTTCCAGGGCGTTAAAATGTCGGCCAGTATACACAGCCACTATGGTGGGCCAAACCCCGTCCGGCGGTGACGCGGTCTGAACTTCGCTTTAAACTGCCACTCCCTTTTTCCATCGCACCTTTAACTTAAGCCAGAGTGGAATCCATGACTACCACGCCTAAACCTTTGGTCCTGATTATTCTCGACGGCTTCGGTCACAGTGAAAGCCAGGAATCCAACGCCGTGTTCACGGCCAAAAAGCCGGTCCTCGACCGTTTGTACGCCACCGTACCGAACGGCCTGATCTCGGGTTCGGGCATGGACGTCGGCCTGCCGGACGGGCAAATGGGCAACTCGGAAGTCGGCCACATGAACCTCGGCGCAGGCCGCGTGGTGTATCAGGACTTCACCCGCGTGACCAAAGCGATCCGCGATGGTGAATTCTTCGAGAACCCGACCATCTGCGCTGCCGTGGATAGAGCCGTTGCTGCCGGCAAAGCCGTGCACTTCATGGGCCTGCTGTCCGAAGGCGGCGTGCACAGCCACCAGGATCACCTGATCGCCATGGCCGAACTGGCCTTCAAGCGCGGCGCCGAGAAGATCTACCTGCACGCCTTCCTCGACGGCCGCGACACGCCGCCAAAAAGCGCACAGTCGTCGATCGAGCTGCTGGATGAAGCGTTCAAGACGCTGGGCAAAGGCCGGATCGCCAGCATCATTGGCCGTTACTTCGCCATGGACCGCGACAACCGCTGGGATCGCGTGTCCCAGGCCTACAACCTGATCGTTGACGGTAACGGCGAATTCAACGCCGCCACCGCCCAGCAAGGCCTGGAAGCCGCTTACGAGCGTGGCGAAAGCGACGAATTCGTCAAAGCCACCACCATCGGTGAACCGGTCAAGGTCGAAGACGGCGACGCCGTGATATTCATGAACTTCCGCGCCGACCGCGCCCGTGAGCTGACCCGGGTATTCGTCGAAGACGATTTCAAGGATTTCGAGCGCGCGCGCCAGCCGAAACTGGCCGGCTTTGTCATGCTGACCCAATACGCCGCCAGCATTCCTGCACCGGCAGCCTTTGCGCCGGGCAGCCTGGAGAACGTGCTGGGCGACTATTTGGCGAAAAACGGCAAAACCCAGCTGCGCATCGCCGAAACCGAAAAATACGCTCACGTGACCTTCTTCTTCTCCGGTGGTCGCGAAGAGCCGTTCCCGGGCGAAGAACGCATCCTGATCCCGTCGCCGAAAGTCGCCACCTATGACTTGCAGCCAGAAATGAGCGCACCGGAAGTCACCGACAGGATCGTCGACGCGATCGAAAACCAGCGCTACGACGTGATCGTGGTCAACTACGCCAACGGCGACATGGTCGGCCACAGCGGCGTGTTCGATGCCGCGGTGAAAGCCGTCGAGTGCCTGGACCTGTGCGTCGGTCGCATCGTCGATGCCCTGGAAAAGGTCGGCGGCGAAGCGCTGATCACCGCCGACCATGGCAATGTCGAGCAAATGTCCGACGAATCCACCGGCCAGGCGCACACCGCTCACACCACGGAACCAGTACCGTTCATCTACGTCGGTAAACGCAACCTCAAGGTTCGCGAAGGCGGTGTACTGGCGGATGTGGCACCGACCATGCTCATGTTGCTGGGCCTTGCGAAGCCTGCCGAAATGACGGGTACGTCGATTCTGGTGTGATCAAGGCTTTCAAACGCTGCTAAACCTGTGGGAGCAGCCGGGCGACGTTCGCCTGATCGCGATAGCAATCTGACACCAACTTCACAGTTGAATGTTAAGGCGCCATCCCGAGCAAACGAACGTCGCCCGGCTGCTCCCACATTGGTTTTCGGCGTTTTTCAGTCCAGTTATCACACAGCCAGAAATGGACGTTTTTTTTACAGCCTTGGCCGGGCATACTAGGCTGTCCTTTTTCCCCTGGTGTCGCCCGCCTTTATGCTTCGCGCCCTGATTGCCCTTGCCCTGACCTGCCTGCTCCATCCGGCGTTTGCCGATGAACGCGCGCAAACCCAACAACAGTTGGACGCCACGCGTCAGGATATTGCCGAGCTGAAAAAGCTGCTGGGCAAGTTGCAGGAAGAAAAGTCCGGCGTGCAAAAGGACCTCAAAGGCACCGAGACCGAGATGGGCAAGCTCGAAAAGCAGGTCGATGCACTGCAAAAAGAGCTGAAGAAAAGCGAATCCGAGATACAGCGACTCGATGGTGAGAAAAAAAAACTCCAGAGCGCGCGCATTGAACAGCAACGACTGATCGCCATTCAGGCCCGCGCGGCCTATCAGAACGGCCGTCAGGAGTACCTGAAGCTGCTGCTCAACCAGCAGAACCCGGAAAAATTCGCCCGCACCCTCACCTATTACGACTACCTGAGCCAGGCACGCCTGGAGCAGTTGAAGAATTTCAACGAAACCCTGCGCCAGCTGGCCAACGTCGAGCAGGATATCGCCCAGCAACAAGCCCAGTTGCTGGTGCAGAAAAGCAGCCTCGACAGCCAGCGTGACGAACTCGACAAAGTCCGCAAGGAGCGTCAGCAAGTCCTGGCCAAGCTCAACGACGACGTGAAAGCCCGCGACCAGAAGCTACAAGCCCGCGAGCAGGATCAGGCCGATCTGTCTAAAGTACTCAAAACCATCGAGGAAACCCTGGCCCGCCAGGCCCGTGAGGCAGAAGAAGCGCGACAAAAAGCGCTGATCGCCCAGCAGGAAGCCGAAAAAAAGCGTTTACGTGAGGCTCAGGCCCGGGCTGAGGCCCCTACTGATGCCCCACGCAAGCCCGTCAAGTCGACACCCGGCGCACTGGTTTCAAGTGCCGGCGAGTCCTTCGGCGGGCCCTTTGCTTCCGCCCGCGGAAAACTTCCGTGGCCTGTCGATGGTCGATTGCTTGCGCGTTTTGGTGAAACCCGTGGTGACGATGCCCGAACCAAGTGGGACGGCGTGATGATCAGCGCCTCTGCAGGCAGCCAGGTGCATGCCGTACACGGCGGTCGCGTGGTGTTTGCCGACTGGTTGCGCGGTGCCGGTTTGCTGGTGATCCTCGACCACGGCAATGGTTTTTTGAGTTTGTACGGCCACAACCAGACGCTGCTTAAAGCGGCCGGTGATGTGGTCAAGGCCGGTGAATCCATCTCCACTGTCGGTAACAGTGGTGGCCAGGACACACCTGCACTGTATTTCGCTATTCGTCAGCAGGGTCACCCGAGTGATCCAGCACAATGGTGCCGCGCGCAAGGATAGGCGTTGAGTCACCTACATTAGGAGTTCGTTCGACATGCTGCATTTGTCCCGCCTCAATTCGCTGGCCCTGACGATCGCTCTGGTGATCGGTGCGCCGTTGGCGTTTGCCGCTCAACCGGCCCCGGCGGTTGCGCCTGCGGGCACTGCTGCGACCACCAAGGCGCCATTGCCGCTGGAAGAGCTGCGCACCTTTGCCGAGGTCATGGACCGGATCAAGGCTGCCTATGTCGAACCGGTTGACGACAAGACCCTGCTGGAGAATGCCATCAAGGGCATGCTCAGCAACCTTGACCCGCACTCCGCCTACCTCGGCCCGGAAGACTTTGCCGAGCTGCAGGAAAGCACCAGCGGCGAGTTCGGCGGCCTGGGCATCGAAGTCGGCGCCGAAGACGGTTTCATCAAAGTCGTTTCGCCGATCGATGACACCCCTGCCTCCAAGGCCGGCATCCAGGCGGGCGACTTCATCGTCAAGATCAACGGCCAGCCAACCCGCGGCCAGAGCATGACCGAAGCCGTGGACAAGATGCGCGGCAAGATCGGCGAGAAGATCACTCTGACTCTGGTGCGCGACGGTGGTGCACCGTTCGACGTGACGCTGACCCGCGCGACCATCCAGGTCAAGAGCGTGAAGAGCCAGTTGCTGGATTCGGGCTACGCCTACATCCGCATCACCCAGTTCCAGGTCAAGACCGGTGAAGAGGTCTCCAAGGCCCTGGCCAAGTTGCGCAAGGACAATGGCAAGAAGCTCAGCGGCATCGTGCTTGACCTGCGCAACAACCCGGGCGGCGTGCTGCAAGCAGCGGTCGAAGTGGTCGACCACTTCATCACCAAAGGCTTGATCGTTTACACCAAGGGCCGTATCGCCAACTCTGAGCTGCGCTTCACTGCCACCGGCAAGGACGAAAGCGAAGCGGTGCCAATGGTCGTGCTGATCAACGGCGGTAGCGCCTCGGCCTCGGAAATTGTCGCCGGCGCCCTGCAAGATCAAAAACGCGCAGTGGTCATGGGCACCACCAGCTTCGGTAAAGGCTCGGTGCAAACCGTGCTGCCACTGAACAACGACCGTGCGCTGAAGATCACCACCGCGTTGTACTTCACGCCGAACGGGCGCTCGATCCAGGCCCAGGGCATCGTTCCGGACATCGAAGTGCGCAAGGCCAAGATCACCAACGAGCAGGACGGCGAATACTTCAAGGAAGCCGATCTGCAAGGTCACCTGGGCAATGGCAACGGCGGCGCCGACAAGCCAACCAAGTCCAGCGGCAAAGCCAAACCGATGCCACAGGACGACGATTACCAATTGGCCCAGGCCCTGAGCCTGCTCAAAGGCCTGAGCATCACCCGCGGCCACTGAGATGCGCTTGCGGGTCATCCTCAGCCTGCTGTGTTGTCTGGCGGGTGCTGCTCACGCGGCGCCTGCCGAGACGGCGGCACCACACAAGGCCTACCTGAGCCTGATCATCGATGACCTCGGGCAAAACCTGCCGCGCGACCGCCGTGTGCTGGCGCTGCCCGGGCCGGTGACCACGGCAATCATGCCCGACACTCCCCACGCTGCCGAATTTGCCCGCGAGGCCCACCACGCCGGCAAGATCGTCATACTGCACATGCCCATGGACCCGGCCACCGGCCCGTTCGCCTGGCATCCCGAACTCCCCATCGAAGAGCTGGAAAAACGCCTGAGTGCGGCGTTCAACGCCGTGCCCTATACCAGCGGCATCAACAACCACATGGGCAGCCGCATGACCGCCCAGCAACCGGCC
Organism: Pseudomonas sp. GW822-FHT04C11; assembly: GCF_058800905.1. NCBI lineage: Bacteria > Pseudomonadati > Pseudomonadota > Gammaproteobacteria > Pseudomonadales > Pseudomonadaceae > Pseudomonas > Pseudomonas sp. GW822-FHT04C11. The sequence continues at coordinate 36,125 of NZ_JBXAMS010000001.1, read as the reverse complement.
ATGACCTGGCTGATGGCCGAACTGCAACGTCGGCACAAGTTCTTTGTAGACAGCCGTACCAGCGCCCAGACCGTCGCCGCCGCCGAGGCGCAGAAGATCGGTTTGGCGAGTGTTTCGCGAGATGTGTTTCTCGATGACGAGCGCACCGAGGGCGCAATCTTCACTCAGCTACAGACCGCCATCAGCCTGGCCCACAAGCAAGGCTCTGCGGTGATGATCGGCCACCCCTATCCACAAACCCTGGCGGTGCTTGAGCGCGAACTGCCCAAGCTCAAGGCCCAGGGCATCGACTGGATCGATATCAAGTTGATGATCAGCGTGCGCAGCAACAAGGCGATGGTTGGGCACGGGAAGGATGGGGTTTACCGCTGAAAAGGATTCGCTCTTGTGGCGAGGGGGCTTGCCCACGTCGGCCGGTCCGCGCTCGGGCGAAGCAGTCGTAAAAGATACCCACTCGTTCTGTCTGAATCACTGCGGTGCTTGGTTTTAGGGCCGCTTTGCGCCCAAACGGGGGCAAGCCCCCTCGCCACAGGACCTTACAGATACCGCGCCATGATGTCGTCCACCACGCCTTCCTTGCGCAACTGATCCAGCGCGGCCTGAAGCCTGGCGACGATTTCGTCGGACACGTCTTTGTTCAGCGCCAGATAAAGCTGGGCACTGTTGAAACGCAGCACGGTCTTGAGGCCCGTCACGCCATCCTGCCGAGCGAGGTAACGGCCAGCAGGATCTCCCGTCGCCCAAAGGTCGATCTGGCCATTGACCAGCTTCTTCGCGTTGTCCTGATCGCGCAGCACCACGATCGGTTTCAGACCCTGCTTGGCCAACGTTTCGGCGATCGCATCACCTTTGTAGGCGCCGATCTTGTATTTGCGCGCCTGCGCCAGCGACTCGAGGGTGATCTTGCTGTCAGCCTTGGCCAGCATGATCCAGTCGTCCGGACCAATCGGGCCGACCCATTTGAAGAGTTTCTCGCGGTCCGGCAGTCGCGCCATGACGAACACGCCATACCCGGGTTTCTCCAGGGCGAGTTTGTAGATCCGCTCCCAAGGGAAACGCAGTGTCAGGCTGTAAGTGATTTCGGCGCGCTTGAACATCTCGCGGACGATGTCCACGGCGATGCCATCGATGTTGTCTTCCTGAGCGAAGTTCTTGCCGTTCTTCGCCATGTTGTACGGCGGGAAGTTTTCCGTCAGCAGCACCAGATCGGGGCCGGTTTTTTCTGCAGCACGTGCAGCGCCAGCCAGTAGTAACGAGGCGCTGGCGAGTACCAGGAGAAGACGTTTGAGCATGACGGTTTACCGGAATCCATGGCGTGCCCAAGCTTGCCCTGAGCCCGCCATGCTGTCCACTGGCCTTTATCGGACGCAGATACCGCGTTGCGCCATGTAGGCCTTGGCTTCCGGTACGGTGTATTCGCCGAAGTGGAAAATACTCGCTGCCAGCACCGCACTGGCGTGGCCTTCAAGAATGCCGTCAGCCAGATGCTGCAAATTGCCGACGCCGCCCGAAGCGATCACCGGAATCCCCAGCGCATCGCTGATGGCACGCGTGACGCCCAGGTCGAAGCCGTTTTTCATGCCGTCCTGGTCCATGCTGGTCAGCAGGATTTCGCCGGCTCCCAGACCTTCCATCTTCTTCGCCCACTCCACCGCATCCAGCCCGGTAGGTTTGCGACCGCCGTGGGTGAAGATCTCCCAGCGCGGGGTTTCACCCGGCAGTGAAACCTTCTTGGCGTCGATGGCGACAACGATGCATTGCGAGCCGAAATGCTGTGCTGCCTCGCCGACAAACTCTGGATTGAACACCGCCGCGGTGTTGATCGAGACCTTGTCTGCGCCGGCATTGAGCAGGTTGCGGATGTCTTGCACGGTGCGCACGCCACCGCCAACGGTCAGCGGGATGAACACCTGGCTGGCCATGCGCTCGACGGTATGCAACGTGGTATCGCGGCCATCGACGCTGGCGGTGATGTCGAGAAAAGTAATCTCGTCGGCACCCTGCTCGTCGTAGCGACGGGCGATTTCCACCGGATCGCCGGCGTCACGGATGTTCTCGAACTTCACACCTTTGACGACCCGGCCGTTATCCACGTCCAGGCAAGGAATGATGCGTTTGGCCAGCGCCATGGTAAGTCCTCAGCCTTTGTACGAATCGCAGAAAGCTTGCGCTTCAGCGACGTCGAGGGTGCCTTCGTAAATCGCCCGGCCGGTGATGGCGCCGATGATCCCCGGCGCCTTGGCGTCGAGCAGCGACTTGATGTCACCGAGGTTGTGAATACCGCCGGACGCAATCACCGGAATCCGCGTGGCGGCGGCCAGTGCTGCGGTGTACGACACGTTGCAGCCTTGCATCATGCCGTCTTTGGCGATGTCGGTATAAACGATCGCAGACACGCCGTCGGCTTCAAACTGCTTCGCCAGGTCGATAACCTGCACAGTGCTGATTTCAGCCCAGCCATCGGTGGCGACAAAACCGTCCTTCGCATCCAGACCAACGATAACTTTGCCCGGGAAGGCGCGGCAGGCTTCGGCGACGAAGGCCGGGTCTTTAACGGCTTTGGTGCCGATGATCACGTAGCTCACGCCCGCTTTCACGTAGTGTTCAATGGTTTCCAGCGAGCGGATACCACCACCGATCTGAATCGGCAGGTTCGGGTAGCGCTTGGCGATCGCAGTGACCACTTCGCCGTTGACTGGCTGGCCTTCGAAGGCGCCGTTCAGGTCGACCAGATGCAGGCGACGGCAACCGCCCTCCACCCACTTGGCAGCCATGCTCACCGGGTCATCGGAGAACACTGTGGAATCTTCCATGCGGCCCTGGCGCAGACGTACGCAGGCACCGTCTTTAAGATCGATAGCGGGAATAATCAGCATCTGGCAAACCTTTAAATTCGATTTTTCAGCGTTGCTCGGAAATCAGTTTTTCTCGAGCGCCCACAGGTCGCTTTCGATGCTTTCGAACCTCTCCTTGAGGTGCGCCTGCACATCGAAAATCGCCCTGTTGTAATAGTGCGGAGCAATTTCGCGGGTAAACAGCTCAAGAATTTCAGCTGCCTCGAACGAGCCAAGGTCAAGTTCGAAGCGGTCTTCCATGAAACGCTTGATCTTGCTGTTGGCCTCGTTCTCTTGCTCGGGTGTGAGCGTGAGGATCGGCGGCTTTTTCTTGACGGCCATTACCAGCGACCGTCCCACGCAGCGAAGTTCTGCAGCAATTGCAGGCCATGGGTATGGCTCTTCTCCGGGTGGAACTGCACAGCGAAACGCGAACCTTCGGCCAGCGCTGCGGCGAAGTCGACGCCGTAGTGACCACTACCCACGACCTGACGCGGATTGCCGGCGGCGATGTAGTAGCTGTGCACGAAGTAGAAACGCGCCAGGTCCGGAATGTTGTGCCACAGCGGATGACTCACCGTCTGCTTCACTTCGTTCCAGCCCATGTGCGGGACTTTCAGGTGTTCGCCGTCTTCATGCAGACCTTTGCCGAAGAACTTCACCTGGCCGGGAAACAGGCCGATGCAGTCGACGCCGTCGTTTTCTTCACTGCGTTCGAGCAAGGCTTGCATGCCCACGCAGATGCCGAGGAACGGACGGTCCTGGCTGACTTCACGCACCAGCGAGTCGAAGCCCAGGCGACGGATCTCCGCCATGCAATCGCGAATCGCGCCCACACCGGGGAAAACCACCCGGTCGGCTTCGCGAATCACGCTGGCATCGCTGGTGATCAGCACCTTGCCGGCACCGACGTGCTCGAGGGCCTTGGCCACCGAGTGCAGGTTGCCCATGCCGTAATCGATAACCGCGACCGTCTGCATTACAGAACGCCCTTGGTCGAAGGCATTTGCCCGGCCATGCGCTCATCAAGCTCGACGGCCATGCGCAATGCGCGACCGAAGGCCTTGAACACGGTTTCAATCTGGTGGTGGGTGTTGTGCCCACGCAGATTGTCGATGTGCAAGCTGACGTTGGCGTGGTTGACGAAGCCCTGGAAAAACTCCTGGAACAGGTCGACATCGAAGCCGCCGACAGTGGCGCGGGTATACGGTACATGCATCTGCAGGCCAGGACGGCCAGAGAAGTCGATGACCACGCGCGACAGCGCTTCATCGAGCGGCACATAGGCGTGGCCGTAACGACGGATGCCTTTTTTGTCGCCGATGGCTTTGGTGAAAGCCTGACCCAGCGTGATACCGACGTCTTCCACCGTGTGGTGGTCGTCGATATGCAGGTCACCCTTGCACTCGATATCCAGGTCGATCAGCCCGTGACGGGCGATCTGGTCCAGCATGTGCTCAAGGAAGGGAACACCGATATTGAATCGGGCCTTTCCGGTGCCATCCAGGTTGATCGAGGCTTTGATCTGGGTTTCCAGAGTGTCGCGCTCGACTGACGCCTTACGTTCGGCCATCACCAGCTCCGCAAAATCATTGGGCGAAAAAGGCAACCATTATAGGGGCGCGGACGCCAAACAGAAACACGCGAGGTGATATCCCTGACGGGCTGAACCCAATGCCGCCGGGGACATACCTGTCATGACATGTAGGAGCGTGGGGACGCCGAGTCCTTGCCCGCGATGACAGTACGCCTGACACACCGCGTTATCGTTCATCGCGAGCAAGCTTTGCTCCTACAAGGGGAGTCATGCGTTTAGTGGAACAGGACGGCAGTCTTCTGCAACGTCACCCAAACGCCCCACGCCAGCGGAATGCCCACCACCAGCCATGCGGCAATGGCCAACGGCACGCTGCCCGAGGAAGCTTTCCACTCCAGCACGGTGGTGCTGTCCGCGCCTTTGTCGTGACCCAGCGCCTGTTCGACGGCCAGCTCGGCATCGCTCATGAAGTATTTATCCGCCACCGGACGCACCAGCAGGTTGCAGAGGAAACCCAGCACCAGCAGGCCCGCAAGGATGTACAGGGTGATGTCATACGCAGCCGCGCGTTCGACGCCGATGCTCAACTGGTACTCACGCAGGTAGTTCACCAACACCGGGCCGAGCACGCCGGCAGCGGCCCAGGCAGTCAGCAGACGACCGTGGATCGCACCGACCATTTGCGTACCGAACAGGTCCGCCAGGTACGCCGGAACCGTCGCAAAACCACCGCCGTACATCGACAGGATGATGCAGAACGCCGCCACGAACAGCGCGATGTTGCCCAGATGGCCAAGGTTCGGGATCAACGCATACAGGGCAAACCCCAGGGCGAAAAACACGAAGTAGGTGTTTTTGCGGCCCAGGTAGTCGGAGAACGACGCCCAGAAGAACCGTCCACCGATATTGAACAGGCTCAGCAAGCCAGTGAAACCGGCAGCGATTGCCGCGATCGACGCCAATTGCGAAGCATCCAGCTGACCAAAGGTCAGATCGTTGCCGAGTAATTTACCGGCGAATACTTCCTGCAACAGCGGCGACGCCATGCCGAGGATGCCGATACCCGCCGACACGTTCAGGCACAGCACCAGCCATACCAGACGGAACTGCGGGGTTTTCCACGCGACGTTAACGTGCACATGGCGGTGAGTGATCATCGCGTTCGCGGCTTTTTTCGCTGGTGCGGTCCAGCCCTCAGGCTTCCAGCCGGTCGGCGGAACGCGGTACGACAGCGCACCGCCGATCATGAACACAAAGTAGATCGCAGCCATCACCAGGAAGCTCTGCCACACACCGACGCCAGCCGGCGAAGCGAAATGGCCCATCAGCGCAGCCGCCAGCGGAGCACCAACCATCGCACCACCGCCGAAGCCCATGATCGCCATGCCGGTCGCCATGCCGCGCTTGTCCGGGAACCACTTGATCAAGGTCGAAACCGGCGAGATATAACCCAGCCCCAGGCCTATCCCGCCGATGACGCCGGAGCCGATCCACATCAGCCAGATCTGGTGGGTATACACCCCCAACGCGGAAATCAGCAGACCGCCGCACCAGCACAATGCCGATACAACACCGGCCTTGCGTGGCCCGGCATGTTCCAGCCAGCCACCCCAGATCGCTGCCGAGCAGCCGAGGAAGATGAAGAACAAGGTGTAGATCCAACCGAGCATCGAAATCGGCCAATCACACTGGGACGAGAAAATCTGCGCAATGAAGCTCATGTCTGGCGCGCAGGCCACCGGCGCGGTCACGCCGAGGGCTTTGGACAACGGCAGCCAAAACACCGAAAAACCATAGGCCATGCCGATGCACAGGTGAATGGCCAACGCGGCCGGTGGAACCAGCCAACGGTTGAAACCGGGCTTGGCGATGATCCGCTCCTTGGACAGGAACGCTGACTGGGCGGGAATAATCCCCGCCTCGGTACTCGTGCTCATTTGTGTTTCCCCCAATTATTAGTATGGTTCGCCAGACACTCTTCACTCTCGGCCTTGTTGCACGCAGGCATGACCGTTTTATCGAGTAGAGCTCCGCTCGGCGCGACGACAGGTCGCAGAAGGACCGACGAACGGCAAAGATTACCATTTGCCCGTGACAGAAAAACCAAACTGATATCACCTTTTGTGTGACATCTGTTCCGATCACACACTAAAAAACCGTTTCACCCATTGACGGGTATTACCCGGACAACTCTTTCACAGGAAACCCTATGCCCATCGTCGTCGAATCGCTGAACGAACCCAGCTATCAGGATCAGCAGGATCTGCAGAAGATCTACCACGATGCTCCGCGCTGGCTGATTGCGCCGTTCAACGATGAACTGCAATTGATTGAACACAGCCTGCGCGACGGCTCGCTGATCGCTGGACGCTTCAATGACCGACTGCTTGGCGCGGCACGCCTGCACCGACAGCAGGACATCTGGCAGCTATCCCATTTGTGCGTGCGAAAAATCACCCGGCGCCGTGGCGTGGCTGAACGCCTGGTCAGCGAAGCGCAAAAAATGGCCGAACTCGCGGGGGCCAAATTGCACTTGCAGGCTCCGGCCGGGCACCTCGAAGCCCAGGCACTGGCTGCCAAGCTCAAACTGCCGCTGGACCAGCTCTAGAGCGATCACTGACCAGTCGTCGGTTTCGGGGCGCTATACTCCCTGGCTAAATTCGACATTGACTCATTACAAGGACTCGCCCATGAAAGCGTTCGGCAAAATCCTGGGTTTGGTACTTCTCGGGTTGTTGCTGATCATTGTGGCGCTGGGCTTTGCCCTGACCCACTTCTTCGATCCCAACGACTACAAAGACGAGATCCGCCAAATTGCCCGCGACAAGGCCCACATCGAGCTGACGCTCAATGGCGATATCGGCTGGAGCCTGTTCCCCTGGCTCGGACTTGAGCTGCACGATGCCGGTGTCGCGACCCTGGCCAATCCGACCCAGCCGTTTGCCGACCTGCAAATGCTTGGCCTGTCCGTGCGGGTGCTGCCGTTGCTGCGCCGTGAAGTGCAGATGAGCGATGTCCGCGTCGAAGGCCTGAACCTGCGCCTCAACCGTGACAAGAATGGCCACGGTAACTGGGAAGACATCGGCAAGGTCCCGCCCGTCGCCGCCAAGGCGGATGCGCCAGCTACCGGCAGCACCAGCGAACCGGTTGCCGAAGTACCCGCCACTGCGGAAAAACCGGCCCAACCGATTCGTCTCGACATCGACAGCCTGACCGTGAACAACGCCCGGGTTGAATACAACGATGAGCAAACCGGCAAGCAATTCAGCGCCGAAAGCATCCAGCTGAGCACCGGCCCGGTGCACGACGCGACCAACATTCAGGTCAAGCTGACCGCGTTCCTGGCCAGCAACCAGCCGGACGTACGGGTGCGCACTGAACTCAATGGCGAGTTGCGTTTCGAACGCGCCCTCCAGCGCTACCAGTTCGAAGACATGAAACTGGCAGGCGAAATCTCCGGCGAACCGCTGCAAGGCAAGATCGTGACCTATGCCGCTCAAGGTCAACTGTTGCTGGATAGAGCAGCGAACGTCGCCGAATGGACCGGCATCAAGATCTCTGCCAACCAGTTGCGTGCGCTTGGCGAGCTGAAAGTCAACAACCTGGACAAAACCCCGCAAATCAGCGGCGGAGTGTCGATTGCGCAATTCGACCTGGCGAAGTTTGTCGACAGCATCGGCCAGAAACTCCCGGCCATGGCCGAGGGCAGCCTGAGCAAAGTCGAACTGGTCAGTCGTCTCGCGGGCACCCCGAGCAGTGTGGTGCTGGACGATCTCAACCTGAAAGTCGACGACAGCAGCTTCAGCGGGCGTATCGCCGTCGAGGATTTCGCCAAGCAATCATTGCGCGTGCAGCTCAAGGGCGACACCTTCAACGCTGATCGCTACCTGCCGCCAAAATCCGCCGAAGCCAACAGCGCTGCAGTGGCTCGTCAGTCGGAAGTCAGCAGCACCGAGACCAACGCGCTGGCCGGCGCTGGCAGCACACCACTGCCGAACGCCCCGACCAAAGGCGCCTGGAGCAGCGACAAACTGATTCCGTCAGAACGCCTGAGCAAGCTTGATCTGGACGCCGACCTGACCTTCGGCCAACTGACCCTCGACAAGCTGTCGATCCAGAACGCCGCGCTGAAAGCCACTGGCCAGGGCGGCCTGCTGACTCTGGAAAACCTGCGTGGCGATCTCTACAACGGCAACTTCGCTGCCAAGGGCACGCTCGATGTTCGTCAGCCCGTGCCGGTGCTGAGCCTGCAAACGCAGATCAGCAAAGTCCCGGTGGAGAACATTCTCGAAAGCCAAGGGAAAAAACCGCCAGTCAAAGGCCTGGTCACGCTCAACAGCAACCTGACCGCCAGCGGCAACAGCCAGAAAGCACTGATCGACAGCCTCAACGGCACGGCCAGTTTCGTGCTCAATAACGGCGTGCTGCTCAACGCCAACCTTGAGCAACAACTGTGCAAAGGCATCGCCACCCTGAACCACAAAACCCTCAGTGGCGAACCGCATGGCAAGGACACCCCCTTTCAGGAACTCAAGGGCAACCTGACGTTACGCAATGGCGTGGCCAGCAATCCAGACCTGAAAGTCCGCATCCCGGGCATGACCGTCAACGGCAACGGTGACGTCGACCTGCGTGTGCTGGGCATGGATTACCGCATCGGCATCATCGTCGAAGGCGACAAGAGCGACATGCCGGACCCGGCCTGCCAGGTCAACGAGCGTTACGCTGGCATCGAGTGGCCATTGCGCTGCCGTGGCCCGCTGGAACTCGGTGCCAAGGCCTGCCGCCTGGATAACGAGCGTCTCGGCCAGGTTGCGGGCAAGTTGGCGGGCGACAAGCTCGGCGAAAAAATCGATGAGAAACTCGGCGACAAAGTCAGTCCGGAACTGAAAAACGCCCTCAAGGGGTTGTTCAAGCGATGAAAGTCGAGCAGTTCTCAACCGCGGTGCTGGACTGGTATGACCGCCACGGCCGCCACGACCTGCCCTGGCAACAGGGCATCACCCCGTATCGGGTGTGGGTCTCGGAAATCATGTTGCAGCAGACCCAGGTCAGCACGGTGCTGAACTACTTCGATCGGTTCATGGCGTCGCTGCCAACGGTCGAAGCCCTGGCCGCCGCGCCGGAAGATGAAGTGCTGCACCTGTGGACCGGACTGGGTTACTACACCCGTGCGCGCAACCTGCAAAAAACCGCGAAGATCGTCGTTGCCGAGTACGGCGGCGAGTTTCCCCGGGATGTCGAAAAACTCACTGACTTGCCTGGCATTGGCCTGTCCACCGCGGGCGCCATCGCCAGCCTGAGCATGGGCCTGCGCGCGCCGATCCTCGATGGCAACGTCAAACGGGTGCTGGCACGCTTTACCGCGCAAGAGGGCTACCCCGGCGAACCAAAGGTTGCCAAACAGCTGTGGGCCAACGCTGAGCGCTTTACACCTTATGATCGAGTCAACGCCTACACCCAGGCGATGATGGATCTGGGCGCGACGCTCTGCACCCGCAGCAAGCCAAGTTGCCTGCTGTGTCCGCTGGAAAAGGGCTGCGAAGCGCACATGCTCGGCCTGGAAACCCGCTACCCGATCCCCAAACCGCGTAAAACCGTGCCACAGAAGCGCACACTGATGCCGATGCTCGCCAACCGCGACGGCGCCATTCTGCTTTACCGCCGCCCTTCCACGGGCTTGTGGGGCGGTTTGTGGAGCCTGCCGGAACTCGACGACCTCGGCGATCTGGAACATCTGGCACTGCAACACTCGCTGGAACTGGGCAAGCACGTTGAGCTGCCGAGCCTGGTCCACACCTTCAGCCATTTCCAACTGGCTATCGAACCCTGGCTGGTCCAGGTCCAGGAGGCTGGCCATCACGTGGCCGAGGCCGACTGGCTCTGGTATAACCTCGCCACCCCGCCGCGCCTGGGCCTTGCCGCCCCGGTGAAAAAACTGCTGAAGCGCGCGGCCGATGTATTGAACGCAGGAGAGTCGTCATGACCCGCACCATCATGTGCCGCAAGTACAAAGAAGAACTGCCAGGCCTGGAGCGCGCCCCGTTCCCGGGCGCCAAAGGTCAGGACATTTTTGACCACGTCTCGGCCAAGGCCTGGGCCGACTGGCAAAAACACCAGACCCTGCTGATCAACGAAAAACGCCTGAACATGATGAACGCCGAAGACCGTAAATATCTTCAGGGCGAGATGGACAAGTACTTCTCCGGCGAGGAATACGCCAAGGCCGAAGGCTACGTTCCACCCGCCGAGTAATCCCGTAAAAACGGGGGTTGGATCGTAAGCGACGGTAATAATTAAATATTTTTTGAAAACTTGCTTGACGACCCCCTGAAAAACCCGTTTAATGCGCCCCGTTGCCCAGATAGCTCAGTCGGTAGAGCAGGGGATTGAAAATCCCCGTGTCGGCGGTTCGATTCCGTCTCTGGGCACCAAATACCGAAAACCCTGAATCGCAAGATTCAGGGTTTTTTTATGCCCGCGATTTAGTGGCACCGCGCAAAAGCCGTCATCCCTAACTATTACTGTTGCCCTTCCAGTGGAAGACCAGATTGCGTGCAGCACCGTTGCCGACGTCGGCGGTATCACGCAGCACTTCACCATTACGCGTCGCGACAACGGTGTACTTGCCAGCGGGTAGCTGAACGTAAACCAGAGGACCGGCCTGACTCAGGGTCAGCACGGTTTTCCCTGGGGCGCTCTGAATGACCAGATCTACGTCGGGAACATATTTATTCTCCGCCCCGGTGGAAAAGGTCATGTGCAGGTTGTAGCCCTTGGTTTGCTGAATGGCCTTTGACTCATCCTCGCCGATACCACCGGACAGGTAGGTGATCCCGTTTTGCTGTTGCTGCTGGACTTGCACGGCTGAACTGTCGATCGGCTCAACACTGGCAGCCCGCGACACGACGGGAAGCATCAGTAAGCCGGCAGCCGCAAGGGGCAGCATAAGTGAATGAACGTACCTCATGATGACGACTCCCGGGCTCCACAGAACCCTATCTGTTACACCTTTTTTGATTGCTGACCGAGGATCAGGGTTTTAGATCGATTCGGACTTGAGCTCAGTGCAAAACGGACCAAACGCTCAGTACACCCGAACCAGATCCTCCGTACGTGACGCACGGCATCGCCCGTGACCGCCGACTCCAAAACATTGCAAAACGCCAACGTTGAAGTTCATTCTTGGGCTCGTCATCGTCAGGGCTCAGCCGATGAATCTACAAAGCGTACCTTCCACGCTCAGGCCAGAATCGTCAGCCGCAGAAACGCAAAGCAAGTCCTTCAAGGAGCCTGCCGCCGACGGCTTCATCCTTGGCGGCCTCACCTGGCGACACGCCCTCGTGGACGCAACGCGGCCGGTCGTCATCATCAACGCCGCCACCTCAGTCCGCTGCCGACACTACTCGCGCTTCGCCGATTACCTGTTCGCCAATGGCTTCGACGTCATCACCTATGACTACCGCGGCATCGGCGAATCTCGGCCGGCATCGCTGAAAGGACTTCAGGCTTCATGGACCGACTGGGGCGCGCTGGATTTCGAAGCGATCCTCAAACGCGCCCAGCGGGAGTTTCCCGGCCAGCCCATCGATGTGGTCGGCCACAGTTTCGGCGGCTGTGCAGCGGGGTTGGGCGCTTCAGGGCACGTGATCCGGCGCCTGGTGACCGTCGGCGCGCAGTTCGCCTACTGGCGCGACTATGCGCCAGCCCATCGCTGGCGGATGCTCGGCAAGTGGCACCTGCTGATGCCGTTAGTGACGCGGGTCTGCGGCTACTTCCCCGGTAAGCGCCTCGGCTGGCTGGAAGACACTCCCGCCGGCGTGGTTCGCGACTGGAGCACGCCCACCGCCCGCTACGAGAAGCGCCCCAGCGGTCGCGCCATCCACACCAGAAACGGCCGGCTGCCCTTCGCCAGCGTCACCGCACAAACCCTGGCCATCAGCCTCATCGACGATCCCTACGGCACAATTGCTGCCATCGAACGCCTGCTCAGCTACTTCACCAGCAGTACAAACACCCACCTGCGAATCGCCCCAGAAGACATCGGCGAAGAAGAAGTCGGACATTTCGCCTTTTTTCGCAGCCCATACCAAGCCACACTATGGCCCATCGCATTGTCATGGCTGCAAAACGGCGAGCTGCCCCCCGACACCCCCGGGCGGCGAGTGCCACGCAGCTGAGTGGCCTGCCCTCTCAACGAAATACGGAACGACGCCCATGGCATCCGCGAACAAACAACACAAACGCGCTACCCGCGCTAAAGCGAAGGCCAAGCAGAACCGCACTCAACGGGCCGCCGCACCGGTCGAGCTGGATCCGAACGACGATCGCATCGACTTCGAATCGGTGGACCTGACCGAACTGTTCAAAAAAATGATCGACGCCGAAAAAAACAGCCAGCAAGCAATGTGCGCGGCCTTCCTGGAAGACCCGTTGCTGGAGCTTGTGTACGAACAGGAAGGCGAGGAAGGCGCGATGGACTTCATCCTCGCCGCGCTGATCGAGTATCGCCAATGGTCCACCGAGACGGACGAAGCCGGCGCCCTGGCGTGGATCGAATCACCAGCCTTCCAGGCAGACTACGTGGCGGCGTCCGACGCCATCGCGGCCCAAACCCAACAGAAACCGAACTGAGTTCCCATGGCATCCCTGAACAAGCAACAGAAACGCGCCAAACGCGCCAAGCTCAAAGCCAGGCAAATCAATATTCACGGCAGAAAGCCCGCTGCGCTCGACAATGACCTGGGCGAACTCGGCGCACCGATTCCCGAGTACACCCTGGCGATGTTCAGCAAAATGCGTGAGGCCGAGGCCATCAGCCGCAACGACATGCTGCTGACCCTGCTGTCGAACCTCAGCGAAATCATCAACGACCACCCAGAACTGCTGGACATGGAAAACGCCGAGAACGAAGCCATGGCCGCCACTCACCTGGCCGCCGACATGCTGATCGACTACCGCATGTGGACCGATGGCATGGACCGTGAAGCCGCCCAGGCCTGGCTGACAGACCCGCAGTTCATCACCGACTTCGGCAATGCGCTGGACAGCTACCGAGAGTCGCTGGAAGAACCTGAGGCAAAAGCCGAATAACCCCCCCTGAAGAAGCTTGCGAAAACAAAAACGGCCGCTGTCATTCCTGACAGCGGCCGTTTTTTTTGAAGGTCATCACCCTATCGAAGAGCTGGCACTACCCTTCATCAGCCCCCGCGTATATCCCGTTGACATATCCCCGACACAACCTATCCTTGGGCTCTAAGCGCACCAAAAGCGGAGGACACCCCAATGGAACAGACCACCCTTTTCATGAGCAATCGAAGCCAGGCCGTCCGCTTGCCCAAAGCCGTGGCAATGCCTGAAGACGTCAAGCGCGTCAACGTTGTAGCCATTGGCCGCGCTCGCATCATCACGCCGGCCGATGAAGCCTGGGATAGCTGGTTCGATGGCGATAACGTCACTGCCGATTTTATGGCCGACCGCGAGCAACCGGCCGATCAGGAGCGCGAGTCGTTCTGATGATCAAATACATGCTCGATACCAACATCTGCATTTTTACCATCAAGAACAAACCACAGGTCGTACGCGAAGCATTCAATCGCCATCACGGCCAGCTGTGTATAAGCGCAGTCACGCTGATGGAATTGATTTACGGCGCTGAAAAATCGGCGGCGCCGGAAAAGAACCTGGCCGTCATCGAAGGTTTTGTAGCTCGTCTTGAAGTCCTGCCCTTCGACTACGAAGCCGCTGCCCACACCGGAATGATTCGCTCGGAACTTGCAAAGGCGGGCACACCGATAGGCCCTTACGACCACATGATTGCAGGACACGCGCGCTCACAAGGGTTCATTGTGGTGACGAATAATCTTCGGGAATTTGAGCGTGTTCCCGGATTGCGCGTAGAGGATTGGGTACACCTCGATTGAACTCGGCATCAGAAACAAAAACGGCCGCTGTCATTCCTGACAGCGGCCGTTTTCATTACGCGGAACCAATCAGCTCAACACGACCGCGCCACGCTGTTCCAGCTTGCGACGGCGAGCCACAAACAAACCGGCCGCCACCACCAAAAGACTCAACAGTCCCGTGGCGAGGATTTCCACGCGATGGGCATCCTGAAACAGCATGATGGTCAGGGCCGCCACGATGAATACGATCACCGCGTAGGTCAGGCCCGGAAACAGCCACATGCTGAAGGCGATTTTTTCACCGCGGGCCATGCGCTGTTTGCGCATGCGCAGTTGCGAAATCGCGATCACCAGGTACACCAACAGCGCAATAGCGCCGGAGCTGGCCAGCAGGAATTCGAACACCGCAGCCGGGGCCACGTAGTTGGCGAACACCGCGAGGAACGCCGCACAGGTCGACAACATGACGGCCCAGTACGGCGTGCCGCTCTTGTTGGTGCGCTGGGAAACGGCCGGTGCATCACCGCGCTTGCCCAGGGAGAACATCATGCGGGATGCGGTGTACAGCGCCGAGTTCAGGCAACTGGTCACAGCAACCAGCACCACGAGGTCGACGATCAGCTTGGCATTCGGGATGCCCATGCGCTCAAGCACGGTCTGATAGGAACCGACGCTGGCCAGAACCGGGTCGTTCCATGGCACGAGGGCCACAACGATGAAGATCGATACGAGGTAGAACAAGCCAATCCGCCAGATCACCGAATTGGTAGCCTTGGAGATTTGCTGGCCAGGGTTCTTCGACTCCGCGGCCGCGATGGTCACGATCTCGGTGCCCATGAAGGAAAACATGGTGGTCAGGATCGCGCCCAGTACAGCGCCCATGCCGTTTGGCAAGAAGCCCTGGGTGTCGAACAAGTGCGAAACGCCGCTGACCTGGCTGCCTGGCAGGAAGCCGAAGATCGCCATGACACCGAGGACAATGAAACCGATGATCGCCAGGACTTTGATCAGAGCGAACCAGAATTCGAACTCACCGTAGTTCTTCACGCTGAACAGGTTGGTCACTGTCAGCAGCAACGTGATGATCAGGGTAAATGCCCAGATGGCCACATTAGGGAACCAGGCATGCAGGATAGTCGCGGCAGCGTTGGCCTCCAGCGGGATTACCAGCACCCAGAACCACCAGTAGAGCCAGCCGATGGTGAAACCGGCCCAGTGACCGATGGCGCGATCGGCGTAGGTCGAGAAAGAGCCCGTGTCTGGAGAAGCAACGGCCATTTCGCCAAGCATGCGCATGACCAGCACTACCAGCATACCGGCGGCGGCGTAGGCCAACAGCACGGCCGGGCCTGCGGCGGCGATGGCGTGACCCGAGCCAACGAACAGGCCGGCGCCGATAACACCGGCAATCGACAGCATGGTCACATGGCGCGGTTTGAGCCCCTGTTCGAGGCCATTAGAGCTTTGGGTGCTGCTCATTGAAACTACCTTTGTAAGGAAAAGCGATTGCCTCCATCCCGCTTGGCATCCTTCTCGTAAAAAGAAGCCAACGGGGCGTTCTGGATTCTGCACGCAATAATTGCGCCAAAATGTTTCATACGCCTCTATCCCGGCGATCTCGCCTTTACCGGACAGTCATCGCAAGCCATTGAAATTAATGGCACTTCGCCAGAGCGTTACCCTGCCACCCACTTCACAAACGAATTCACGCACCAGAAACACACCAGAAAAACGGCTCACGCACAATAAAAGTGCGGATCGGGAACGTTTGTCCGGTTAGCGCTTCCAACACCCGGCCAAAGCTGGCACCATCGCGCCTTTTTTTACGCGACACCCACACAGACATGGCTTCAAACGTGGGATCGGTTGTTGATGGCGCGACAGTCTGCTGCGCTGAAGCGACAACCGGTCACGCACTGCCCGTCTACGCCCCGTGGGGCTGTTGGCCGCCATTCGACCGCTATGCTAGCTTGGCGCTTCGATAGAAAAGCCCGCCCAACAGCAGGAGCACAACAGAACTCAATGAGGACCGCACATGGCTGAGGCCACGCCCGCGCTTGAAATCCGCAACTTGCACAAACGCTACGGGACGCTTGAGGTGCTCAAGGGCGTCTCGCTGACCGCACGCGACGGCGATGTGATCTCGATCCTGGGTTCCTCCGGTTCCGGCAAGTCCACGTTCCTGCGCTGCATCAACCTGCTCGAAAACCCGCACCAGGGCCAGATTCTGGTGGCCGGCGAAGAGCTCAAGCTCAAGCCTGCGAAAAACGGCGAACTGGTCGCCGCCGACGGCAAGCAGATCAATCGACTGCGCAGCGAAATCGGTTTTGTATTTCAAAACTTTAACCTGTGGCCGCACATGAGCGTGCTCGACAACATCATCGAAGCGCCGCGCCGCGTCCTTGGGCAAAGCAAGTCCGAAGCCATCGAAGTGGCAGAAGCCTTGCTGGCCAAGGTCGGCATCGCCGACAAACGTCACGCCTACCCTGCAGAACTTTCCGGTGGCCAGCAGCAACGCGCCGCCATCGCCCGCACCTTGGCAATGCAACCCAAAGTTATTCTGTTTGACGAGCCGACTTCCGCGCTTGACCCGGAAATGGTTCAGGAAGTACTAAACGTGATCCGCGCCCTGGCCGAAGAAGGTCGCACCATGCTGTTGGTCACCCACGAAATGGGCTTCGCCCGTCAGGTGTCCAGTGAAGTGGTGTTCCTTCACCAGGGGCTCATAGAAGAGCAAGGATCGCCCCAGCAGGTGTTCGAAAACCCGCTTTCGGCGCGCTGCAAACAATTCATGTCCAGCAACCGCTAACGGAGCTACCTACATGCAGACTTACAAAAAACTCCTCCTGGCCGCGGCCGCCACACTGGTGTTTTCGGCCAATGCAATGGCTGCTGAAAAACTGAAGATGGGCATCGAAGCGGCTTACCCACCGTTCAACAATAAAGATGCCAGCGGCCAGGTGGTCGGCTTCGACAAAGACATCGGCGACGCCCTATGCGCCAAGATGCGGGTCGAATGCGAAGTCGTCACCTCTGACTGGGACGGCATCATTCCGGCACTGAACGCCAAGAAATTCGATTTCCTGATTTCCTCGCTGTCGATCACAGACGATCGCAAGCAGGCCGTTGATTTCACCGACCCGTACTACTCGAACAAACTGCAATTCATCGCACCGAAGAACGTCGACCTGAAAACCGACAAGGACTCGCTCAAAGGCAAGATCATCGGTACTCAGCGCGCCACCCTGGCCGGCACCTGGCTTGAGGACAATTACGGCAACGACGTCACCATCAAGCTGTATGACACTCAGGAAAACGCCTACCTGGACCTGACCTCCGGGCGCGTCGATGCGATCCTCGCCGACAAATACGCCAACTACGACTGGCTGAAAAGCGACGCCGGCAAAAACTACGAGTTCAAAGGCGAACCGGTGGTAGCCAGCGACAAAATCGGCATCGCCGTGCGCAAGGGTCAGGACGAACTGCGTAACAAGCTGAATGCCGCATTGAAAGAAATCGTCTCTGACGGCACCTACAAGAAGATCAACGACAAGTACTTCCCGTTCAGCATCTATTGATTCTGACTGGCCTGACCGGCACCGCTTTCTGACGGTGCCGGTCCTTGGCAATGCCTGCGGCAACTTGAATAGAAATCCATGACTATCGACCTCTACGGATTCGGCCCGGCGCTCGCCGCTGGTGCGCTGATGACCGTCAAACTGGCCCTCTCGGCGTTATGCCTGGGACTGGTGCTCGGCCTGCTCGGCGCCTTGGCCAAGACTTCCCCGTATAAGCCGTTGCAATGGCTTGGCGGCACCTACTCGACCCTGGTTCGCGGTATCCCGGAATTGCTCTGGGTGCTGTTGATCTACTTTGGCACGGTCAACCTGATGCGTGCCTTGGGCGAGTTTTTCGGCAACCCCGATCTCGCGCTCAATGCCTTCGCCGCCGGCGTGATTGCCCTGGGCCTGTGCTTCGGCGCCTATGCCACCGAAGTCTTTCGCGGGGCGATTCTGGCGATCCCCAAGGGTCACCGTGAAGCCGGCGTGGCACTGGGCTTGTCAAAGTTGCGGATTTTCACCCGGCTGATTCTGCCGCAGATGTGGCGCATCGCCCTGCCGGGCCTGGGCAACCTGTTCATGATCCTGATGAAGGACACCGCGCTGGTGTCGGTGATCGGCCTGGAAGAAATCATGCGTCATGCGCAAAACGGCGTCACCATGACCAAGCAGCCGTTCACCTTCTACATGGTCGCAGCCTTCATGTACCTGGGCCTGACGATTCTGGCCATGACCGGCATGCACCTGCTGGAAAAACGCGCCGCTCGCGGCTTCGCGAGGAGCACACAATGAACTGGGAAGTCATCATCAAGTGGCTGCCGAAACTGGCGCAGGGCGCGACCCTGACCCTGGAACTGGTGGCCATCGCCGTCGTCCTCGGCTTGCTGCTGGCGATTCCGCTGGGCATCGCCCGCTCGTCGCGCCTGTGGTACGTGCGCGCACTGCCTTACGCGTACATTTTCTTCTTCCGTGGCACGCCGTTGCTGGTGCAGCTGTTTCTGGTCTATTACGGCCTGGCGCAGTTCGATGCGGTCCGCGCGAGCGCAATGTGGCCATACCTGCGCGATCCGTTCTGGTGTGCCACCGCCACCATGACCCTGCACACTGCGGCCTACATCGCAGAGATCCTGCGCGGGGCGATCCAGGCCATCCCGAAGGGCGAGATCGAAGCCGCACGGGCACTGGGCATGTCGCGCCCCACGGCGCTGTTCTACATCATCCTGCCGCGTGCCGCGCGCATTGGCCTGCCGGCCTACAGCAACGAAGTGATCCTGATGCTCAAGGCCAGCGCCCTGGCCAGCACCGTGACCTTGCTGGAACTGACCGGCATGGCCCGCACCATCATTGCCCGGACCTACCTGCCCGTGGAGATCTTCTTCGCGGCCGGCATGTTCTACCTGTTGATGGCCTACATTCTGGTGCGTGGCTTCAAGCTGCTGGAGCGCTGGTTGCGCGTCGATGCCTGCCAGGGACGCTGATCGGCCGGTGCTTGCGGGCGAACAGTTGCTCGCCCGCTTCAAAGCGCTGGACGAGTTCCTGAGCGAACACCAGGCACTCTGGCGACCGCGTCCGTTTACCCATCGGCAACTGCCGTGGGAAACGGCCTATCCCGAACTGGCAGATTGGCTACGCCAGCGTTCGCTGGAAGACGCGGAAAACAGCCATAACCATCCTGAGCACCTTCTGGCGCCCGCACCTTTTCCAGGACTGGCCGCGCGGGCCATTGCCCTCAGCGCTGTAGGCAACCTTCCCGTTCATACGACTGAGCCTGCAACCCGACGACTGAATGTCGACGTGCCCGGTCGCAAATGGCAGCAGATCGAAGCCTTCGCCGGTTGCCTGCAATTTGCCGAAAAAACCCGACACTGGCTGGACTGGTGCTCGGGCAAGGGTCATTTGGGCCGACGCCTGCTGCAAGCCGACCAACAACTGACCTGCCTGGAATATGACCCGGCGCTGATCGCCAGCGGTCAGGCGCTGAGTCAACACCATCACCTCGCAGTCAATCATCTTCAACAAGATGTGATGGCCGCCGATGCGGCGGCGCGTCTGAGCACCGATCAGACACCGGTCGCCCTGCACGCCTGCGGCGATCTGCATGTACGATTGATGCAACTGGCCAGCGCGACCGGCTGTAAACAACTGGCCATTGCGCCGTGCTGTTATAACCGCATCAGCGCTCGCCAGTACCAGCCGCTGTCCGACGCAGCTAAAGGTTCCGACCTACAGCTTTCCCTCGACGATCTGGCCCTGCCGCTGAGTGAAACCGTCACCGCCGGTGCCCGCGTCCGACGTCAACGCGACACGTCCATGGCCCGCCGACTGGCATTCGACCTGCTGCAACGGCAACTGCGCAGTTGTGACAACTACCTGCCCACACCGTCGTTGCCCAGCGCCTGGCTGGATAAACCCTTCGCCGATTACTGCCGCGACCTCGCGGCGCTAAAAGACTTATCCACAGTCCCAGCGCAGGATTGGGTGGCGCTCGAAGCCTCTGGTTGGGAACGCCTGGCCCAGGTGCGTAATCTTGAACTGCTACGCGGCCTGTTCCGACGCCCCCTGGAGCTGTGGCTGGTACTCGACCGAGCGCTGTTTCTCGAAGAACAGGGTTACTCGGTGCGCCTGGGATTGTTCTGCGAAACCCCACTGACACCGCGCAATCTGATGCTGCTCGCCGAGCGTCGATAACCCCCTCCATTTCGATCAACAGCCTGTGGATAAGTCTGTTGATGAAACTTGATAAAAGCCTTTGGATCCATGGCTTATAGGCCATAAAAGCGCTTGGTCATTTTTTGTTCACATTAAAAAACAGGCGAAAAAACAGCCAGTTGCGATTTGTTGAGAACTGCTCCACAAAATAGGCCGTAAACGCAGCGAAACCACCTCCCGCTGTGCATAAGCATTAATCCGAAAGGTCATAACCAACCTCCACATTCTGAACTATCGTTGCCAGGCGCCAGAAATCTCTGGCGCGTACGGCTCCACCATGGAAGGCCCCGTGCCGCAAAGCTACCCGTCGCCCCCTCGACAGGCCTGCCAATCCCTCCCGTACTTGGCTGCTATGCCCACACACTTTCTGATTGAAGATCGCTACACTCCGCCATCTTGCACGCTGCGACAAACAACCCACGCAACGAGGCCGAGCTGCACGCTCTGCGCAACAGCCGCTCGTGGCGGGCAATTCAGACACTCAAAAATGTGCTGGTTCGCACCTGACGCTTCAGACCTCACATCGGGCGGAAACAACGCAATGACTCTCGACACCTTGATCCTGCACTGGCGCTCAGAAGTCTCGAACAAGAAAAAGCCCGGAAGCCGCATCGGGCTGATCAGCAACATCTTCAGAAGAATCAGAAGGAACAACACTCTCAGGTATTTGTTCTGGTTCAGGCTTGCCCAGTATCTGAATAGCGGAAATGCGTTCGCGCGGCTCTATGCCAAACGCATGGAGAGGAAAATCAACCTCAAGTACGGGGTCGACATCAGCATTGATGCCGAGATAGGGCCAGGTTTTCGCATCGGCCACCTGCCTGGCGTCGTCATCACCGGTTACATCAAAATCGGGCGGAATTTCTTCATTCGCCAAAACACAACGATTGGCATAAAAACCATGGGCCTGGACGAGTACAACCTGGTGATTGGCGACAACGTCAGCGTCGGGGCGAACAGTTGCATCATCGCCGACAGCCTCTCAATCGGTGACAACGTCACAATCGGAGCCATGTCATTCGTCAACAAAAGCATCCCGGCGGACAGCACTTTTTACAATGCACGATAACCACAGGCTGATCGAAAGCAGCCCCGGAGCGCTCAAGCACACACAAGGGCGCGAACCTTGTCAGAGTCCTGCTGAAAAATAGTCAGTAATCAGGGGTTTACAGAACCACGCCAATCGCTATAATCGTCGCCCAACACGCCGGTATAGCTCAGTTGGTAGAGCAACTGACTTGTAATCAGTAGGTCCCGGGTTCGACTCCTGGTGCCGGCACCACATTCAAAGCCCCGCAATGCGGGGCTTTGCTGTTTCTGGGGCTTATTCAAGCCCCTGCTTCACTTCTTCGAAATGTCCACAAAGTGTCCACACCCAACCGCCAAAGGGTTGAGATTGACCACTTCCGCAAGGTGGCCAGGGCTGAAGTGCGCGTATTTCATCGTCATTGCCAACGAGGCATGCCCTAGCACCCGTTGCAACGTCAGGATATCCCCACCGTTCATCATGTAGTGACTGGCGAAGGTATGGCGTAACACATGGGTCAACTGGCAGATCCAATGCCACCGCATCAACGGACTCGCCAAACTTCTTGTAGCAATCACCAAAGGGCATCGCCTTCTTGATTTGCTTTTGCAACTCTTCAGAAATCGGCACAGCTCGATTCTTTGACGACTTCGTGCGAGTGAAGTGAATGCGGCAATCACGGACCTGTCGGGCAGTGAGACTTTCAGCTTCCGACCATCGAGCTCCTGTCGCCAAGCACATCCGACGCGCCAGCCGGCGCGGGAATCTGCGAAGACTTCCGGCTGCGCTATGCCGTGGACATTGAAGTGCTAGGGCCAGCCGGTGAACCCGATCCGCAACTGCCCCAGCTCGACGGCGTGCCGCTGCCCACCGGTGGCGAAGAAATGGGCATGTATGCCTTTCCGGAGGAAGGTACTCAGGTGGTGGTGTGCTTTCCCTACGGCCTGCCGAACAAGCCCTACATCCCGACGATCCTGCCTCACGGCCTGAGCTTGCCTAAGGTGCCGAAGTGTGATCAGGTCTGGCGGCACAGCGAAGCCGCCCAACAGCGCGTCGACGCCGATGGTAACTGGCTACGCCAGACAGACGGCAAGATCACCGACAAGGCGATCGAGCGCGACGTGGAAGCCCTGGAGAACCGCGAGCAGTATCAGAGCCACACCCAGACGATTGACGACCATTCGACCGAGTCGGTGGGTGGGGTTAAAAAGATTGAAGACCTGGGTGCGCTGAAGCTGCTGTCGGGCGGCTCCTCGAGCCTAGCTGCGGTGGATGATCTGCACCAGGCGACCGGTCGGGATTTAAACCTGGTGGTGGGGCAGAAACACAACGCCACGGTGGGTGGCGATATGCAGGAGCGGATTCAGGGCCTGCGCAAGAGCGTGACCCGGATCAGCCAGCAGATACAGGCGCCGAAAAGCTGGATCGGGTCCGGTGGTGTGAACCTATTTTAGATCGTGTGCGACATGCTTGATCTGTTGCAACAGATGAACACGCAACTCGCAGCACACACCCATGGTCCTACTCCTGTTTCTGGGAATGCGGCTGCGTTCACTGTCAACTCGGGCACTTCGTTGCAGCTCGCTGGCAAGCTGAAACCCATCACTCTGTAGCGAAATGTCTCTGTCCATGGCTCTGTGCTTGCAACGAAAGTGCGTTACTTTCAAAATGCCAGCACAGGATAGCCAGTTGGCTCTAGGGACAAAAATTCGTGTACAAACTCTCCTCGTTACAAGCTGCCAGAGGTTTGGCAGCTCTAATTGTCGTTGCTTTTCACTCACTATTTATCAATGCCAAGTATGTAGAAGGCGAGAGCCTGTTGCCCGAAATATTCATATTTGGGCAAACCGGCGTTGATCTATTTTTTGTAATCAGTGGCTTTGTAATGATTGTCGCCTTCCGTAATAAATTCGGATTAAAGGGTGAAGCGCTTAACTTTCTGAAAGGCCGTTTCTTTCGTATATATCCAACTTACTGGGTTTACTTTCTTGCCCTCTTTCTTGTGTTCCAGATCAAGCCTGAAATGGTGAATGGTTCTCAGGGTGGCAAATTTGACATTACTTCATCGTTGCTGCTGCTTCCTCATTCGGCGTTGCCGTTACTGATGGTTGCTTGGTCATTAATCCATGAAGTGTGGTTCTATCTGGTCTTCGCCGTGATTCTGCTGCTGCCGTCGAACTGGGTTCTGCGTGCCTTTGTGCTGTGGTTTGTTGCGATTGTCTGCGCTTCCGCCTTCATGGATACGCCTGAGAACCCTTACCTGCGTGTGATGGCCCATGAATTTTCGCTGGAGTTCATCTTTGGCGCACTGGCTGGCATCGCCTTCCTGAAGCTTTCGCAACGGCCTTCAACGGTATCTGTCACGGTCGCCACGATGGCACTGGTGGGGGTGGGCGGCCTTGCGTATGCATTGAGCGCAGGAGTGGTAGACGGCTCTGATGTGATTCAATCCATATCCTTGGAACGAGCCTTCTCAGTCGGTGGGGGCTATACGCTTTTACTATTGGCATTTGCGTTGCTGGAATCGAAAAGTAGGTTGAAGGTATTCGGCTTTTTAAAATCAGTGGGTGATATGTCTTACTCACTTTACCTCTCGCACATTCTGACACTAAGTATTTGCGGTCGAGTTTGGCTATCATTGGGGTATGCAGGAGGTGGGGTATGGAGCTCAGTGTTGTTTTGGATTGCTTCTTACGCTTCTGTACTTGTGGTGGCGTATCTAAGTTATCGCTTTATTGAGCAAAATTTAGTTCGGATGTCGCGCACTATTCCAATATCTGCAATTCGCCAAAAAAAATAGTTTGACAAATTCGACGTAATAAGAAGCGGTCGTATATCGAGCCGCCTTTTTTATTTTTCTCTGCACCACTGGGGACGTCGCGTTGCGTCTGCCTGCGCTGACAGGAGCAAAGGTTGCGCTGTGGAATACGCTCTTGGAATCTGGAGTGAGCAAAGCCGTATTGACGCTCCACCTGGATGTGTAGCAACTCCAGGTAGATCGCCTGGTCAACGTCCTGCACCATTCCAAAATTGAGAACGTAGAGCGCGCTTTGCAACAGCTTGGGCGCCAAATCTCGCTCTCGGTGGAAGTCCGCCTAAGTCCAGCGACAACTCGTTGACGACAAGCCTCCACAGCCCTGGCTAGTGGGTGCCTTGGGAAGAGCCCTATGGAACGATAGTGGGAAGCTTCGATATAAATGGTGTGTCGGTTCTCCTTGATGGTGAATGCGGCACCGTCGTCAGAGTTCGGCCTGAAGACATCGACGACGAGTAGAGCATGTCCACAAAACTCCACACCGTGCGATGAAGTGCGCTGAATATCTCCCGTATGAGCCTGATAAAACTAGCTATTGCTGGTAGGCCCAATGAACACTGGGCCATAACTTGGACTTGTAATCAGTAGGTCCCGGGTTCGACTCCTGGTGCCGGCACCATACAAAACGAAGCCCTCGTAGAAATACGAGGGCTTTGTTGTTTCTGGCATCCAGAAATCCAACTGCCACACACCCCTCTGCACGAGCCGCCGAAGGCTGCGATCTTTTGATCTTCAACGCAGATCTGCTTGCCCTTGGAAAAGATTGCAAGCTGCGCCCCCCAGAATCATCTATCCGGCCTCCCCACCTCACGGAGGTGGGGAGGCCGGCTAATGGGCGCGCCCTTTTCCCCTGCCGTAATCAACAGACTCTGTTGAAAAAGTCGCTACGGCTCGACACCAGCCAAAATGGGTTCAAAAGTCGGTCGCATGGACGCTCATACGTGAACTCCGAATCCCGTTCGAGCGTCGCAAACACTAAGCACTTAGCTGCTTAATCCAATCAAGGCTCGCAACGGTAGAACCGGAAGGATGGTATTCACACCCGATCCATCCTGTGTAGCCACGCTGCTCCAGCGCCGCGAATAAGTCAGCAAAGTCGATGCTCCCCGTTCCCGGTTCGTGACGACCCGGGCAGTCGGCAATTTGTACATGGACGGTTCTGTCATAAAACCGGGCCAGAACATCTGCTGCGTCTGCGGTCAGAAGCTGGGCATGGTAAAGGTCGAGAATCAGCCCAACACTCGGGAAGGTCTCCAGCACCTGTTGCGCCTTGCTAAAGTCAGACATGTAATAGCCCGGCATCGCCTGCGAACTGATCACCTCAATAAGCGGCCGCAAACCCTGATCTTCGAAATACTTGACGGCATACTCCAGGTTGCCCCCGAAGATAAGCGCTGCCTCATCCTGCGTCGTAACCCCGGACATGATGTGGACATCCGAACACGCCAGCGTCTTTGCATAGCTGGCGGCCTGGACCAACCCGTTGCGAAACTCTTCCTCCTTGCCCTGCAAGGCAGCGATGCCTTTGGTAACGCCAGCTGGTGCGGCGAACTGAATCAACGGCAGACCGTATTGAGCCAGGTTGTCGGCCAGGAGACTCGCGTCGAATTCATAGGGCGACGGGAACTCCACCGCCCGAAAACCAGCTGCGGCAGCGGCTTCGATGCGTTGCAGAAAAGGCAACTCATTGAATTGAAAACCGAGATGAGCATTGAACTTAAGCATTGGGTAACCATCCATCCTGGAAAGAAACAAAATCATCAGCCTGGAACATCTTTCGCAGCTCCAGCACTGCACTATCGGGAGTGGTCAATACAGGTAGACCCGATCGAGCCTGTGCTTGCCCTGCGGCGCTCGTCATCGAAAACTGTGCGAAACAGATCAGATCGCAGGCTCCGACCTGAGCAGCCATTTCCGCGATGGCGGTATCGTGACCGTCTTTGTTCCCTTCACTCAATGCCTGCATTGCACCAGGGACAAAATAGGGCACCACCTCCATCGCCCGACCACTACGCTCAGCCACTTGCTTGAACTCGGTGATTATCGAGGTGATGGTAGGCTCGAACGTCGCCAGCACGGCAACACGCGATGCTTGCGTTAGAGCCAGGTTGATCATAGCTTCGTTCGGCTTGAGTACTGGAATGGCAATGTCAGGCTTGCAAAGGTCGATGGCATCGCCAAAAGCCGAGCAGGTAAAAAGTATGGCGTCCGCTGCGCATTGTACTGCGTACTGGGAAAGTGTCAGAAAACGCGCCTTCATACTCGTGGTTAATTCTCCCTCCTCCACTCGGTCTCGGGACAACGAGTCTTCGAGCAGATTGATGATCTGTGCCTCCGGCCATTGCCGGGCAAAGGCCGCCATGATGGGATCGATCGCCAACGCGGTCGCGTGGATCAGAAAAATGCGTGGAGCCTTCATGCTCATGTGCCTCGACAAGGTTGTTCGACAAGTCCACCAACGCTCTTTGTACAGACACCCACATCCTCTTCGTATGGTATTTTCCAACTCCAGTCCGATGGGGGTATCTACCCCAACGGGAACGGACTGAAGCTAACCATTCGAGATAGAGCCTGTGATCAAGAAAGACCTCGCCTTGCAGTTGGCCCCACGCGTCATCGACATGGTTCGCGCCCGGTCGATGAAAGCCGGTGAGCCGTTGCGCGAGCAGACGTTCGCACAAGCGCTTGGTGTTTCGCGCTCGCCTATTCGGCGGGTTTTTGCCTTGCTCGCCGAGTGGGGTCTCGCCATCCAGGAACCCAATCGTGGCTACTTTCTGAAACAAGGCGCTGGGCAGATTCAGGAAACAACATTCCCTCTCGCCAGTGATCCTTTCGAAGACTTTTACCTTCGTGTAGTCGACGACATTCTTGGCGGCGAAATACCGGCCCACTTTTTCGAAGCGCAGTTGTTGCGCCGTTACGAAGTGCCCCGTGGACAATTGCTCAAGGTATTGAACAGGCTGGCCAGCGAAGCCATGGTGGAGCGCAAGCCAGGGCAAGGATGGGGTCTCAAGGACTTCGTGCATAACGCCCAGACATACATCCAAAGCTACCGCTTCCGTATGGCCATCGAGCCGGCCGCTCTGCTTGAGCCCGGTTATCAGATCAATCACGCCGCGTTTGCCAAGGCCAGGCAGCAACAGCAGGCCATGCTCGATGGGGATATCCACACCTTGTCACGTGCCCAACTGTTCCAAGTCGGCGCCCAGTTTCACGAACTGATCGTGCAGTGCTCCGGAAATGTCTTTTTCATCGATGCCATCCGCCAGCAAAACCAACTCAGACGTTTCGTGGGCTACAAAGCCAACGTCGATCGCACGCGTCTTATGGCGCAATGCCAGGAACACATCCATTTGCTCGACCTCATCGAGTCTGATCGCCGTGAAGAAGCCGCGCAATTTCTCTGGAGGCATCTGGACGAAGTGGGCCGACTCAAGACCCATCAGGACGTCATGCCAGAAGATGATGGGATATAGAGCGCACCACTAGCCCCCTATTACTGATCGAAGCTTCGTCAGCGCGCGCTCCAATAGTTCTCTGATCAGCTTGGCACGATTGTTTTTCATCGACGTAATATACAGAAACACATTTCATCCGCACTAAATAGTTAATATTAACTTCGGATATTGTATTTCATTGCAACAATGATCAATTATGCGCACCGCTCGGACGCGAAGCCATATCCAAACGCACAGGGATGATCGTAATGAACGGAAGGACGTTGAGTAGAGGAGCGGGAGTCTCGAACCTTCTGTTCGGTGTGTACACAATATGTGTTGCCCTGCTTGGAGTGACACTGGCCTATCAAGGGGGCGCTCTGGTGGCAGCAGGCGGGTCACCCTATTACGCCATGATGGGCACCGCCCTGTTGCTATCGGCCATTCTCATTGGCCTGAAACAGTCTCTCGGCATCTACCTCTATGGTGCGGCCTCCCTGGCCACCTACGCTTGGGCGATCTGGGAGTCCGGGTACGATGGTTGGGCCTTCATTCCACGCTTAGCCTGGCTGGCTGTTCTCAGCGTTCCATTTCTGGCTTTTTGGCCCTTGGTGCATCGTGACTTTGCAAACGCCAGAAGAAGTCATTACTTCACCATCATGGGTCTACTGCCGATACTCATGGCAGTCACCATCCTGGTGCCCCTGTTCTTCCCGACAGCCGTTCACCTTGCCGACTCGACGCTTGCAACGACGCGCCCCGAACAACCCTTCAGTCGCAACACGGTGACGTCACCGGACGGTAATGTTGCCGCGTCACACGACGAAACCAACTGGACCGCTTATGCAGGCTCCAACTTGGGCAACCACTATTCCGCAGCATCGCAAATCACTCCTTCGAATGTGTCGGGCTTGGTGAAAGCCTGGGAATACCACCACGGCGACGTGAAGCAACCAGGTGAAAAAACCAAATACTTGAACGAGGCCACTCCGATCAAGGTGGGTAACTCGCTCTATACCTGCACCCCAAAGCAAATCATCATTTCTCTGGATGCCACCACCGGGAAGGAAAACTGGCGGTTTGACTCCAAAGTCGACCCAGCCTACTTCGACAATGGCGGCGCATACTGTCGCGGTGTCTCCTATTTCGAAGTGCCAAATGCCAGTGGCCTGTGCGCTTCGCGCATTATCTGGGGCACCAACGATATTCGCTTGGGAGCGGTAGACGCCTTGACTGGCCAAACGTGCCCCGGCTTCGGCAATGCAGGTTTTGCGGATTTGAAAGACGGGTTAGGCACCTTCAGAAAAGGGTCGACCGGTATTACCTCCGCCCCCATTGTAATCCGCGGGGTGGTGATCACCGGAGGCCGAGTCCTTGATTCAGATGTGCGCCCAGCACCCTCGGGAGTGGTTCGTGCCTACGACGCGGTTACCGGCAAACAAAAATGGGCTTGGGACTTAGGCCGTCCAGACACCAATGCCCCCGCTCGCGACGACGAAACCTACACGCTCAGCACACCCAACTCCTGGGCACCGCTATCCGCCGACGATGAACTGGGATTGGTGTATGTCACCACCGGCAACGCTGCCGGCGACTTCTATGGGGGTACTCGCACGGAACAAGAAGACACGTTCAGCTCCTCCCTGGTTGCACTGGATGCGGCCACAGGCAAGGTCAGATGGCATTTCCAGACAGTTCACCACGATCTATGGGACTACGACCTGAGCCCACAACCCAATCTGATTGATTTCCCCACATCAACGGGCACACGCCCCGCCGTCATTCAAGCTACCAAATCCGGCCAGCTGTTCGTACTTGACCGCGCCACCGGCGAGCCTTTGGTGGATATCGTGCAATCTCCCGTCCCACAGGGAACCGCTCCTGGAGACTACACTTCGGCCACCCAGCCGCTTTCGCCCAATATGCCGAGCACCATGGGACGCCCTTCGAAAACGCCGGAAGTACTGACGGAGGCAAATGCCTGGGGCTTAACTCCATTCGATCAGTTGCAGTGTCGCATCGAGTTTCGCCAGGCACGCTACGAAGGGATCTTCACACCGCCAGTCGTAGGCCAACAAAGCCTGATTTTCCCCGGCCATCATGGCGGCTTGAACTGGGGAGGCGTGATGGTAGACCTCAAACGAGGCCTACTGATCATTAATAACCAGCGGATCCCTTACATGCAGGGGCTAGTTCCTCGCGAACAACTCGACGCCATCAATGCCAAGTCATTCCAAGAAGCGCCGGGTAAAAGCCAAGGCTTTCGCGTCCAGGCCGGACTGCCTTACGGCGCCATCAAAGATCCATGGATGTCATCCCTTGACCAACCATGCATTGCGCCACCTTGGGGCTTCATTGCTGGCATAGACCTGCGTACACGCGACGTAGTCTGGAGTCGTCCGTTCGGTACGGGGTACGACAGCGGGCCTTGGGGAATCGCCTCTCGTACGCGCTTCGAAATCGGCACGCCGAGTGACGCAACAGGTGTGACAACCGCTGGGGGCGTGACGTTCATCGGTGCCGCCATTGATCGTTTCATGCGGGCTTACGACAGTGAAAGTGGAGAACTACTGTGGGAAGAACGCCTTCCCGCGGGCAATCAGGCTTCACCCTTGACCTACATGAGCCAGGGCCGACAGTACGTCGTGGCAGTAGTCGGCGGTCATGACCGAATTCCAACCAAGTTGGGTGACAGCATCATCGCTTGGGCCCTGCCCGAGAAGTAAATCGCACTCCGCCTGAAAAGACTCTCCGTAACACTGTCGGACAGGGAGGTAAATATATGGATATTCGAATAGCCTCGCCTGGTAACGAGGAAAGCTTCAGTGATGGTGGAGAGCCTGGTAACACCTCAAGAACTTTCGAAGGCAAGCTCTCCAACACCTT
This sequence comes from Pseudomonas sp. GW822-FHT04C11, assembly GCF_058800905.1. Taxonomy (NCBI): domain Bacteria; kingdom Pseudomonadati; phylum Pseudomonadota; class Gammaproteobacteria; order Pseudomonadales; family Pseudomonadaceae; genus Pseudomonas; species Pseudomonas sp. GW822-FHT04C11. Next base: position 5,415 of record NZ_JBXAMS010000001.1, on the reverse strand, counting down.
GACCCTCATGCATCAACGCCCTTACCAAATTATAAGAACTGGCACACTATCACGCCGGCATTCAGAAACTTTTCGCAAAGAGCGATAGCAACTACCAAAAATCCAATAGTGTCCTAGACACCGTCTCCCAGCAACTTAAACAGCAGACGGCGCCTCGGCGAACTGGATGGATATTGATATAAAGGAGATCATGACCCGCAAGGGGAGTCAGCTCTTTAGCGCTTCACTGCAGCGCACCACCGGCCTAATTATTTATGACATCAAAATTTTCCCTATGAAAGAAGTGATCGGCCAGCTGTTTATTACACCAGCCCCAGCACTCACGTACTAGCCCGACTTTACTCATTGTTATCTACGAGCCCTTGAGCAGGGGCAGAATTTTATCACCCTTGAAAAAGCATGCAGCTCAAATGGTGAGACGGATGATCTGTGCACGCGTGATCATCTTATTGCCTTTAAAAGCAATGACGACTGAGGCCAACTGAAAACTCATCATTATGTTATGACCGTCCACAGACACTTATGCAGTGAAAAAACAGCCATGCGAGAAGCCACCGCACCGAGATACACATTGTAATTTTAAGAAAACTCAACAGGAATTAAAAATGATTGAACACTTTTCCAGCTTATATGTCTTGGTGGGCGTCAGCTTTATAACTTCATTTATGACTGCCGCCATTGGCGTTGGTGGCGGAATTGGATTGCTTGCAGTGATGCCTCAATTTTTACCTATATCAGCGGTTGTACCGGTTCACGGTTTAATTCAAATGGTGAGCAATGCCAGTCGATTTGCTTTTGATTACAAGAGTGCAAAAATAGAAATTCTTCCTAAATACATCATCGGCTGTCTGGCGGGAGCACTCATTGGATATTTCTTTATAGGGAAATTCCCTGAGAAATATCTATCACTCGCGCTTGGTTTTTTCATTCTGGCAATAACATGGACCAAGATCGTGTCACACCTGGGGTTCATATTTAAAAACTTTGCAATCGTTGGGTTTGTTCAAACATTTCTTTCACTCTTTGTGGCTGTAACCGGTTTGATATCACAGCCTATTTTGATGAGGATGAATATTAAAAAAGATGAAGTGATCGTCACCCATGCAATGCAAATGAGTGTACTGCACGGTTTGAAGGTCGCTGCTTTTGTTATGGCTGGCTTTGCATTCATGGACTACGCATACCTCATCACCATCATGATCATAGCCTCCACTGGCGGCTCGTATTTCGGTGGATTTCTTAGAGATCGAATATCGCAGCGTGTAGGCGCCATGCTTTTGAAAGTTGGCGTTACGTTTTTTGGTTTTAAAATGATTCTGGATCATTTCATTCAGAGCGTTTGAAATTTATCTCATCACAACAAGGAGTGTGAAATGGCGAAAAGCAAAAAAATCGATTGTTCTGACATCAAAGGAATCTCAGCTTTTCTTAATGAGCATGGATATTGTGTTGTCAAACCTCAAGATAACTCTTTGGAGGCATTTAGGGATATCGCCGGCAAGTTTGGATCAATTCAATTCCATACAAAATCCGATAAAAATGGAGTGGTGGGAGGTGGAGAATCAATAAACAAGGACTGGCAAAACTTCAAAGATGATTACCACGGTGAATTATCAAGTGATTTTTTTCCTCATACTGATGGGTCTTTTTTGAATGGGATGGCTTACGTTGGCGGCGTGGCAAGAAAAATCACACCTCCCAAATTTGTAATTCTCCAATGCGTATCAAAGCCGGAGACTGGCGGAGATAATTTTTTGATTGACGGGCAAAAAATCTACAATGATTTGCTTGCAAATCAAGCTGACATATTAAAGGTATTGATGACCAGCGGCAGTGTCACCTACTGTCGAGACGACTTATTATCCATGGATTGTTCTGTATTCGAAAAAATTAATGATAACCGGTTAAGAATTCGTTATAGATATGACAGCACTGCCTTTATTCCTCAGTGGGCTAGCGCTGCATTCAATTACATCCAAAACAATTACTCCACTAACGAGAACTACATCATTAATATAAGCCTTGACCCTGGGGACATTCTGGTCATGGATAACCTTAGAGTTTTACACGCACGCCATCAGTTCGTTGATGGCAGCAAGAAAAGAAAAGTAAGAAGACTTTGGATTGCTGATGATTCACAAGTCACATTTAAAAACATATTGAATCAGTCACCTGTGCGCAGAGCAATGTTCCCCTTTCAAAAATATAATATTGCCCAACAAGAAAATTCAGAGCATTTGCTTATTGACTATACATGCGGCATTCACTACCCGCCGAGTAAGCCTCTATCAAAAGCTCACAACGAGCTTGATATGATTGTCGAGTGACACTCACTATGGACACCTCCTTGACAATGCTCCTGATTGACGAGTAATTCGGAGACAGACCACGATTTCTGACTTAAATGAATATGCAGATGCTGAATAAATCGTGGTCTGTCCCAATTTTTTCTTCCGCCTCCTACAAACAAAGCCCCCGCAGCGATGCGAGGGCTTCGTTGTTTCCGGGGTTTGGAAAAACCCGCGCTCCCGCCTAGACCCCTTTGCCAAGAAAAGGCGCAGTTTCCACTTCCAGCATCAGCAACACCATTTCCGTCAATTCGGCGTCGGACTTCTGTCCCGCATAGAGGTCATGCAGTGCTTTGGCGAAGGGAATGCGCAAGTCCTGGTTTTCTTCGTGGGCGCTGTCGCTGTATTGCATGAGTTCGCTGATGGCGCGCATCACTGCCGCTTGCCACCGAGCGGTGGTCCTAAGACCATCGCCGGTGATTGCAATCAACTTATCCTCCGTCAGTTGGCGAAGGGCGGGTTCCCGCAACGGCTTATGCGGCTTTGGGTTGCGAGTGTTCTTTGACATACCGGACGATACTCAGCGTTTCCTGCCGGAACTGCTCGTAGTCGATCTGCTGGGCGTTAATAAAGGTGCTGCCCATCATGGTCAGCGACCCCATAAAGCTGGCTTCGGAAATTTCCTCGTCAGTCGCGCCAAACAAGCGCGCGGCTTCGGTATGGAACAGGGCGCAATACTTACAACGAGTCGCCCCGGACACTGCCAGACCTATCAACTCCTTGTACTTGTTAGGAATCTTGGTTTCTGCCAGCCAGAAATCCTTGGCTACGACCCAGAATCCGTTCGCTGCACCTTCCGGCATCTGCTTGATCCACTCCGGTACCTGACCCAGGGTCTGCTCAATTTCCCGATAGGTATCACGAATGGCCATTTGGCACCTCCTTACCTCTCTGGAGACATCTACACCAGAGGTACAACTTAGTTTAGTTCGCTGGCGGCCATGCCAGAGCCGGCAGCAGGACAACTCCAGGCAAGGAATCCTTAAATATCGTAGAAACAACAGGATGGATTTAGACTTTTTTGGCGCAATGACAGACCACTAAATGCTTGGAGTTATCAAACAAAGCCCCCGCAGTAATGCGAGGGCTTTGTTGTTTCCGGGGTTTGGAAAAGCAGGTCTTAGTGACCGGCACTCTGACCGCCATCGACGTGCAGGATTTCGCCGGTGACGAATCCGGCGGAGTCCAGATACACAACGGCCTGGGCGATGTCGCTGATCTCGCCCATGTGCCCGACCGGGTGCAAATTGCCCAGCGCTTCGTGGGTTTCTTCGGCGTGCATTGGCGTTTTGATGATGCCGGGGCTGACCGCGTTCACGCGAATGCCACGCTTGGCGTATTCGATGGCCAGGGATTTGGTTGCGGCGTTGAGGCCACCTTTGGTCAACGACGCCAGTACCGACGGCACGCCGTCGACGGCGTGGTCTGTCAGGCTGGTGGTGATGTTGACGACGTGGCCGCGGCCTTGTTTTTCCATCTCGGCGATGGCGAGTTGGGTGATGTAGAAGAAACCATTCAGGTTCACCGACAGCACAGCAGCGTAGTCTTCGTGGGTATAGGCGGTGAACGGCTTGGCGACGAAGATCCCGGCGTTGTTGACCAGGGTGTCGACACGGCCAAAACGTGCGATCGCTTCACGAATCACGCGCTCGGCAATCGCCGGGTCGCCGATATCGCCCGCCACGGTGAGGATGTCCGGATCGGAGGACGGTTTGATCGAGCGTGAGGTGGCAACCACTTGGTAATCGAGATCACGGAAAGCCTTGACCATGCCTGCGCCGAGACCTTGGGATGCGCCGGTAATAACAATGACTTTTTTCGAATTGCTCATGATGAACCTCTACAAAATAATGGAGTTTTAAACGTGATCAATCAGGCTTCAGCGGGGGCCTACGCCATTTGCCTCAGCATCTGTTCGTAGTACTCGACCGATTGCGAACCGGACACCAGGTGACGACCGTTGAGGATCATGGCCGGTACCGAATTGATGCCGTGATCGCGGTAAAACGCTTCAAGCTCACGCACCTCCGTGGCAAACGCTCCGGACGCCAACACCTCACGCGCACGGGCCGCAGTCAGACCCGCTTCAGCCGCCAGGCGGACCAGCGTCTCGCGATCGCTCGGGTTCTGGCCGTCGCTGAAGTAAGCGCGCAGCAAGCCTTTCTTCAGTTCAATCTGCCGCCCTTCCTGCAATGCCCAGAACAACAGGCGGTGAGCATCAAAGGTGTTGTAGAAGTGGCTGCGTTTCTCCAGATCGAACGTGAAACCGATGGCTTGACCACGGGCGATCTGCATCGCTTTGCCGGCCGCGATGTCCTCGGCGCTACGCCCGTATTTGCGCATCAAGTGCTGGACTGCGTTCTCACCTTCAGCCGGCATGTCCGGGTTCAACTCAAAAGGCTTGAAGGTCAGCTCGACCGGAACTTCCCCAGCCAGATTCTCGATGGCTTGTTCCAGCGCCGTCACACCCAAGGCGCACCACGGGCACACCACATCGGAGATGAAATCGATGGTGACGGGGCGCCTCATGACTGCCCCTCTGCCAGTTGTTTTCGGTACTGGGTGGTGGTGATCCCGGCATAGCCCCAGTTATCGGTGTCGACTTCTTCGATCACGATGTGAGTCAGGTCCGGGCGTTTGTTGAGGACCCGCTCCAGGGTTTCAGTGATTTCGGCGATCACCTGAGCTTTCTGCTCCGAGGTAACGCCATCGCGGGTAATGCGTACGCTGACGAAAGGCATGACGACTCTCCAGTGACCTTCCCTTCGGGATGATGGGCAGGTGGTGGAGTCGACTGTATGGCGTTGCCTTGGCGGGATAAAGATGGGTTCAAGCACATCATTAGTGACGTGATGTAATGAATATAGGCAGGATATTGATATGTCTAAACCAACTTTCCGCCCCTGAAAACCCCTGGAAGAACGCTGATTTTGAGCGTGTTTATGGGCCATATCCAATGCCCGGTTTACTCGCACTGATAAGGTCGTCGCCGGGACTGTCAGATATTTTGTGTGCGGGCCGGTAACGGCCTGCCGTCAGGCAGGCCGTGCTTTTACCAGGTCGACCT